>JACSRE010000090.1 GCA_014879945.1 Myxococcus sp.
CGCTCCACCGGCCCCTGCGGGCGCCGCGACGCCGGCCGGGGCCTCGGCGCGGCGTCAGGCGCTCGAGCGCCTGGGGCTTCCCCTCTCGGGCGCCGTGCTCGACGACCTCGTCAAGGCCCGCGAAGGGTTCGGCCTCACCGGGAATCGGCTGCTGCTGGCCCACCTCGAGGTGCTGGGCGCGCCCGTCGGCTCGGCCCGCGCGAAGCGCTGCACGGCGCGCGCGCTGATGGTGGCGCGCGCCTGGGGCGGCGCGGTCGACGTCGCCGACGACGACCGCATCGTGCTCCTCTTCGGTGGCGAGGCGCTGGCCACCACCGCCCGGGCCGCGACCGCGC
This sequence comes from Myxococcus sp., assembly GCA_014879945.1. Taxonomy (GTDB): domain Bacteria; phylum Myxococcota; class Myxococcia; order Myxococcales; family Myxococcaceae; genus Xiheimicrobium. The sequence goes on from JACSRE010000090.1 coordinate 336, forward strand.
TGCTGGCCATTCGCGAGGCGGTCGCCGACGAGGCCTCGCGCGCCCCCGACGCCGGGCCGGGCGCCCTGCGGGCTGCCGTCATTCAGGCCTCGACCCGCACCGACCTCGAGCACGAGGTCGATGAGCGCGTCACCCGAAAGGCGCAGCTGCTGGCCGCGAAGTTCACCGCGGGCACCGTGGTCCTCGAGAAGCAGCTGGGCAGCGACTGCGCCGACGTCGTCGAAGTGCGCGGTCAGGAGCAGTCCGACGCGGTCGAGGTGACGGGGCGCCGCTCGCGCCTGGGCGCGGGCCCGGCGCCGCTCATCGGCCGCGACGGCGTGCTGCAGCTGCTCGAGAAGCGGCTGACCAGCCTCGGCGCCGGCGTGGTGGCGCCGTTCCTGGTGCGCGCGCCCCGCGGCTCCGGGCGCTCCACCCTGGTGACCGAGGTGGCCAACCGGGCCCGGAGCAAGGGCGCGGTCGTCGGGGTCGCGCGCAGCCCGGTGTCCCTGCGAGAGGTGCCCTTCGGGGCCATCACCGAGCTCCTCTGCGCCGTCGTCGGCGTGTCGCCCGAGACGCGCGCACAGGGCCTCAGGCCCGCGCTCGAGAAGCTGCAGCTGCCCGAGGCGACCATCACCGCCGCGCTCGTCGTCTGCGGCGTCGAGCAGCTCGCCCACCCCTTCACGGCGGGTCAGGCGACGCAGGCGCTCCGCGCGGTGCTCAAGGCCGGCGCCAACGGCCGCCCGGTGCTGCTGCTCTTCGACGGCATCGAGGCCTTCGATGGGCCGAGCGTCGAGACGTTCCGCGACCTGGTGATGCGCGCCGCGCCGAAGGAGCTGACCATCGGCTTCACCGACCCCGAGGTGCAGCAGGAGCGCCTGGGCTCGGTGCCCTCGGTCGACGTCACCGCCTTCACCCGCGCCGACGTCGGGCAGTACCTGACCGCCACCCTGGCGCTCCCCCCGGCGGGCCCGCTCATCGAGAAGGTCTTCACCGTCTCAGGGGGCGTGCCGGGGCGCATCGTCGACCTCGTCGCGTGGCTGCACGACCGCGGGCTGCTGCGGCAACAGGTCGGGCAGACGACGCTGGTGGGTGACGTTCCCGCGATGGACGCCGACACCATCACCCGCGCGCGGCTCTCGGCCATGCCCCTCGAGGTGGTGCGGCTGCTCGAGGCCGCCGCGCTGTGCGGCGACAGCTTCGAGGGCGGGCAGGTGAGCGTGGCGCTCCCGAAGGTGACGCCGCAGGCGCTGCAGTTCGCGGTGCAGCACCGGCTGCTCAAGAGCGCGGGGAGCCGCCGCTGGGCCTTCGCCTCGACGCGGCTGCAGCGCCTGGTGCTCGAGACGCAGTCGCCGGAGCGCGCGCTGATGCACCAGCGGCTCGCGGCCCACCTCGTCGAGCAGGCCCGCGCGTCGCCCACCTCGATCGACTCGGTGCGCCTGGCCGGCCACCTCAACGCCGCCCGTGATGGCGTGCGCGCCGCCGCGCTGTGGAAGCACGCCGCCGAGACGGCGCTGGCGCGGCGGGCGCTGCGCGACGCCATCACCGCGGTCCGGGGCTGGGTCGAGGCGCTCGGGCAGACGGCGCCCATCACGGCCGAGCTGACCCGCGCGCGGGTCGACGCCCTGGCCCGCGCCGCGGCGATGGCGCTCTCGCTCCAGGACGCGGCGCTGGCGCGCACCCTCGTCGACGAGGCGGTCGCGCTCCAGCAGGGCCACGACCTGGGCTCACCAGAGCTGGCCCTCTCGCTCGCGCGCGTGCACCGGAGCGAGGCGCGCCGCACCCGCGCCGCCGAGGCCCTGGCGCTGGCGGAGCAGCGCGCCGGCGAGTCACCCTTCCTGGCGCTGGTCGACGCCGAGCGCGCCGAGGCCCGGGAGCAGGAGGGCGACCTGCCGGCGGCGATCCTCGCGTGGGAGGCCAGCCTGGCGCGCAGCGCCGGCGCCGAGGAGCTGGCGCGGTGGCACGGCGAGGTGAACCTCACCGCCCGCGTCGAGGCGCGCCTCGCGGGCGCCAGGCTGATGCGCAAGGAGTCGAGCGGCGCCCGCGCGCTGCTCGAGAGCTCGCTGGCGCGCTGGCGCGAGGCGCGGTGGCCCTCGGCCGAGGCGCGCGTGCTCGCCAACCTCGGCACGCTGTGCGTGCAGACCAACCAGCTCGGCGAGGCGGCCCAGCACTTCGCGGCGGCGTCGCTGGCGGCCGCGGCGTCGGGCGACCTGCTCTTCCAGGCGAAGATGTTGCTGCAGCAGGCGCGGGTGTCGAAGCGGCAGGGCCAGGCGGCTCAGGCCAGGGCCCTCGCGCAGCGCGCCCGCAGCCTCTGTGTGGACGTCGGCTGGGAAGAGGGCCGCCTCCAGGCCGAGTCCATCGCGTAGCGCGGTGGGCCAGGGTCAGTCGGGTATGAGCACCACCGAGCCCGTCGTCTTCCGCGCCTCGAGCGCGCGGTGTGCGTCAGCGACCGCCGAGAGCGGGAACGTCATCGGCGCGCGCACCTTCACCACCCCGCCCGTGACGACGTCGAAGAGGGCGGCGCTGCTCTCTTCCAGCTCGGCGCGGGTGTGCACGTACGCGTGCAACGACGGGCGCGTGACGTAGAGGGAGCGGGCGCCGCCGAGCGCCGAGAGCGCGATGGGCGCGGGCAGGCCCGACGACTGGCCGAAGCTGACCAACAGGCCGCGGGGCCGCAGGCAGTCGAGCGACGCACGAACGGTGTCTGCGCCCACCGAGTCGTAGACGACGTCGGCGCCGCGCGCGCCGGTGAGGCGCTTCACCTCGTCGACGAGGTGCTGCTCCGGCACCACCACCACGTGGTGCGCTCCCGAGGCCGCGGCGACCTGCACCTTCCCGCGGCTGCCCACCGCGCCGATGACGGTGGCGCCGAGGTGCCGCGCCCACTGGCACAGCAACTGCCCGACGCCGCCGGCGGCCGCGTGCACGACGACGACCTGCCCGGCCTCGACGCGGTGGCACCGGCGCACCAGGTACTCCGCCGTCATGCCCTTGAGCATCATGGCCGCGGCGGTGACGTCGTCGATGGCGTCGGGCACCACCACCACGCGGTCGGCGGGCAGCACGCGCGCCGAGGCGTAGGCCCCCAGCACGCCGGCCGACGCGACGCGCGCGCCGACCACCAACCCCGACACGCCTTCGCCCACCGCCGTCACCACGCCGACGGACTCCTGGCCCGGCGTGAAGGGGAGCGCCGTCGGGTAGAGCCCGCTGCGCTGGTAGACGTCGATGAAGTTGAGGCCGATGGCGGTGTGGCGCACCTGCACCTCGCCGCGGCCAGGCGGCGGCACGGGCTCACGGGTGAAGGTGAGGACCTCGGGGCCACCGGCCGCGTGCACGGCGACGACGGTTCGTTCCATGCGCGCACTGTGCCCGAGAAACGACAGCGGCGCCCGCTCCCGCCGATGAGGGAGCGCGCGCCGGGGGACTGCGTCACGGGTCGTCGCTACTGGCGGTGCTGCCGACCCTTGTTGCCGCGCAGGCGGCGCAGCTCGTCGCCCACCTTCGCCAGCACCAGCGCCAACTTCGCCTTCTTCTGCGGCGGCTGGCCCTCCGAGAGCGTCGCGTAGAGCTCCTTGTCGAGCTGGGCCATCTGCACCCGCCCCTCGAGCACCTTCTGCACGTTCTGATCGAGCGTCGTCAGCGCCGCGGCGTCACCGTCAGCGGCGGCCTTCACGTCACGCATCGCCTGGCGCATCGCCTCGCGCACCGGCCGGCGCTTCTCGTCGACCGCCTTGAGCTTGTCAGACAGCTTCAGCGCCTGCGCCTCGTTGAGCTCGAGCGCCTCGGCCACCGACATCAGCAGCATCATGCGGGCCTGGCGCGCGTGCTCCTCCTGCTTCTCGGCGCGCTCCTCGGGGTCCATCGCGTCCCACTTCGCCGGGTGGGTCTTCGGGCCCGCCAGCGCGAGCGAGGACAGCAACATCGTCGACAGCATCAGCTTCTGCATCATGGGGCATCTCCTTCGAGGGTTTCAGGCCACGTCACATCGAAGAACACCTCGAGCGCGGCAAGGTTGGGTTCCCCGGCTTTCACCTCGGCGCCGGCCGCGTCGGCGGGCGCCTCGACGACGCGCTCCACCACCACCTCTCGCACCGGGCCGGCGCTCCAGAAGCCTGCCGAGGCGACCAGCGCCCCGAAGCCCGCCGCGGCGGCGTAGCCCAGCCACGAGCGCTGCCGGCGTTGGGCCCTTCGCCACTGGCTCCACGTCGCCTCGGCGAGCCCGTCGAGGGCGGCGCGCTGGGCTGGGGTCGGCGCAGGCAGCGTCGCGTGCGCCGTCACCAGCGAGAGGTCCTTCATGAAGCCCTGACACGAGGCGCACTGCCGCGCGTGGGCGAGCACCTCGGCGTCGGGGTTCTCGAGCAGCTTCAGCTCGGCGTCTTCGCACCTCATGGCGTGCCTCCTTCAGGGTGGAGCGGCGACGACAGCGCGCGCACCTCGTCGCGCAGGCGCTTCACCGCGTGGTGGAAGTGGGACTTGGCGTTGCCCTCGCTGATGCCGAGGGTGTCGGCGATCTCGGCGAAGGGCAGCCCGGCGTCGATGCGCAGCGTGAAGACCTCGCGCTGGCGCCTGGGCAGCTTCGACACCGCGCGGCGGGTCAGCGCCTCGGCCTCGGCCCGCTCGAGGGCGTCGTGGGTGCCCTCGCACGTGGAAGACGCCCCGTCGAGCGCCTCGAGGGGGGCCCGCAGCCACCGCGCGCCGTCGCGCACCTGGTTCTTCCCGAGGTTGATGGCGATGCGCAGGAGCCACGCCTTGAAGGGCACGTCTCCATCGGCGGCGACGAGGCGCGGCAGGCTCCGGCGGGCGGCCTCGAAGGCCTGGAGGAAGGCGCGCTGGGTGAGGTCTCGCGCTTCGTCGGGCGTCGCCGCGTACCGGCGCACCAGCGCGAAGACCAGGTCCTGGTAGCGCTGAATCAACTCGCCGAAGGCCTGCGCGTCGCCGGCGAGGAATTGCCGACACAACGCGCCGTCGCTGGCCGGCTCCTTCGGCACGAGGCGCAGCGCTGGCAGGGGCCGGGGCGTCACGAGACGATCAACACCCGGGCCTTTGAAAGGTCAAAGCCACCGGGTCTAGGGTGCCGGCCATGAACGCCAACTCGACGACGCATCGCATGGGGGACGAGGTCGGCGGCGGGGGGAGTGAGCCCGGTCGTCCGGGCTACGTCAGGCCCGCCAGGGTTCCCATCATCAGGACGAGCACCGTCCACTTCGACGTCAACCCGACGCTGCCCGAGGTGGTGGCCTACGCCGAGTGGCGGGGGTGGCGGGCGGCGGGCTTCTCGGTGGTG
>JACSRE010000085.1 GCA_014879945.1 Myxococcus sp.
CGAGCGTGCGCGCTCGGAGGCGTCGGTCGGCGCCCACCGGCGCCACGCGAACACGGCGAGCGGCACCGCGACCACGCCAGCGACGACGAGCGCCGCCTTGGACTCGGGCATCGCGAGCCAGAGGTCGGGCAGCCCGAAGGCCTGCCCTCCGAGGTTGGCGAGGAAGCGCACCGGCGCGTTCGCGAGGAACAGGAGCGGCTCACTCACCGGGTCGATGTACGTGGCCGACCCTCGCGCGCCTGCGTTCACCAGCTTGTAGAGCACCGCGTAGCTGGTGAGCACGACGAGGGCCGGCGCCAGGCTCCTGACCCGCTCCCGCATGGAGCCGCGCGCGCCCAGCAGCTCGTACGCCAGCACGTAGGCCATGGCCGCGACGCCGGTCTCGCCTGCCGACAGGCCCAGCAGGTAGAGGAGCGCCGACACCGCCGCCCCGGGCCTCCACCCGCGCTCACGCCACGCCAGGTGCGCCAGCAGCCCCAGCCAGGTGAAGGTGACCGACACGATGGCGTTGCGGTTGGCGAGCCAGGCCGTCGTCATCGCGTGCGAGTCGTCCACCACGAAGAGCAGCGCCGCGGTGAGCGCCACTGAAGGAACGAGCCTCCGGTACAGGGCGAACGCCACCGCGGTGAGGGCGAGGTACCAGAGCGTCGAGTGCAGGTGCTGCGGCCACGCGACGTCGCCGAAGACCTCGGTGTCGAAGACGATGAGCGCCGACGAGAGCGGCCGCAGGAAGCGCAGCTTGAGCTCGGGCAGGGTGAACCACGGGTAGGGGCCGTTGAAGATCATCGGCGCCAGCGCCTGCGCGTCGCCGGCCCCGAAGTTGAAGAGCGCCCACCGCGAGCTGTGGGTGAAGTCGCCCCGCACCAGGCCGCGCTGCGCCCAGTCATCGAGCACGAAGCCCACGCCCAGCGAGGGAACCGTGACGAGGAACGCGAGCAACGACGGCCACCAACGACGCACGGCGGTGAGACTTAGCTGCTTCGCCAGGCGCAGCCCGGGAAAACGAAACCCCCGCGGAGGCGCCGGTCGGGGTCGGCGGCTTCACGGGGGTCTCGGACTCGCTCTTCGTGGGTCGTCGTGGCGTGACTACCGACGCGGCCTTCGCGCCCGACCTCGCCTGAGCGTCAGACCGACTGCAGCCACGCCACCAGCGCGGCGTTCTGGGTGGTGGCGAGCAGCGGGTCCTTCGCGCGCAGGTCGGCCTGCGCGAGCCACTCGGTGACGATGGGCGGCACCTCGAGCTTCGCGTCGCGCACCCGGCGCATCACCGTCTGCGCCTCGCCGTAGAACTGGTTGAGCGCCAGGCGGTCACCGATGGGCAACCGAAAGAGGTTGGTGAGGTCGCGCTTGAGCGCGTTCACGTCGTACTCGAGCGTGGCCATGGTCACCCTTTGTTCGTCACGCCTTCGCGCTGCGCGGGCGCCTCGGCGGGCTGCTCCTTCGCCGCGGCGCCCTGCCCTTCGCGCTCGATGACGATGGTGCCCAGGTCTTCAGGCTTCACGGTGCCGCCGGCGATGAGCGCCTCGACGAGCCGCTTGTGCTGCTCCTCGTGCTCCATCGGCAGCGCGTCAGAGTCGCTCTCGAGCTTCACCAGCACGTTCTTCTTCTTCGTCACCGGGTCGATCTCGAGCCGGAGGATCATGGTGGCCATGGGTCAGCGCTCCGATGCGACGGGGTCTTTCTTCGACACGGCGGGGAAGAGCGCGCTCAGGGCCGAGGTGTCGAGCACCTTCTTCTCGACCAGCAGGTCTCTGAGCGAGCCCACCAGCGGCTTGTTGGCGGTGAGGATGTCGCGCGCCCGCTTGCGCTGCGTCTCGAGGATGTTGGCGATGGCGGTGTCGAGCGCGGCCTTGGTCGCCTCGGACACCGGGTCTTCGTGCGAGAGCTCGACGCGCCGCATGCCGACCGACTCGCCGGCGAGCCCGTAGTCCTCCACCAGCGCACGCGCGATGTCGGTGGCCCGTGAGAGGTCGTTGCCGTAGCCCCACGAGACGTCGTCGAAGAACAGCGCCTCGGCCTCGCGCCCGCCGAACAACACGCAGACGTCGTCGAGCAGCTGGCCAATGGTCATCACCCGGCGGTGGGCGCGCTCCGCGTGGCGCACGTAGCCGGCGGTGAAGTCGCCCTGAATGCTCATGCGCTCGATGGGCGGAGAGGTGGGGCAGAACAGCGACACCACCGCGTGGCCCGCCTCGTGGGTCGCCACCACCTGCTCCTCTTTGGGCGTCAGCTTCACGCGCTCCGACATCGTGGCCAGCGTGCGCTCGATGTCTTCGATGTCGGTGGGGGTGGTGAGCTTCTCTCTCAGGCGCATGCGCGCCAGCGCGCGGCAGAGGGCCTGAATGTGGTCGCCCGAGTAGAGCGTGTTCGAGCCCTCGACGGGCTCTCCCGTCTTCTTCACCAGCCAGTCGAGCGCGCGCGGGGCCAGCGCCAACCCCAGCTTGCGGTCGTAGATGGAGAGGATGGCGCGGCGGTCTTCGGCGTTGGGCAGCGGGATGTGCAGGTGGAACTCGAAGCGCCCGGGCCGCAGCAGCGCCGGGTCGAGCGACTCGACGAAGTTGGTGGTGCCCACGACGAAGACCAGCTCGTCCTTGCGGAAGCCGTCCATCTCGGTGAGCAGCTGGTTCACCATCGAGTGCTCGACGCCCGAGCCCTGGTAGGTGCCGCGCGCGGTCGCGAACGAGTCGAGCTCGTCGAAGACGATGATGCTGGGCGCCGCCTGGCGCGCGCGGGTGAAGACCTGCCGCAGGTTCTCTTCCGACTCGCCCACCCACTTCGACTTGAGCTCGGGCCCGCTGACGATGGTGACGGCGGCGCCGAGCGAGGTGGCCATGGCCTTGGCGAAGAGCGTCTTGCCGGTGCCGGGCGGGCCCCAGAAGATCATGCCGCGGGGGATGAGGCCCTCGATGTTCTTCATCGCCGCCTCGTCGGCCGCGGCGTCTTTGAGCGCGAGCACGTCGAGGATCTCTTTCTGCAGGCGCTCCTTCACCTTGGCGTAGCCGCCGATGTCGTGGGTGAGGTCGACGTCGGGGAGCGTGAGCTGGCCCACCAGCGTCGCCTGGCGCAGCTGCCGCTCGGCGGGCCGCGGGTCGCTCGGGTAATCCTCTCCGTTCAGGGTCGACAGCAGCCGGCGCAGCCGCACCGCGTTCACGCCCGAGACGTGCTTGTAGAGCTGCGGCCCCTTGAGGCCGCGCTCGTTCGAGAGCTTTCGCGACTCGCGCTGGGTCACCAGGTGGCGCAGGCGGTCGCGCGGCACGCCCAGCAGGTGCTCGCGCCGGGGGAACAGGTTCTCGATCACCTTCGGCAGGGGAAACGACGGGTCCTTGAACCCGAGGAAGACGAGCTCGGCGTTCTCGTAGAGGAGCGGGATGACCTCGCGCGCCTCGCTGGTGAGCCCGCCGACGCTGGTGGTGAGCAGGTCGAGGTGCGGCAAGACCAGCACGCGCTCGTTGATGGCGCCGCGCACCGCCTCGCGCAGGTAGAAGACGATGCTGGCCACCAGGCCCATGCCGGGCTGCAGGGGCGGCAGGTCGGGAATGGGCCGGCCGTCGAGGTAGAGGAAGCTGCGGCCCTCTTTCTTCAGGCGGTCGCGCACGGCCTTGTAGAGGTACGGGGTGAGCTCCTTCTCGCACTCCACCAGGGTCGGCAGGCCGCTGCGCAGGGCGTCGGTGATGCGGGCGAGCTCGGCCGGGTAGGCCGCCTCGACGGCAGCGAACGGCGTGAGCTCCACCGGGAGCTGATCTTCAGGGACGAGCAGGGACACGTGGGCTCCGCGCGGCGTCGGGTTAGACGCGCACCTTGATGGTGAGGCCGCCGTTGGCGTCTTCGTGAACCTCTTCGACCTGGCCCAGCTCGGCGGCGCGGGTCTTGAGGGCGGTGGCGGTGACGCGGTTGACGACGGTGTCGAGCTCACCCTTGAGGTCGCGCAGCGTGCCCTCGAGCTGCTGGGTCACCTTCTTGCGCAGCGCCTCTTCTTCGCTCTTCGCCTCGCGCTTGAGGGCCTCTTGCGCGACCTTCCGGAGCGAGGCCTCCCGCTCGTCCTTGGCGGCCTGGTCGATGACGGCGGTGCGCTCGGTCTCGAGCTTCAGCTCCTGGTGGCCCTGCGCGGTCGCCGACACCTGGCCGGTCTCGAGGTTCACCTCGACCTCGACGCCGTTCTTCTCGGTGCGGCTGGCGGTGACGCCTTCACGGGTGAAGCCGCGGGCCTCGAGCTCCTGGCCGAGCAGCTCGCGCATGCGGTCCTTCTGCAGAATGGGGAGCAGCTCGAGCGTCGACGAGACCCCGTCCTCCACCTGCACGTGCTGCGCGAGGGACTCCTTGATCGAGATTCGGTAGGCGCGGCTCATGGGGCGAGACGAGCACACCTCATGAGGCGGTGCCACGCGCGCAACTGTTTCATGCCCCGCTGATGAGCCAGTGCCGGTCAGCGCCGTTGCTTTTCCGCCAGCGCAGCGTATCGATCCCGTCGTGCTCCTGTCGTTCCTCGCCACGGTGGTCCTGAGCGCTCCGCCCGTTCAGGGTCAGACCATTCGGGTGCCGAAGCCGGCGACGTTCGGCGCCACGGCGGTCGAGGCCGAGGCGGTGCAGGCGGCGGTGAAGAAGGAGCTCGAGGCCGAGGGCTACGGCGTGCTCACCAGCGCCGAGGCGAAGGGCCACACCGCCATCATCTCGGGCACGCTCACCAAGGTGGGCGGCGGCTACATCGTCAACCTGTCCATCATTCGCGAGAGCGACCACCGCGTGCTCGACCAGGTGCGGGAAGAGGCGAAGACGGCGGCCGACCTGCCGCGCGCCAGCACCGAGGTCGCCAAACGGCTCGCGGCCGCGCTCCGGCAGGCCATGGGCGTGCGCGCCACCATCAAGCTCAAATGACCACCTCCTGGCCTGTCGCTCCTCCCGAAGTGTCACGTCGCGCCCTCGAGAAGAACGCCCGCACCCGCGCGCGGCCCAAGGCGACCGCCCGCGAAGACACGGCGCTGTGGCGGGCCTCGACGCGCGTCGCGCTGGCGACGAAGCAGCCCGGGCTGTTCGACCGCGCGCTCGAGGGGCTCCCGCTGACCGGCGACGTCGACGGGCGGGTCGCGGTGCCGGTCGCGAAGGTCGATGACCACCGCTTCGGCCAGTCGGCCGGCGTGCCGTTCGTGCTCGAGATCGACGTGGACCGCGTCAACAAGGAGCCCGCCAACGTCGGCCACAAGGTCGACGAGGTCTTCTTCCAGCACTACCCGCCGCTGCTCTTCAACGTGTGCTTCTCGTGCGGCGCGCCGCAGGGCGCCTGTCGCGTCGGGCTCTACGGCGACCCGCGCAGCCGCTGGTTCAACGTCTTCTTCGGCTACTACCAGCTCGACGTGCGCGTTCGAGAGAGCCCCAGCCCCTTCGGGTACGACGTCAACGGCGAGGTGAACAAGCAAGACGTGCTGCGCATCGGCAAGAGCGACTGGAACTACTTCTCGAACTGGATGTACGGCGTGCCCGAGTCAGCCATCGCCCCGAACAACACGCTCGACGGCGCGACGGTGGACGTGAAGCCAAAGGGCATCACCATCGCCAACCGCCGGTGGGACGTGCTGACCATCGACAAGGCCCGCATGGTGAGCGCCTACGTCTCGGGCAAGCCGGGCGACGCGACGCTCGAGGCGCGCGGGCCGTACTCCTTCCTCTGGCAGGCGGCGTTCGGCTTCCCTTCGCCGCAGCGCAAGCAGCTGCCGCAGCTCGACAGCTTCTTCCCCTGCGACATGAAGGCGGTGCTCTACATGAGCGCGCGCAAGGTGGAGCACGCCGACTACTCGGGCGAGGCGACGTGGCAGACGTTCCTCTTCGGGGGCACCGTCAACCAGTGGTGGGCGGAGCAGAACGACCGGCGCGAAGAGAACGACGAGTTCCTCGAGTGTCAGCTCGAGGCGGTGCGCGAGGTCATCAAGGGCTCGTACCCCGACCTGGGGTTCGACCCGTAGCCGTCAGGTGGGCAAGGCCTCGAGCTCGGCGACCAGCCGCTGCGCAGCGCCGAAGCCCAGTGGACCCAGGCGCTCCCAGTCCTTCACCAGCTTCTGCGCGACGTCGTAGCCGTCGTCGATGAAGCGGGTGTTGCGGTGCTGCTGGTCCCACTCGCCCAGCCTGACGATGACGCGCCACAAGGCCGCCGCGTGCTGCCGCGCTTCACCGCGCTCTCGCAGCGGAGACTCGGGGTCGAGCGCCACCAGGTCGTTCGCCGACTCGTTCGACGCCAGCCACGCCGCGGCAGCGTCGACGAAGAACCGCGCGAGGTGCCGCTGCTGGTGCTGGTCGAGGAGGTCGAGGAAGGCGCTGGCGACCGCCGCCTGCCCACGCCCCACCGCGCTCAGCACCTTCGGCTGGGCGAGCTGCGCCTTGAAGCGCTCGGCCGAGAGCCAGGTGTCGCCCAGCAGGTCGAGGAGCCCGCGCACGTACGGGAGGTGGGCCGTCGAGAGCGGCGCGACCTTCAGCGCGCCCACCCGCGCCAGCGACGACGCGTGCATCAGCTGCACGAGCGGCAGCGACCGGAAGGAAGGCTGCCCCATCAGGGTGGCCTCGGCGGCGGTGCCACGCGCGCGCTCGAGCAGCAGCGCGACGAAGACCTCTTCTGCTGGCGTCAGCGCGCCCGCGAGCTGGAGCGCGGCCACGTCATGCTCGGCCAGCGGCAGCTTGAGCGCCCACTGGAGCAGGCGCACCACGTTGGCGGTGAAGTGGAGCGGCGGGAGCGCGTGGCTCCACAGCCGCCCGTCGGCCTCCTCCGTCCACCCGCCCTCTTTGAGCAGGGCGAACGCGACGCCGCGCGCCAGCGAGGCCTCGAGGAGCGCGGCCGAGGTGGGGCCCAGGCGCTCGGGCGGCGCGGCGCTGATGAGCAAGAGGCGGGTCAGCTCCGAGGCAGGCCCGCTGCCGACGACGCAGCGCGCGAGCGTCAGCAGGTTGGCCTCGGCGTGGGTGACGCGAGCGAGCGACATGGCTCAACAGCTTCGCAGAAAGCGCCGCAGCACGTCGGCCGGCGCGGGCCACCCGTTGATGGTGAGCTGCCCGTTCTCGAGCCGCAGCTCGACGGTGTTCGCCGTCCAGAACCGCTGGTCGTTGGGCTGGTAGGCGTCGGTGAAGAAGTGGAGCGTCTGGTTGGTGGAGCCGACCCACCGGCGCGCCGTCTCGGGCTTCGTCTCGTCGTAGCGGCCGTCGAGCAAGAGGTCGGCCGCCTCGAGGAGGGCCTGCACGCCCGGTTCTTGCTGCGCCCGCTGCTGGAGCTCCTCGAGCGTGTAGCCGCTGTAGACCATCACCGTCTTGCCGCCGGCCTTCACCAGGCGCGCGAGCGCGGCGACCTCGGCGGCCTGCTCGAACGGCTCGCCCCCCAGAATCGACAGGCCCTCGACCGCGGGCGTCGCGAGCACCTCGGCGGCCAGCGCGGCGGGCTCGACCTCGAAGGCGCCCTTGCCGTGCACGAACATCTCGGGGTTGCAGCAGCCCGGGCAGCGCAGGGTGCAGCCCTGCACCCAGACGGCGAAGCGCACGCCGGGCCCTTCGGCCTCGGTGTCAGGGATCTTCTGGGCGATGCGCAGCGCCATGACGGCGCAGCATAGCGAGGGGCTACAGCGCGAGCACGCCCGAGGCCTTCTGCATCAACGCCAGCCGACGCTGCGTCACCGGGCTGGTGCCGTCGATGACGGCGGCCGTCTCGACCAGCACCTGCTCGAGGCCGAACAGCTGCACCGACGAGTCTTCGGTCGGCGTGCCACCCGACACCGGAGGCAGCCAGCCCACCATGGTGTCGGAGGAGCCGCGCAGGAGGGACGCCACCGCGGCGAAGCCCAGGCGGCCCGCGATGGCGCGGTCCTGGTAGCTGGGGTTGCCGCCGCGCACCACGTGGCCCAGCACGGTCGCGCGGATCTCGACGTTCGGCATGTCGGCGCGCATCGCCTCTTCGGTCAGGCGCACCAGCCGCGTGCACGGCACCTGCACGCCCTCGGCCTTGATGGTGAGGATGCGGCGCTTGCCGCGCGCGTACCCGTTGCGGATGACGTTCGAGAGGTCGGTGACGAGCTGCTCCTCCGACTTGCCCTGCTCGCGAATCAGCACGGCGTCGGCGGCGACGGCGATGGCGCTGGCCATGGCGAGGTAGCCGCAGTCGCGGCCCATCACCTCGACGACGAAGGCCCGGCGGTGGGCGCGCGCGGTGTCGGCGATGTGGTCGCAGGCCTGCACGATGGTGTTGAGCGCGGTGTCGACGCCGAGCGCGAGGGCGGTGCACCCGATGTCGTTGTCGATGGAGCCGGGGACGCCGACGACGGGCAGGCCCGACTCCCGGGTGAAGATGTGCGCGCCCGTGAGCGAGCCGTTGCCGCCGATGACGATGAGGCCCTCGAGCCCGTGCTTCGCCATCTGCAGGCTGGCCTGGGCGCGGCCCTCGGCTTCGCGGAAGCGCAGGCTGCGCGCCGAGCCGATCATGGTGCCGCCCTGGTTGCCGGCCGCGTCGACCTCGACGTCCACCGAGACGGTGCCGTCCGAGAGCGTCTTCGTCAGCTCGCGGAGGTTCCCGTCCATCAGGCCCTCGTAGCCCTCGAGCACGCCCATGACCTGCACGCCCTTCGACGCGGCCAGCTTGGCGATGGCCCGCACGGCGGCGTTCATGCCGGGTGAGTCACCACCAGAGGTGAGGACGGCGATTCTCTTCATGACGGGCTCCTCCCACGGGTCTCGCAAAGCGCGCGCGGAGTGTGTCTGCCGGTGCCGCGGGTGGGAAGCGTTTCGGTTCGCGCGGTGCGGCACGCGGGGGTGGCCTTCCCCGTCGGCCGCTGAGGGCCCTCAGGCGCTGAGCAGCTCGCCGGCCACCGAGAACGTCAACGCCTCGCCGTCGAGATCGAGCGCCTGCTCGTCGTCGTTCAGGTCCGACCAGTCCAGCTCCACCTCGTCGCTGCTCAGCTGCCGCTCGTCGCCCATGTCGTTCCCTCTCCCTGTCTTCGGCACGGGCCGCGGCCCTACGCAGGTGGGCCGCGCGCCCACCGTCAACGCCCTGACGGGGAGGGAAGAAAGGGCGACGCCGCCGGGCACGGTGGGGTACGGGCGACGGGTGACGTTGCTCCGCGCCTTTGACCTGACCCTGTCGTTCGGTAGCCGAACCCTCTTCTCCAACCTCGAGCTGGTCATCGAAGAAGGCGAGCGCGTCGGCCTGGTCGGCGTGAACGGCTGCGGCAAGTCCACGCTGATGAAGGTGCTGACCGGCGAGGTGAAGCCCGACACCGGCACCATGCAGGTGCAGAAGGGCATGCGCGTCAGCCACCTCGCGCAGGAGCCGCAGTTCACGCCCGGCGCGACGCCCGCCAGCGAGCTCGCGGTGGCGCAGCAGGCGCTGCGTGACGCGCTCGACGAGTACGCGCGGCTCTCGGAGTCGCTCCAGACGGTCACCGACGACAAGGTGCTCGCGCGCCTGTCGGTGCTGGGCGAGACCATCGAGCACCTCGGCGGCTGGGACACCGCCCACGAGTCGCGCAAGCTGCTCGACCGCCTCGGCGTGGACCCCGCCACGTGGGACCAGCCCATCGAGCAGCTCTCGGGCGGGCAGAAGAAGCGCGTGGCCATCGCGCGCGCGCTGCTGACCCACGCCGACCTCTTGATGTTCGACGAGCCCACCAACCACCTCGACGCCGAGACGGTGGAGTGGCTCGAAGAGGAGATCGACTCGCGCGACTCGGCGCTGCTCCTGGTCACCCACGACCGCTACTTCCTCGACGGGCTGGTCGACCGCATCGTCGAGGTGGAGCCGCACGTCTCGCCGCAGCAGCCCGGCGGGCTCGTCAGCTACCCCGGCAACTACGAGGCGTACCTCGAGCAGAAGTTCGTCTCGCTCGAGAACCAGAAGACCGGCGAGCACAAGCGCCAGCAGTGGATCGCCCAGGAGGTGGCGTGGCTGCGGCGCGGGCCCAAGGCGCGGCGCACCAAGTCGAAGGCGCGCATCGACCGGGCGCGCAAGCTCTTGAGCGAGAAGGGCTTCCAGCGCCCCCGCGTGCCGGAGCTGCAGCTGGCCGCCGCGCCGCGCCTCTCGCAGACGGTCATCGAGGCCGCCCACCTCTCGAAGTCCTTCGGCGACGTGAAGATCCTCGACGACGTGAGCGTGATTCTGCAGCCGGGCGAGCGCCTGGGCCTGGTGGGCAAGAACGGCGCGGGCAAGACGACGCTCATTCGCACGCTGCTGGGCGAGCTGCCGCCCGACTCGGGCACCGTGCGCCTGGGCCCGAAGACGAAGGTGGTGCACTACGACCAGCTGCGCACCGCGCTCGACGAAGAGAAGACCGTCTTCGACGCCGCGTGGGACGACGACTGGGTGACGCTGGGCGACAAGAGGATGCGCCTGGCCGAGTACCTCGACGACCTGCTCTTCCCGGTGCCGATGCAGCGCATGAAGGTGAAGGGCCTCTCGGGCGGCGAGCGCAACCGCCTCTTGCTCGCGCGGCTCTTCCTCGAGGGCGCCAACGTGCTGGTGCTCGACGAGCCCACCAACGACCTCGACCTGGTGACGCTCAACGTGCTCGAGCGCCTCTTGATGCAGTTCTCGGGCGCGGTGCTGCTGGTCACCCACGACCGCTACTTCCTCGACAAGGTGGCCACCGCGCTCCTGGTCTTCGAAGGAGAAGGCAAGGTGGTGCGGTACGAGGGCAACTACGACCTCTACCGACGGCTCACCGCGGGCGGCAAGAAGGGCGAGCAGAAGCTCGAGGGCGGCATGGTGGCCGCGCCCGAGAAGCCTACGCAGCGCAAACAGAAGCGGTGAGCGGGCCGGGTTTGGTACGAACGGGCCATGTCCGAGAGCCTCACCTGCGCCCCCACCAGAGACCCACGGCAGGTGCGCGCGCCTGACGGCCGGGTGCTCGTCGTGCCGGCCGAGTGGAGCTGCCTGCCCCCCGGTGACGCCGGCCTCACCCGCCGCGTGAAGGCCGCCGGCCCGAGTTGGACGGTGGTGGAGAAGGTGGGGCGCAAGACGTTCTCGAAGGGCGTGTGGGCGCCGGCCGAGAACATCCGCGCGGCCACCCTGGCGCTCGAGGCCGAGCGCGCGACCCCGGCGTACGCGAAGAAGCGCGCCGCCAGCCTGCAGCGCCGGGAGCACGAGCAGGCCCAGTACGTCGAAGACTTCGAGGGCGCGGTGAAGCGCTTCTTGCGGTTCACCCCCGCCTTCGCCGCGCTCGAGGCGAACCTCGCCCTCAAGGTGACGACCCACGCCACGCCCGTCGGCAGCGGCACCGTCGCGCGCACCGAGCGCATTCCCCTCGAGCAGCGCGCCGAGTCGGCCGTCATCGCGTGGATGCGGCACCAGACGACCGCGTACGACAACCTGAAGGTCGCGAGGGTGAAGGGCGCGCGTCGCGAGGTGCGGCGGCGCCTGGCCGAGGTGTCGCGGGTGGTGCTCGACCTGCACCGGGGCCGCGCGCCCCACCCGCCCGAGCCGTGCGTGCTGTGCGCGGCGATTGACGGTGTGCGGTGAGCGGCCTTGGCCGGGCGACGTGCCTCGTCCTCTCCTTCGCGGTGGCGGGCTGCTCCACCACCGCGACCGTCGTCACCCGAGATGGCCGGCGCGACGAGGCGCGCATCATCGGCGGCGACCGCGAGCACCTGCTGCTCCAGTCGGAGTACGGCGTCGAGAAGGTGGTGCCGCGCGCCGAGGTGAACGACATCGACCACCCCGGCAACGTGCTGGCGCTGCTCGGCGGCCTGTTGGCCGGGAGCGGGGCGCTGAACCTCGCGGTGCTGGGCGCCTCGTGCGCCACCCGCGGCGCGACCTCGGGCAGCACCTGCCCGCTCCTCTTCGGCACCATGGGCACGATGACGGCCGCCGGGGCCGCGATGCTGGTGTGGGGCCTGTGGGCGTGGGTCGGCTCGACCAACGCGGTGCAGGACTCGCTGGTGTACCCGTCGCTGCCGGCGCTGCAGCCGGGGACCCCGCGCGTGGTGCCAGCCGAGCCGACGCCGAGCCCCCCGCCGCCGTCGCTGTAGCGCTGCGCGTCGGGCTTGACGTGGGTGGGCTTGTCGCCGTGCGCGCGCTGGGCGATGTCACCCCTCATGCGAAGTCTCTCGAGCGTGGTGCTGGCAGTGTTGGTCGTCGGGTGTCCCAAGGCAGGCGGCGGCGGCGGCGGGCCCACCAACCCGCGCCGCTGTGAAGTCGACCTCAAGGCCACCGGCCTCTTCGCGCAAGAGGGCACGGGCGCGTCGGCGAAGCCGGTCGAGTCGGCGGCGCAGCTCATCGGCGGCGAGAACGCCGAGGGGCGAATGGGCGACACGCTCCTGCAGAACGACAAGGTGCGCGTCATCATCCAGAAGCCGGGCCGCACCGTGGGCCCCGCGCTGTCGGGCGGCAACATTCTCGACGCCGACCTGGTGCGCCCCGAGGGCACGCCCGGCCGCGACGCCTTCGGCCGCATGGCGCTCTTCTATTCGCTCGGCCGCTACTCGAGCGTCACCGACATCGAGGTGTTGAGCGACGGCAGCCAGGGTGGGCCGGCCATCGTCGCCGCGTCGGGCAAGGACATGCCCCATGACCTGCTCAACCTGAAGCTGCTCCTCAACAACCTGGCCGGCCTGCCCGTCGAGCCCGTCATCGACCCCGCCACGCCCGTCAACGCGCGCCTCACCACCTACTTCGTGCTCTCGCCTGGCGAGTCGCGGGTGCGCATGTTGACGGCCATCTGCAACGACTCCGACGAGACGCTGCGCCTGCCGCTCATCGACCTGATGGATGTGGGGGCCTTCGAGCTCTTCAACCCGGGCGGCTGCCAGAACGGCATCGGCAACAGCAAGCTCGACGACACCACCTGCCTGGCCGACAAGTCGAAGTGGGTCGGCTCGCAGGGTGACGGCGTGGCCTACGGCCTGCGCACGATGTCGCTGCGCGACGCCACCAGGCCGGTGAAGGCCAACGCGGTCATCGGCTACGGCGGCGTCGTCGGCACCTTCATCGAGGGCGAGAGCATGCAGGGGCTGTTGTCGTGGTTCGACCCCGCGGCGGCGGTGCGGCCCGGCTCCTTCAACATCCTCGCGAAGGAGAAGCGCCACTTCGTGCGCGACTTCATCGTCGCGAAGGACCTCGCCGGGGTCAGCGACGTGGTGCTCGCCACCGAGGGCACCAGCACCGGCACCGCCGACGTCACCGTGCAGCCAGGGAGCGAGTCGCGCGTGAGCGTCTCGGAGGTCTCGAGCGGCCAGATGTTCACGCTCCTGGTGACCGACGCTGCGGGCAAGGGGCGCCTGTCGCTGCCGCCGGGTGAGTACCGCGCCACCGCCTCGAAGGAGGGCCACACCATCGGCGCGCCGGCCACCTTCACCATCACCGCCGGCCAGACGACCGCCGTCGCGCTCACGCAAGGCGAGGGCCGCCGGCTGACCGTCACGGTGAAGGACCTCGCGAACGCCGCGGTGCCCGCGAAGCTGACGGTGTTCTGCACCCCGGCGCCCTGCCCCTTCAACAAGGACACGTGGAAGCAGCACCTGCTGATCGACCCGCCCGAGATGGGCGCGGCGCTGGTGGGCTTCGTGCCCGTCACCGGGGAGCTCTCGGTCTCGCTGCCGCCTGGCCAGTACGAGGCCGTCGTCTCGCGCGGCCCCGAGTACAGCACCTGGCCCGACACCTGGCCGATGCGTGGCGCGCCCATCGACCTGCGCACCGCCGACGCCGCCCTCGCCGCCGTCGTCGACCGCGTCGTCGACACGCCCGGCTGGGTGTCGGCCGACCTGCACGTGCACGCCATCGCCAGCTCGGACAGCGCCGTTCGCAACGAGCTGCGGGTGGCCAACTTCCTCGCCGAGGGCGTCGACGTGCTCCTCTCGACCGACCACGAGGTCATCACCGACTTTGCGCCGGTGGTGCGCGCGCTCAACGCCGAGCACCTGATGGCCACCATGATTGGCGAAGAGGTGACGAGCTTCTCGCACGGGCACTTCAACGCCTTCCCGCTCAAGCGCAACCCGGAGCTGCCCAACGGCGGCGCCTTCGACCACGCGGGCGGAGAGGACGGCCCCTCGCTGCGAATGCCGCAGCTCTTCTCGGGCATCAAGGCGGAGCACCCGGGCGCGGTGGTGCAGCTCAACCACCCGCGCGGCGGCAGCGGGGTGCTCACCCAGCTGCGGGTGGACACGGCGACGCTCGCCAGCCACGGCAACCCGGCTGACTTCGGCATGGCGCCCGCGCCTGACGCGACGGCGAGCGACACCAGGCTGTTCGGAGACGGCTTCGACATCATCGAGTCGGCCAACGGCACCTCGCCGAGCAACGCCATCCTGAACGACTGGATGACGTTCCTCTCGCGCGGCACGGTGCGCACGGCGTCGGGCGTCTCCGACACGCACAAGCCCTTCAGCGACTCGCCGGGCTACGCGCGCACCTACGCGAAGGTGGCCAACGACACGCCGATGACGTTCCAGCCCTCGCAGTTCGCCGACGCCCTGCGCGCGCAGCAGGCCTTCGTCACCAACGGCCCGTACCTGCAGGTCTCCGCGCGCAAGCTCGACGACGCGATGCAGCCGACCGGGCCCACGGTGGGCATCGGGGGCACCCTCTCGGTCTCGGCGAACGACCTCGTGGAGTTCACCGTCGACGTGCAGGGGCCCGAGTGGCTCGTCGTCGACCGCGTCGAGCTGTTCAGCTACGCGGGCGGCCGCGAGTCGGTCAACGGCGAGACGAACGCCACCTGGCCCGACGCGCGCGCCCTCGAGCGCAAGGCGCTGCCGGCGGTGCTGCCGGTGGAGGCGGTGCCGGGCGGGCCGCTGCGGCGCATGCACGTCACCGAGAAGCTGGTGGTGCGGGTGGGGAAAGACGCCTGGTACGTGGTGATGGTGAAGGGCGGCGGGCGAACCATGCGCCCGCTCCACGGCGGCGCGCCGGTCGCGTACTCCAACGCCATCCTCGTCGATGCCGACGGCTCGGGCCGCTACGACGACTTCCCGCTCAAGCCGGGTCAGCCGTTGAGCGTGCCGCCGGCGCGGCCGAGGCCGCCGAAGGTGCCGACGGCGAAGGAGCTCGGCGACGCGATTCGCACGCTGGTCGAGCACCGCCACGACTGACGCGCTTTCAGGCGGCGCGGTGCTTCAGTTGGCGGCGATAGGCCCCGTAGGAGAGCACCCAGGCGGCCAACATCACCGGGCTCAGCGCGATGGTGAACGTCACCAGGCCCAGCGCGGCGCCGGCCAGGGCCGCGAGCCCGAAGCGCAGCACGTCTGACGGCGTCGGCGTGCCGGGCCCGGCCAGCACCCGCAGCCGCGCGCGCACCTCGTCGACGGGCTGGTCGAGCACCTCGTCGAACGAGAGCGCGGTGTAGAGCGTGTCGCTGTGGCGGCCCCGCGCGAAGGCCCGCAGCGTGCGCCCGGGGGCGCTCACGAGGCCCGCGGTCAGCCCCATGAGGTTGAGGTACCACGCGACGCCGAAGCGGCCGCAGCCCGCGGCGAGCTCCCAGGCGGAGATCTCGAACTCTCCGAGGATGTCGGTGCGG
The DNA here is from genome assembly GCA_014879945.1 of Myxococcus sp. Classification (GTDB taxonomy): domain Bacteria; phylum Myxococcota; class Myxococcia; order Myxococcales; family Myxococcaceae; genus Xiheimicrobium. The sequence goes on from JACSRE010000085.1 coordinate 15,465, forward strand.
TAGCCGGTCAGCACGTGGTGCAGGTCGTGCAGCTTCACGGTGCGCCGCCGCGCATCGGTGTTGGGGAAGGGCATGGGCAGCGGCCCCAGCTTGAAGTCGACCCACGGCTCCGAGTCGCCGCCGTCGGGGGGAATGCCGGCTTCGCGGAACGCCTCGTCTCGAGCTGCGCGCATCGTCACCATGGGCTCCTCCGTTTTATGACCGCGGTCATTTATAGACCGGCCGCTGACTGGCTGCAGACGGCGCCCCTGGCCGCTAAGAAGGCAGGCTCATCGAGGTGAATCATGGCGACGCGCCGCCGACCCAGGCCCGCGAAATCAGTGACCGCAGTCAGCCCCATCGGGCGGCGAGCGGCGAACAAGGAAGACAAGCGGGCGCGGCTCATCGACGCGGCGTGGGCGCTCTTCGGGGAGCAGGGCGTGGCGGCGACCACCACCGCCGACATCGCCGCGCGGGCGGGCGTCGCCAAGGGCACGCTGTTCCTCTACGCGAGCGACAAGAGCGACCTGCTGTTCCTCTTGATGCACGACCGGCTCGACGAGACGGCCGAGGCCCTGCTGGCGACGGTGCCCAGGCGCGCGCCCATCGTCGACCAGCTGGTGCACGTCTTCGGCGGCTTCTACGAGCTGTACGGGCGGTGCGGAGACGTGGGCCGGGCGTTCGTGAAGGAGCTGCCTGGCGCGCAGGGCGAGAACGCGGCGAAGGTGCACGGGCTGACGTTCGCGTTCATGCACCGCTCGGCGGCGCTCCTCATCGAGGCGCAGACGCGGGGTGAGCTGCGCGCCGACCTCGACGTGATGGTCGCCGCCCAGAGCATCTTCGCGCTCTACTTCTCGGGGTTGATGGCGTGGCTCCAGGGCTTCGCGACGCTCGAGGAGGCGCGCGAGGTGTTGCTGCGCCAGGCGCTGCAGCTGCTGGTGCGTGGGCTGCACGCCTGACCCAGGGGCCGCGGAAGCGCGGTCGCCGTGCCGATGGGCTGCCCCGGCGCGCCGCCTGGGACGGCTGGAGTCGCGGAGGGGACACGTTTGGGCGCGGTGGGCGGCGGCTGGCGACCTAGGCTGCCTCTGGTGCGGTCGCTCGACATCGCCGTGGTGGGCACCGGAACCGCGGGGAGCGCGAGCGCGCTCTTCCTCGCGCGCGCCGGCCACCGCGTCACCGTCTACGAGCGCGTGCCCGACCCGCAGCCCGTGGGCGCCGGCATCATGCTGCAGCCGACGGGCATGGCGGTGCTGGCGGCGCTGGGGCTCTGCGACGAGGTGGTGGCGCGGGGCGCGGTGCTGCAGCACCTGGTCGCCGAGACGCCGTCGGGCCGGCGGGTGCTCGACCTCTCGTACGCCGACCTCGCGGCCGACCTCTACGGCGTCGGGCTGCACCGCGGGGTGCTCTTCGAGTCGCTCTTCCGCGCGGTGAAGCAGGAGCCGGGGGTGACGGTGAAGCTGGGCTTCGACATCGAAGACCTCTTCATCGACCACGCGGGGCACTGGCTCGTCGAGGCGAAGACGGCGCGGCGCTTCGGGCCGCACGACCTCGTGGTGGTGTGCAACGGCGCCCGCTCGAGCCTGCGCGACGACACCAGCCACGCCAAGACGGTGCGGCGCTACCCGTGGGGCGCGCTGTGGGCGGTGGTGCCAGACGTCGAGCACCGCTACCGGGAGCGCCTCTTCCAGGTGGTGCGCGGCACGCGGGTGTTGATCGGCCTGCTCCCGACGGGGCTGGGGCCGACGGGAACGACGCCGCTGGTGAGCCTCTTCTACAGCCTGCGTGGTGACCGGCTCGACGCCTTCCACGCGGGGGACTTTGCGCAGTGGAAGGCCGGGGTGAGGGCCGACGCGCCCGCGGCCGCGCCGGTGCTCGAGCAACTGCACACGCACGCCGACCTGCTCTTCTCGGAGTACCACGACGTGGTGATGTGGCCGTGGAACGTGGGCCGCGTGGTGTACCTGGGTGACAGCGCGCACGCGATGAGCCCGCAGCTGGGCCAGGGCGCCAACCTCGCGCTGGTGGACGCCGCCATGCTGGCGCAGTCGTTCGAGGGCGCCGAGAGCGTCGATGACGCGCTGTTCCGGTACTCGCGCGGCAGGCGCACGCACCTGGGGTGGTACCAGTTCGTCACCCGCTGGCTGACGCCGTTCTTCCAGTCAGACCTGCTGCCGCTGGGCGTGGCGCGCGACCTGCTGTTCGGCGCGGTGTGCAAGGTGCCGCTGTTCCGCTCCGAGATGGTGGCGATGATGGCGGGCATCTCGCTGGGGCCGTTTCGTCGGTTGGCGCTCGAGGCGCGGCCGAGGGCCCTGAGGTAGGGCATACCCCATCTGGTCCTTTGTCTGGCCGACCCTGAGGACCACCTACGCCAGCCGCCACGCCTTCACCCTTTCCACCAACTCCCGCTGACCAGCCGTGTCGGTCTTCTCGTACAAACTCCTCAGGTGCACCCGCACGGTACCAACCGCGACGCCAAGCTCTTCCGCGACCGTGGCTGGTGTGCCCCCTGCAGCCAGCTTCAACGCGACCCGCGCCTCGGCCAGGGTCACCCTCAACGTCCTCGCGAACGTCGCGACCTCGTCCACGTGCGCTTGCACCGACGGGTCGAACGCGAAGTGACCGTCGCGCAGAAAGCCGTCGCCCCCTTTCCCCAGAATTGCCAGCGACTCGAAGATGCTCGTGTAGGGCACGCCGCTGGCGCGCTGCAGTCGTTCTGCCCGGTCCTTCTCGACGGGGGCGGCGTAGCGCGCGAGCAGGTGGCTCCCGCTCCACTCCACCGAGCGCGTGACGAGCGGCTCATCGCCACACACCGTCGGAGCCTGACAGGCCGCGTGGTGCGTCAGCTCGAACCACGCGGGGCAGGGAGTCAGCCCCCTCGGCGAGCCGGCACTCGAGCACGTGCTCCGTCGGCCCCAGCGCGTACGTCATGTACGGAATGCTGGAGTTCATGCCGCGGCTGAGTGTCCAGTACACGTGGAGCCATGCGTTCGTCGACGAAGTCAGCTGGCTGACGACGCGAATGAGCGGGTGGCTGCCCGTCCACTGGCTCACGAACGCGACGACCTGCGCTGGGCTGAGCGGCCCCCGGAGGCGGGTCCAGAAGCGCGCCGCGTCGTCCCACGGCACCATCGCCTGGCCGCCCCTCAAGTCGGCCTCGGTGAACGACAACCCGGCCAGCGGTCCGTCGACGTCGAGGCCGAGGGCGCGGCCGGTGGTGAGGCCGAGCAGCAACGGCATTCCGTTCGCCGAGCTCACGCGAGCCTCCACGCCCGAACGCGCGCCTCGAGCTTGCGCTGCCCGACGCACTTCGTCTTCGCGTACACATGCTTGAGATGAACGCGCACGGTGGCCACCGCCAGGTCGAGCGCCTCGGCCACGCCCGCGAGCGTGCGCCCCTCGCCCAGCGACAGCGCGACCCGCGCCTCGGCGAGCGTCAGCCCCCAGGCCGAGGCCAGGCTCAGCACCTCGTCCACGGCGCCGCGATGGCGCTCCCCCAGCTGCAGGTTCCCGTCGCGCAGCGCAGGGCCGGCCCATCGCCCGAACAGCTCCAACGACTCGAACACCGCGCTCAACGGCAGCTCACTCGCGCGCTGCCGTCGCTGGGCTGACACCCCCTCGGTCGGCGCCTCGTAGCAGGCCCGCAGCGACCGCCCGTCGTGGTGCAGCGAGCGCACCTTCAGCGGCCGGCCGCCGACCGACAGCGGCGCCACCACCGCGCAGTGGTGCGAGAGCTGGAACCACAACGCACACGGCTTCAGTCCCTCGTGGAGCGTCAGCTCCAACCGGTGCTCTGCAGGGCCGGCGTCGTAGCGCAGCGCCACCATCGGGTTGACCGGAGCGCTCAGCCGCCAGAACAGGTCGAGCCACGCCGAGGAGCTGACCGCGAGCTGGGCGAGCACCCGAATGGCGGGGTGCGACTCCAGGTGGGCCCTCGCCAGCGCCTCGAGGTCTGCGGGCTCCAGCCGGGGCTCGAGCCGGTCGAACAGCGTCGCCGCGTCGCTCCACGGCACCCATCGGCGGCCCGCCTCGAGGTCTTCCTTCGAAAAGCTCAACCCGGTCAGGAGCCCCGTCGTGTCGAGCTCCAGCGCCTCCAACGTCTTGAGGCTGTTGAGAATGCTCAGGCCGAGCGCGTTCACGTGAGCCGCCACGCCTTCAGCCGCGCCACCAGCTCCCGCTGCCCCGTCGTCTCGGTCTTCGAATACACGCTGCGCAGGTGCACCCGGGCGGTGCCCGCCGCCATGCCCAGGGCCTCGGCCACCTCGGCAGGGCTTCGGCCCTCGCCCAGCGAGGCTCCTACCTCGACTGGGATGGGTCCACGCCCACCCACCACGCCGACGCCTCGCCGGAGAGCGCGCCTGCTTGCGCACCCGCCTGACGGGCGCGTCACGGGTTGCGCAGCGCGGGCGTGCTGGTGGTCAACGCCGCGCCGAGGGTGCCACCTGCTCCCGCGGGCCTGCGTCGCCAGCGCTGGCTGGCACCACGTCTGCAATTCCCCGGGGCCACGCCCCATCAACGTTGACTCCCATCAACTCTTTGGAGCGCTCATGTCTCGACTGTCCGCCGTGGTGGCGTCGCTGCTCGCCGTCTCGTGTGCGCCCCCCAACCCAACGCCCCGGAGCTCCGGCTCCATCGCGGTGAGCAACGACGACGCGCTCCTCTTCGTCGCCGACGCGGACCACGACGTGGTGGTGGTGCTCGACGCGGCGTCGGGCGCGGTGCTGCGGCAGACGAAGGTGGGCCGGCAGCCCGAGCGCCTCCTGGTGGGGCCCGATGGCGCCGTCTACGTCTCGTGCCGCGCTGACCGCTCGGTCGCGCGGCTGAGCGCGGGAGGAGAGGTCGTCGAGGCCACCGCCACCGTCGGCGCCGAGCCCGTCGGGATGGCCCTGTCGGCAGACCGAAGCCGGCTGCTGGTGGCCAACTCCATGTCGGGCACGCTCTCGGTGCTCGAGGCGCAGTCGCTCGCGGTGCGGCGCGAGGTGCGGGTCGGAGGCCAACCCTGGGCGCTGGCGGCGTCACCCGACGGGCGCCGCGTCTACGTCACCGACTTCGGCGCCGGCGCGCTGCGGGTGGTGGACCTCGACGTCGGGAGCGGCCCCCTGCGCACGCTGGAGCAGCCGCCCGAGGCCGAGTGCGGCCGGGGGCTGGTGCCGCGCCGCACGCCCGCGCAGGCCGCCGACGTCGTGCTCTCGCCCGACGGCGACCGCGCCTACGTCGCCCACGTGCAGAGCCGCACCGGTGGAGTGGGCCGGGTGCAGACCTCGCTGCGCCTGGCGGTCGCGCCGGCGTTGAGCACGGTCGAGACGACCAACGACGCGCTGCTGGTGGACGACGCGCGCACCCGCGCGCCCTGGGCCGGCGGCGAGGCGGTCAGCTCCGGCTTCCCCGCGGCGCTCCTGTCCACCAACCTCGACGCCGCCTGCGGCGAGGCGCGGGGCGGCACCGGCATGGACGCGCCCTCGGCGCTGGTCGTCGACGCGTCGGGGGCCTGGGTCTACGTCGTCGACCACAACTCCAACGCGGTGGCCGTCGTCTCGGCGACGGGCCGCGTCGACGAGCGCTACCGGGTGCCCGAGCGCGGCATCGCCGACGTGGTGCGCGTGGGCGCCCGCCCCACCGGCATCGCCGTCGCCGGCGACCTCACCCGGGCCTGGGTGCACAACGCGCTCGACTACACCGTGTCGCTGGTGGAGTCGCGCGGCGGCCGGCTCGCGCAGACCGCGGTCATCCCCTTCGCGCACCCCACGCAGGCGCCCGACGTCGAGCGCGGCCGGCGGCTGTTCTACTCGGCGGTGGACCCGCGGCTGACGCAGCCCGAGTTCGGCGGCGTCTCGTGCTCGAGCTGCCACCCCGACGGGCGCACCGACGGGCTGTCCTGGGTGCTCCCCGCCAGCCGCGGCGGGCCGCGCAACACGCCTCCGCTGTGGGGCGTCACCGCCACCGCGCCCTACCACTGGGACGGCGCGCTGGCCGACCTGCCCGCCTTCTCGACGCGAATGGTGACGCAGATGGGGGGCCGCGGGCTCAGCCGCGGCGACGTCGCCGACCTCTCGGCCTACCTGGCCACCGTGCCGGCGCCCGACAACCCGGCCGTGGAGCGCGTCGCCCCGGGCCTGGTGGCGCGCGGTGAGGCCCTCTTCGCCTCGCGCTGCGCCTCCTGCCACGCCGGCGCGGTGCTCACCGACGGGCTGGCCCATGGCTCGACCCTCAGCGGAGCGCCGAAGCTCGATACGCCGTCGCTGCGCGGCGTGTTCGCCAGCGCGCCGTACCTCCACGACGGCTCGGCGACGTCGCTGCGGCAGGTCCTCCTCGATCCGCGGGCCTCGATGGCCGAGCACGACCAGCGCGCGCTGAGCGCCGCCGACCTCGACGCGCTCGAGGGCTTCCTCTCGACGCGGTAGGCGCGCGCCCGGCTGCTCAGCGCGGAGCGCCAGCGACCTCGAGGCTGTCCTCTCGACGCGGCGGGCGCGCGCCCGCCTGCTCAGCGCGGAGCGCCGGCGAACTTCTGCTCGAGGCCCGTCAGCAGCGCCTCGAGCCCCAGCTCGAACATCGCGTCGAACGAGTCGGTGCCCAGGAACGGCGTGGCCTCGGCGAAGGCGGTCAGCTCAGGCGGTACGGCCTGCACCACGCCGGCCTGCTTCGCCGAGAAGCCCGCCAGCTCGTCGAAGATGGCGCCGTTCGACCAGTTGGCGACGCCCTTGTAGACCTGCACCGCCTGCTCCGCCGTCAACCCGTCGGCCCGCAGCGCGAAGAAGATGCGGTCGAGCAGCGCCAGGGCGCGCGGCGTGGTGAGGCGCCGGAACGCCAGCAGCGGAAACGAGCGCGGGTGCCGCCGGCTGATGGCCCGGTAGTCGTGCGCCACCTTCAGCGCCCGCTGCTTCCACGTCTCGCCCGAGGGCTCCGGCACCACCAGCTCGAGGATGAGCAGCTCAGCCACCGCGTCGAGGATGGCCTCTTTCGACGGGTAGTGCTTGTAGAGCGCCATGCCCTCGACACCGAGCGCGGCGCCCAGGTGCCGCACGCTCAAGGCCTCGAGGCCGTGCTCGTCGATGAAGGCCAGCGCGGCGGCGGCGATGCGCTCGGGGTTGAGCGGCGCCCGCTTCGGCTTGCGGGGCGGTTTGGCAGGCACCCTGGCCATCTACCTGACTCGCACCGACAGGCCGGTCGCGAACCGCGCGGTGGCGGCTTCCCACCGCTGCTGCTTCGTCGCGTCGTCGGCGTTGGCGAAGCGGCTCGAGTAGCGCGGGTCGTTCTCGAGCGAGGTCGCGCCGTCGGGGAGCGAGAGCCACAACGCCCAGGCGCCCGCGGTGACACCCGGGGGGAGCGCCACGGAGCCCGCGAGCGCGCGCGTCTCGCCACTGCCCACGGCGCGCACGTCGGCGCCCTCGAGGAGCGCCCGGTGGGCCGACGCGCCGCTCACCCACCACGCCACCAGGGGCCGCGGGTTGTGCAGGCGCGCCCAACCGGTGTTGGTGAGCGTCACCGTGAGCGGAACCGGCGCGCCGGCGGCCGCCTCGATCGGGAGCTCCACCGCGTCGAGCTGCAGCCGGTGCCCCATCGAGCGCGCCACCTCGTCGAAGCAGCCACCGGCGCGCCACGAGTCGTGAAACGAGGTCCAGTAGTCGAGGTTCAGGTAGGTGAGCCCATAGGCGCGGCCCTCGGTGCGAATCGCAGCGCACCCGAGCCGCGGGCTGGGGTTCGGGTCGTCAGCGGGGTCGCACGTCTCGCCACCAAAGGGGGCGACGCGACCGAAGGCCTGCATCAGCGCGCGGTCGCCGGGGCCGCTCGCGCCCTCGAAGGTGCCCACGTCGGTCGGCGAGGCCATGAAGCAGTCGTTGTGAAACCCCACCCGCGGCGCCACGCCGCTCAACCGGTCGGCGACGGTCGGCGCCGAAGGGTACCAGGCGCGCAGGTCGGGCGGGTAGCGGAAGCTGATGGTGCGGGAGGCCGGCAACGACGCCAGCAACGCGTCGCGCACCGCGAGCTTGTTCGTCGGGGTGGTGAGGTTGTTCGACGAGGTGTGCCACTCGCCCCACGCGCCGATGAAGCCGGCCTGGAAGAAGGCGATGACGTCGGCGTTGCGCGCGAAGACGGGGGCGAGCTCGGCGAGGTGCGCGCGCAGCTGCACCAGCGAGGCGTCCTGGGCGTTGCGGTACTGGGTCTCGTTCTGCGGGTAGTTGTAGGCGACGCGCACGATGGCCTTGACGCCCGCGGCGCGGAACCGCCCAAGGCCGGTCTCGAAGGCGGCGAGGCGGGTGGCGCCGATGGCCGTGGTGCGCACCGCGTCGAGGCGAATCAAGGTGTACGCGAGCCGGTGCCCGCCGGTGAAGACGTCACGCAGCTCGGTGGCCGAGACGGTCGAGAGGTCGTCGACAAAGCGGAAGAAGCCTCGCTCGGCGTCGGGGAAGTTCGCGGTGGTGGGCGAGAAGACGGCGCGCTGGAGCCCGGCGTCGGGCGGCGAGACGCTGGCGTCGGGCGTCGTCACCCCGGCGTCGCGCGGAGAGACGCTCGCGTCGGGCGTCGTCGCTCCGGCGTCGGCGTCGATGGCGCCGCCGTCTTCCGAGCGGGCGTCACCCGCTGACACGCCGGCGTCGCGAGCCTCGCCCCCCGCGTCGTCCAACGCCCGCGCGCCGCCGTCTTCGGGCGCAGGGAGCCCAGCGCAGCCGGCCACCCAGCACGCCGCGAGCGCGAGCGGCCACGCCACCTTCGCCCTCGCAGCGGAGCCTCGGCGCGCCGCCATCGACGGCGCTGCGGTGACTGGGTCGGCGAGTCGCACTTGCCGGCACCATAGCCCGGGTCGGGTTCGAGGCCTCAGGCACGCGCGGGCCCGACACTCCCGGGCCCGCCACAGCCGCACCGAGGCAGCGTTTCGACGTCAGCCCGCCGGGCGGCAGAAGCACGCGGTGCTGCCGTCGTCTCGTTTGCACGCCATCCCTGAGGGAGAGTCTGGGCATGACACGCGCGTCGTGTCGGCCGGGCAGGCGCCTCGCTCAGTACAGGGCACGAAGCAGGCGTCCCAGTCTCCGTCGTGAGCGTGCTCGTGCACGCAGACCTCGCTTCGGCCGCACTGCGCGTCAGAGAGACACCACGGGCGATCGCGGGTGATCTCGTAGCTCGGGTTGTTGCAGCCAGCACAGACAAGGAGCAGCCAGGCGAGGCGTTGTGCATTCACGCTCGCCGCCGAATGCACCCCTCGTGCCGCCACCGAGCACGTCGGCTCAACCTCCAATTCAGCTCCCGCGGGGTTCGGCACCCGAAGTAGATTGATGTCCCGCGAGGGCGCGGCCGGGCGTCTTGAGCTGGCACCAGCGGTTTCCAGGACGCCTCCATGACCCGACTTCGCGCGATCCTCATCCTCGGTTTCATCTCCAGCTGCGGCCCCGGCGTCGCAGAGCCAGACGGCGGCGCGGGAGGGG
>JACSRE010000160.1 GCA_014879945.1 Myxococcus sp.
CCAGCCCCCGCTGCGCCCAAGCCGGCCAGCGACGACGACTTCCAGATCGAGCGCTTCTGACGTCCTGCGCGCTCGCGTCGCCGCTGGCGACCTCGAGCGCGCTGGGCCACCGCGCCGGCGACGAGCGCCTCGGCCGCTTCGGCGTCGAGCCGCCGGGGGGGAGAACCTCGAGGGCAAGTCGCGCGTCTGGGCGTGGCCGCTGCCGTCGCCGCCGAAGTGAACGAAGCCTCGGCCTGCTGACTGGCCTCTGGACCTGGCGCGGCGCGAAGCTGCCGGGCCTGTCGTCGGAGCGGCTTTACCGCCGCGCGACCGCTCGAGGCTGAAGAGACGAGTGGAGGAAGCGGCGCCTGGGCGCGCCCGTGTTTCTGGAACCCACTTTCAGCGTCGGTGTCAGAGCCACCACGCGCGAGCGGCGGCCGGCCGCTTCGCGTCAACCCGCACCGCGAGGAGTGTCCGCCCATGCCCGAGGCCAGCCCCCGTACGTCTTCCGAAGCCCTTCCTGCGAAGGTCTCGGTCACCTGGAAGGGCACCGTCATCGACGTGCGCCACCTCTCGCCCGGCGCGCGGTGGGAGCTCCACGACTTTCGAGTCGAGGCGACGGCCGACGGCACGCGCGTGCTGGCGGGCGACGAGGTGCTGCTCGCGGCCGGGGCCGGTGAGCGCGTGAGCAAGCAGCTCGGCAGCCTCGCCGTCACCCTCGAGCCACCGCCCCCGACCGAGCGCGTGAAGCACGACGCCCGCGCGCTCGACGTGCGCTTCTTCAAGATCACCGCGATCGCGCTGCTGCTCTTCTTCGCGCTCGTCGCCTCGTTCCTCGTCACCCCGCTCGACGGCATGACCGATGGCGACATCTTCGGCGCCGTTCCCGTTCGCCTGACGGTGGTGGCGCCTCCCGAGAAGACGGTGGCGAAGAAGAACCCCGGCTTCACGAAGAAGGAGCCGAGCGCCAACGCGCAGCCGACGCTGCTGCAGCCGAAGGCGCCCGTCGACCGCCAACAGAAGGCCGCCAGCGACAAGAAGAAGGTGCAGAGCCTGATGGCCGGCCTCTTCGGCAACTCGTTCAGCAAGGTGCTCTCGGGCGGCACCAACAACGCCATCGATCAGGGCCTCAGCGGCCTCAAGGCCCCCGGGAGCGGCTCGGCGAGCGCTGACGGCCTCGCGGGCATGGACGCGCGTGGCGGCGGGCCCGGCGGCCCTCCCGGCAGCGGGCTGAGCATCGGCGGCCTCGGCGGCCCGGGGCGGCCCCATGGCGCTCCGGTGGGCTTCGGCCTGAACCCCCACGGGAAGCCGACCTTCGCGCCCGGAGACGGCCCGCGGCAGGTGGTCGGCAACGGCCTCGAGAAGGACGTGGTGATGGCGGTGATTCGGCGCCATCAGAGCGAGATCAAGTTCTGCTACGAGCGCGAGCTGCAGCAGAACGCGAAGCTCGCCGGGAAGATCGCGGTCACCTGGACCATCGACGCGACCGGCAGCATCGCCGACGCGGTGGTGGCCGAGTCGGGCATCGACAACGCCAACGTCGAGGCCTGCATGCTCGAGCGCATTCGGCGGTGGAGGTTCCCCGAGCCGAAGGGCGGGGGCGTGGTGGTGATCACCTTCCCCTGGGTGTTCCACGCCGCGGGCACCGACGAGTAGTCACTCCTCTTCGTCGCCGGCGCCGTCTTCGTCGTCGCCTTCCTCTTCTTCGCCGTCGCCCTGCTCGGGGGCGAGCGCGGCGGCCTTCGCGATCTCGGTCAGCCGCGCCAGCCGCGTCGCGCCGATCAGCTTCTTCTCGTGGAGGAACCGGAGGAACTCGACCAGCACGGCGCCGGCCTGCTCGAGCTCATTGCTGGCGACCGAGCGCGCCAGCGAGTCCATCGCGTCGTCCACGTGCTCGGCCGCGACGGGCTGCGGGCCGTCGCTCCACGCGGCCTCGAGCAGCGACTCGGCGACCGCCAGCCGCAGGGGCCGCTGCGGGCCGTCCACCTGCTTCACGAAGGCGTCGACCCACGCTTCGACGGCGTCGGTGTCGACGGTCGCGAGCGGCACCAGCGCGTCGAGCGTCTCGCCCAGGAAGGTGGCGTCGAAGTCTTCGGGGTCTTCGAGCCAGCCGAAGCCCTCGTCGAGCACCGACTGGTAGACCAGCGAGAGGCCCTCGTCCTCAGCGCCGCCGGCCGCCACCACCGCGTCGATGGCCGCGCGCACCTTCGGCCCCAGCGTCGGGTCGGCCGACACGCGCTGGGTCGCCGCCTTCGTCGAGGCGATGATGAGGCGCTGCTGCAGGTCGTTCGGGACGATCTGCTTGCCCTTCGACGCCAGGGCCTGCTGCTTCAGCTTGCCGTCGGCCTCGATCGCGGCCACCAGCGCGCGCGCGTCGTCGTCGCCGGGGCCCTGCTCGAGGGCGTCGGTCACCTTCGAGAGATCGAGGAAGCGTCTCATGAGCGGATGCATGGCGCCTGTATGTCCCGACGGGGCTGTCGTGGTCCACCCTCGCGTGCGGCGGGGCGGTGCGAGAAGCTGTGCTCCCATGCGCCCGCGCCTGTCGGCCCTGCAGTTCGGAAAGAAGCTCCTCGCCTCGCGAGAGCGCACGCGGGCGCAGCTCGAGGCGTCGCTGGCGCGCAAGGACTACCCGGCCGACGAGATCGCCGCGGCCCTCACCCGGCTCGAGGCCCTGGGCTTCCTCGACGATCGACGCGCCGCCCAGGCCTTCGCGCGCTCTGCCTTCTCGTCGCGGCAGTCGGTCGCCGCCGTCACCCGCAAGCTCCAGGCGGTGGGCGTCGAGGGCGAGGAGGCAGCCCGGGCCGTCGAGTCCGCGGCCGACGAGGTGGGGCACGCCGACGAGGCCGCGGCGCGTGCGCTGGTGAAGCAGCGCAAGCTCGAGGGCGTCAAGGCGGCCCGGTTCCTCGCGGGCCGGGGCTTCGACGAGGAGCTCATTCGGCGCGTGGTGCCCGATCTCGACGCGGAGTGACTCCCTGCCGCGCGCCGGCCGTCGCCGCCCAGGGCGACGTCTCCCGTCGTCAGGCGGCCGAGGCGCCCATCTGGCGGGCCAGCACCTCGAGATCCTTGTCGACGTTAGGCATCTCGGTGAGCACCGACTCGGGGTCGAACTGGAACTCCGCCTGGGGGAGGGCCAGCAGGCCAGTGACGGCGGCCTCGCCCTTCTTGTCGGCGTAGGCCGCGTGCACGACGCGCCCGCGCTCCACCTGCAGCTGCCCCTCGTGGGGCCCGTTGCGGATCTGCAGCTTCCCCGACTTGCGCCCCGAGCCGAGAATGCGCACCAGGTCGGCGGCGGCGAGCTCGTCGAAGCTGCCGCGAACCACGTGGCCGGGGCCGCCGTGCTCGACACGATCGACGTAGGCGCCGCGGATGATCACCGCCGCGTCGTCGGGGTTCCCGGCGTTGGGGACGAAGCCGGTGACGCCCGCCTGGAGCAGCCGATCTTTCGTCTGGGCGTCGGTCGGCTCCCCCAGCACCAGCACTGGCAGCGAGGCGCTCTCGGGCCGCGCGCGCACGAACTGGGTCAACGCCACCAGGTCGCCCACGCCGTAGCCGAGGCCCACCGTCACCGTGTCTGCCTCGTTGGCCAGCACCGCGTCGATGGCGCCGTCGAGCTTCACCACCGCCTGCACCACCAGGCCCATGCGCGAGACCGCGTCCATCAGGTCGGTGCGGGTGGCCTCGTCGGGGTCGGCGATGAAGATCTGGCGGCCGTCGGTCTCGACGCGTTGCTTGAGCAGGTCTCCGCTCTGCAGGGTGATCAGCGCGTCGACCACCACCGGGTCGAAGAGGATGCCGCCCTGGGCGTGCAGGGTGTCGAGGGCCTCCTGCTTCGGCAGGATGCGGCCCATGGGGTTGAAGGGGTTGCGCGTGTAGTCGAGGAACGCGTCGACCGCCGCGATGATGCGCGCCCCCGCGGGAATGTCTTCACCCTTGAGCCCCTGGGGCAGCCCCGAGCCGTCGTACGCCTCGTAGAGGTGCGCCAGCAGCGAGTTGACCTGGGTCGGCAGGTGCACCGTCTCGAAGAGCTTCACCGGCGCGCGCAGGTACCGCTTGGCCTCGCCCTTGAGGTCGGGGTTGGCGGCGAGCAGCGGCAGCGTGAGGTGGCGCTCCGGCTTCTTGCCGAGATCGTGCAGGTAGGCGGCGATCTGCGTGTTGGCGACGTCTCGGGGCGGCACCCCGATGCGCCTGGCGATCAGCGCCGACTGTCGGGCGACGTGGGCCGAGTGGCTGCGGAAGTCTTTGCGCGGCATCTCGAGCAACGACACCATGATGTTGAGCGTCTCGAGGAAGTCGTTCTCGCCTACGCTCCCACGCACCACGCCGAGCGCCTCACGCAGCTGGGTGGGGTTGACGCGGCTCGACGAGCGGCCCGAGCCGCTGACGCTGGTGCGCGACGAGACGTCGGGCATCGCGGTGACGCGGGAAGGCTCGTTCGGGTCGCGGTAGGCCCCGCTGGGGGTGCTGGGCCGCGGCACGGCTGGCACGCCGCCGGCCTCGAGCGCCGCGAAGGCGGTGGGGTCTCCGTAGTAGTGCTTCTTGATCGCCGCCTGAATCGCGTTGCGCACGCCGATGAACGGGAAGACCTCGTTCATCTCGGTGACCAGGGCGATCTCTCGCACCAGGTCGGCCTTCTGGGGCTCGGCCATCACCACCGAGAGGATCTTCCGCTCGGCGTCGTACGCGATGGGGAGGAAGCACTGCGCCTCGGCCATGCGCACCGGCACCTTGTCGAGCACCTCGGGTGGGATGGTGGCCTTGGCGAGCTTGTCGGCCGAGACGTAGCGGGTCTTGAACTCGGTCGCGAGGTAGCGCAGCAGCGTCGTCTCTTGCACCAGGCCCAGCTCGACGAGGCAGTCGCCGAGCCGGTGGCCGGTGATCCTCTGGTGCTGCAGGGCCTGATCGACGGCCTCGGCCGAGGCCAGCCCTGCTTCGATCAGCCGCTCTCCAAGCCGCTTCGCCATGAACGTGCCGCCACCCTACGTCGTCACGAGCCGCTGGGGGAGTTCTCGCCCTCGCCGACGAGCGCCTTGAACGGCTTGAAGGCCAGGCCCTCGGGCAGCGCGCCGTCGCGCTTGGGGGCCTCGGGCTTTGGTTCGCCCTTGTGCTCGTGCCGCTCGCCGCGGGGCGGCCTGGGCTTCTTCTCGACGCGAGGGCCGGGAGCGGGCAGGGGCTGACCCGACAGGCGCGCGACGACCCGGTCTTCGATCTGCTTCTCGAGCTGGGTCAACAGGGCGTCGAGGCCCTGGGCGATGGCGGGGTTGTCGAGCAGCTTCAGCAGGCGCTGGCGGGCCCCCTTGTGCGAGTGCGCGTCGGCGCTGGCGGCCTCGTCACGCTCGCGGGGCTTCTTCTCTTCCCTGGGCTCGGGGGCCGGCGCGGGCGGCGCGGTGAACTCGAACTCCCTGGGGTCGATGGGCTCGGGGTCGAGGCGCTCGAGGCGATCGACGACCAGCTGCAGCTTGCCGTGGAACTGGCCCACCCGGCCCTTGAGGAGCAGGTAGTCGCCTTGCGCGAACGCGGTGTCGGCCGCCTCGACGTTCTCGAAGACCCGGCCGTCCACCTCGCCGGTGCGGTCGGTCAGCGTCAGCGACAGGTACGGCTTGCCGGCGCGGCTGGCGGCCTTCTCCTTTCGGGTGGCCTTGAAGACCGTGTGAACGGCCTCGCCGTTCTTCAGGTCCTTCGCGTAGATTTTACGAATCTGCTCGTCTGCGGGTGAATTGGCGGTCTCGTTTTCGGTCTGGCTCACGGCGTGAGACACTACCTGTCCCCGCGGCATCTTTCGACCCATTAAGAGGGCGTATGACTTCCTTGTTGCTCGTTCCCTTGATGCTGCTCGGCGCCGATGAACCGCGCTGGGAGATGGCCGCCAACTCCGATGGCGTGAAGGTCTTCGCCCGGGCCCGCGGTGACGGCGACGTACGCGAGATGAAGGCCATCGGGATTATCGAGGCCCCACCGGCTGACGTGTGGAAGGCCGTGCGCGACTACGACAACTACCCGAAGACGATGCCCTACGTCGAAGACGGCCGGGTGATCTCTCGAGAGGGCGGCGACAAGGTGACGTTGCTCTACTCGAAGATCAACACGCCCATGGTCGATCGGCGCGACTACATCATCCGCCTGGTGGACGAGTCCGACTGGCAGGAGGGCAAGGGCTTCATGAAGGTCACCTGGACGGTGGTGAACGACATGGACGACAAGATCCCCGTGCCCAGGGACGTGGTGCGGGTGCGCATCAACGAGGGCTACTGGCTGCTCGAGCCCCGCGAAGAGGGGAAGAAGACCTTCGCGACCTACTACGTCTACACGAGCCCCGGCGGCTCGCTGCCGATGTTCATCATCAACAAGGCCAACACCATGGCGGTGCCCAAGGTGTTCGAGGCGATCAAGAAGACGGTGACGAAGAAGTAGCGCTGCGGCCGCCGAGGCTACTTGCGCTGGCCGTGGTGCGGGTTGCGGCGCTTCTGCGCGTTGACGGTGACGCGGGTCATCAGCACCACGTCGGCGATGGCGATGGTGAAGCCCAGCGCCCACAGCGACGCGTTGTCCTGCCTGGCCGCCTCTTTGAAGATCACCAGGGCGATGGTGGCCGCCGCCACGCCGATCAGCACCCACAAGAACCACGCGCCGCCCCACACGTTGTCGCCCTCGCGGCGGGCCCGCGCCAGCAGGGGGAACGAGTCGGCGCGGCGCCAGTTCTGGTGGCCCTCCTGGAGCACCTCGTCGGAGGGCTCCACCAGGCCCATCAGCCACGCCTGCTCGAGCTGCCCGAAGGTCTCGAACTCGATCTCACCGTCTGGGTTGCGAACGCGGTACTTCATGAGAGCTCCTGGCAGATCTGCTCGGCGACCCGCAGGCCGTCGATGCCCGACGACACGATGCCGCCAGAGTAGCCGCAGCCCTCGCCGGCCGGGTACAGCCCCTTCACCGACACCGACTGGAGCGCCTCGTTCCGCGTCACCCGCACCGGGCTCGAGGTGCGCGCCTCGACGCCGATGAGGAGCGCCTCGTCGCTGATGAACCCACGCATCGACCGATCGAAGGCGCGAAGGGCCTGCTTGAGCGACTCGGTGAGCGCCTTCGGGAACAAGCGGTTGAGATCGGCGTGCGCCAGCCCGGGCCGGTAGGTGGTGCCGCCCGGAGCCTTCACCAACCGCCCCGCGAGGTAGTCGGGGATGGACTGCGCGGGCGCGTTGAACCTGCCGCCGCCGAGCTCGTAGGCCGCCTTCTCCCACTTGCGCTGAAAGCCCAGGCCCGCCAACGGCCCGGTGAACCCGTCGCGCGCGAAGTCTTCGACCGAGACGCTCACCACGATGCCCGCGTTCGCGTACTTCGAGTTGCGGCGCGAGTTCGACATGCCGTTGGTGCAGAGGTAGCCGTCTTCGGTCGGCGTCGGCACCACGATGCCGCCGGGGCACATGCAGAACGAGTAGACGCCGCGCAGATCGCCGTCGACCGAGAGGTTCTCGGCCAGCTTGTAGTCGGCGGGCGGCAGGCGGGCGTCGTCGGCGACCTTCGCGCCGTATTGCAGCTCGTTGATCAGCAGCTGCGGGTGCTCCGCGCGGAACCCGATGGCGAAGGGCTTGGCCTCGACGAAGACGTGGCCGTCGGTGGCGAAGCGCTCGTACAGCTCCCGGGCCGAGTTGCCCGGCGCGAGGATCACGCGATCACTCTCGAGCACGCTGCCGTCGCGCAGCTTCACGCCGGTGACCTGGCCGTCCTTCACCAGCACGTCTTCGACGCGCGTCTCGAAGCGCACCTCGACGCCCATGGCGATCAGCTCGTGGCGCATGCGCTCGACCGCGAAGGGCAGCAGATCGGAGCCGATGTGCGGCTTGCCCTGCACCAGAATGCGATCGGGCGCGCCGTACTTCGCGAACGTCTCGATCACGCGCCGCACGTGCGGGTGGTTGATGCGCGTCGACAGCTTGCCGTCGGTGTACGCCCCGGCGCCGCCCTCGCCGAAGTTCATGTTCGACTCGGGGAAGAGGGTGCCGTCGCGAGAGAGCTTCGCCACGTCCTTGCGGCGCTGCACCACGTCCTTGCCGCGCTCGAGGATCACGCTCTTCACGCCGCGCTCCGCCAGCGCGAGGGCGGCGAACAGCCCGGCGGGGCCCATACCGATGATCAGCGGGCGCTGGGCCGGCGCCTTCGCCACCGGCGGGAGCGGCCCCGGCAGCGGGTCGACCTCGCTCACGTCGGGCGGCAGCTGCTTCGGGAGCCTGCCCGGCGCCAGCTCGACCTCGAGGGTGTGCACATAGCGCGGGTGGTTCTTCTTGCGCGCGTCGAGCACCGTGCGAACCACGCGCACCGCGCTGAAGTCGGTCGGCTTGACGCCCAGCCTGGTGGCCGCCTTCTCGCCGAGCACCGACTCGGGTTCGTCCAACCACTGGGGGATGTTGTTGATCCGGAGGGCCACGGGCTGCGGGTACCACGGAGGCCCCGAGGCCAGCTACGCGATGAAGGCAGGGTGACAGTTCTTCTACTGCCTCGAGCAGCACGACTGCTTCAAGGTGCTACCGAGGCTACGCATGCCACCGGGGCGGCCTCTCCGGGGTGCTACCGGCGCTACGCACCCATGCGTTCGCTGACACTCAAAAGGTGGCGGAAAGGCTGATGAATTGCGAATGGCGACCATGGCACAGGGGGTGAAGAACACCCGGCAGCGTAGCGGTTACACGGCATCTCCGGAGGGATTCACCATGAGCACCGACAAGAAGAACACCAAGGCACTCGCGCAGGCCTTCTTTGCGCAGCTGCAGTCGGGCGGCTACACTCCGAACCAGATTCTCGACATCGCCACCGAGCTGATTGATCAGGTGACGGTGAACTTGAAGCCGAAGCCGGCCGAAGTCGAGGCCGAGCCCCGCGCCGAAGCCTGAGCCGGGGCCACAACAGAATAGCCCTTCAGAGGCACCCCCGATTTCCGGACTGGCTCCGGGAAACGTGGGCCCTCTCGAGGGAAGCAGTCACGAGGTACGACTGCTGCGGAGCCCGGCTTGATGCCGGGCTTTTTTTTCGGGCGCTACGCGGCGCGCAGGCGCTGCCGCTCGATCGCCGTGGCGATGCACACCACCAGCAGGCCGAACGTCATCGCCGACATCACGTAGCTCTCGGTCCACGTGGTGGTGGCGGCCCAGGTGACCAGCGCCGCGACGGCGAAGAGCCCGTCGAGCCACTTCGACTTCGGCGACTCGTGCATCAGCGCGCCCCCCAGCACCGTCAAGGGGACCCCGAAGACCACCTGCCGCTGAATGACCGCGAGGTCGCGGAAGATGGCGTCGGCGTCGTGCACCAGGATCGCCGCGAAGATCACCATCGACCCGGTCGCCAGCACCAGCACGCCGGCGGCCGCGATGTCCTTGGTCAGCTTGGCCTTCTCGTCGAACTGTTGAATCGCGAGATCGACCAGCTGCTCGAGGGCGCTGTTGAGCATCTCGGCGAAGAAGATGAGCGTGACGCAGAAGATGAGAATGGCCTTCTCGGCGAGGCCCAGCGGCACGGCGCTCGCGACGAGGCCGACCAGAATGCCCGCGATGATGTGCATGCGCATGTTGCGCTGGTGCACCACGGTGTGGATGAGGCCGCTCCACGCGTAGCCGAGCGACTGCACGAACGAGGTCGGCTGGTGCTTGGGGAGGAAGGGGGGCTTCGTCATCACGGGCCCGGGCTCGGTAGCACAACTCCTCGGCGGTCAGGAGCGCTCGTGGCGCTGCGTCGTCAGCCGCACGTCACCGAGACGCCACGGCGCCGTGCGAGCCCCCTGGGCCCGAGACGTCTTCGTTCGTGGTTCCGTCGCTTGTAGGTGACGTCGTGTTCGGCCCTTCCCAAGGGCTTCGCTGGTTCGAATCCAGCCGTCCGGCGACGGACGTGGCGGAGCGGTCAAACGCAGACACACCCAGCCTGGAACGCTGGTCGTCGGCCATAGCTCAGTCGGGTAGAGCGCGAGCGCCACGGCGCTCGAGTCGAAGGTTCGAATCCTTCTGGCACAGGGGAAAGCCCTGCGCGAAGCCGGTCGAGCCGAAGGGTGCAGCCCGAGCGACGTTCGTCCCGCTCCCGGGTGGAGGCCAGCCTCGCGTCAGCGGCGTCGTCGAAGGTGACGGCGTCGTCCACGTCGGGTCCGCGCCACCCCGCAGCGGGCGCGTCGCTCCACGTGGGCGGTCTTCACGTGCGCGGCTGCACGCGCGTCGAGCGCACGTTGGCTCGAGGCACCTCGGTGAGATCCGTGACGCGCAGGGCCTTCCTTTTTTTCGCAGCGTCGCTCGTCGGCCCGAGGCCTGGCGACGAGCACGGCGTGCTCCGGGCAGCCGATGCGCTCGACCCTCGCCCTGCCGGTGCTCGGCTCGGCCCCGTCGTCGCGCGTCTTCGCCGTCAGTCCGTCCTGCGCGCCTGCGTGAGAGGGGCTGCGGTTCTTCCGCGGGAGGTCCACATGAAGATCGAAGTGCTGGTCCACGAGCGTGCGTTCGTGGTCATCGAAGGCAAGCCGGTTCGCTACCTGGGCCCGGGCGTGCACCGCGTGTTCGCGTGGTTGAAGCCGGTGCGGGTCGAGAAGCTCGTCGTCACGGGCCTGCTCGCCGAGCTCGATGAGCTGCGCCTGGCGCTGGTGCCGGCGGCCGAGCTGCGGGTGGTGGCGCTCGCGCCGCACGAGCGCGCCCTCGTCTCGCGGCGCGGCAAGCCGGCGCTCTGGCTGGGCGCCGGCGTTCACCAGGTGTGGACGGTCGATCGCCTCGTCGATCGCAAGACTGGCGAGGTGAAGGACCTGGTGCAGCTCGAGGTGTTCGACACCTCGCCCATCGAGGCGAAGGTGCTCGCGCCCGACGTGGCCGCGCTCGCGAAGCCGAAGGACTACGTGGAGCTGGTCGCCCCCGAGGGCTCGGTCGCGCTGCGGTGGGTCGACGGTCAGCTCGACGCCGTGCTCCCCGCGGGCCGCTACGCCGCGTGGAACACCCAGCGCGCCGTGCAGCTCGCTGCCATCGACCTGAAGGAGCGCCAGCTCCACGTCACCGGCCAGGAGGTCATGACGAAGGACCGCGTCACCCTGCGGCTCAACGTCTCGGCCTCGTTCCGCGTGAAGGACCCGCGCCGCCTCGCCGTCGTCGCCCGCAACCCGGACGACGTCGTCTACCTGGCGATGCAGCTGGCCGCGCGTGACGCCATCACCACCAGGACCCTCGACGAGCTGCTCGGGGCCCGCGACGAGCTGGTGAAGCAGATGACGCCAGCGGTGGTCGCCCGCGCCGAGGCGGTGGGCCTCGAGCTGCTCGAGCTCGGGGTGAAGGACGTGGTGCTGCCGGGTGAGATGAAGGACCTGCTCAACAAGGTCATTCAGGCCCAGAAGGAGGCCGAGGCCAACGTCATCCTCCGCCGTGAGGAGACCCAGGCCACCCGGTCGATGGCCCAGACGGCGAAGGTGCTGGCCGAGAACCCGCTGCTCCTTCGCCTCAAGGAGCTCGAGGCCTACGCCGAGCTGGCCGGCAAGGTGGGCCACGTGCACGTGGTGATGGGCGAGGGCGGGCTGCCGACGCTGCAGCTCACCAGCAACAAGTAGAGAGACGGGAGGCGCGCAGCGCGGGCGCCTCCCGTCGTCGGGTCACTTCGTCACGTGCCGCCACGCGCCGCGGTCGCTGTAGAGCAGGTGCGGCGTGTTGCTGGCGTCGAACACCAGCCCGCGCGTCTCGGTGGCGCTGCCGAGCGCGGGCGCCTGGCTGATCGCGTCGGACGAGGGCAGCTCCTCGGCGGTCCAGGCGCTGGGGCCGGTTCGGCGCGCCAGCACCAGGTTGCGGCTGCCGCTCTTCGTGAAGGCGACCGCCGGCGCGCCCGCTCGATCGATCGTCAGGTGCACCGGCTGGTACCAGGAGACGTCCGCCGGGCCGGTCTCGGTCTCGAGCGCGCCGGTCGAGGCACGCCAGACGTACGCCCAGGGCGTCGTGACCAGGTACAGGTTGCCGCTGGCGTCAGCGGCCATGCGCAGGCTCGAGGTGTTGGCGATCGCGCTGAGGGGCACCGGCGTGAAGCCGGGCGCGTTCGAGTACAGGCGCGGCGCGCCGTTGGCGGCCCCCACGACGTAGACGAAGCCCGAGGGCGCGATCACCGAGTCCAGGCAGGTCACCCCGCTGACGCCGAAGGTGATGATCGACGTCTCGGCCGTCCACGCCGAGGCGCCGACCGCCAGGGTGGAGAGGTAGACCTGCGCCGTCGTGCAGCGCACCGCATACCCGACCCCCGCCGCGTCGAAGCGCAGGGTGGTGCTGCCGGCGCTGCTGCGGGCCGGGCCCGTCGCCCACGCGCCGGCGGCCGAGCGGGTCAGCGGCACGGTGGTGCTGATCGCGCTGCCCGAGGTGAAGGCCCAGGGTTGCTCGTTCACCACGTCGAAGCGCGCGCCGGTGAAGCCGTAGCTCGCCCCCGGCACGCTCGACGGGTCCCCGAAGGCGCTGCCCGAGAAGGCGCGCCAGGACAAGGCGTAGCCGTTGGCCGACTCCAGCACGTGCATCGAGCTCGCCCCGGCGGCGATCGCCGCCTTCTGCGGCACCAGGCCCGACAGCAGGGTGCTGCGCAGCGGAGCGCAGGTGCCGTTGCTCGCGCAGAAGCCGGTCGCGCAGGCCCCGCACGTGCCGCCACACCCGTCGTCGCCACAGGCCCGGCCAGCGCACCGGGGCACGCACGCCGAAGCGGGGGACGACAGCCTTCGGCCGAACGCGTCCATCAGCACGTGGCGGCCGGCGGCGCCGGTGTACGAGACCACGCGGAACAGCTGCGTGGCGTAGGGCACGGTCGAGAGCGTGTCGGGCCAGGCGTCGTTCTGCCGCACGCGGATCATCGCGGTCTGGCCGCCCCCGCTGCTGGCGCGTGAGACCCACACCGCGGGCAGCTCGTTGGCGCGCGTCGCCAGCGGCTCGTCTCCGAGGGGCTCGCTCAGGAGCTTCCCGTTCACCAGCGAGCGCCACACCCAGCCCAGGCCATCGCTCACCACCGCGCGGGGGACGCCGCCGATGACGCTGAACGAGTCGGGCTTGAAGCTGTAGGGCGTGCCGGTGGTGCCGTCGGCCATGCTGAAGGCCGACACCACCCACGCCGCGCCGGGCTTCGACGCCACCTGGAAGCGGTTGGCCGTCGACAAGACCCAGGGCACGCCCCCCACCACCCGCAGGGCCGTGAGGTGGCTCGAGGCGGTGAAGACCTGCTCGCTCGTCCAGCTGCCGTTGGCCGCGCGGGTCGCCAGCTGCACGTCGGCGGCGGTGCCGTAGCTCACCAGCGGCTGCCCGCTCGCGCCGAGGGCGATGGAGAGCCCGGCGCCGGCGCTGGTGGCGATGAGCTCCTTCGGCGCCCAGGCGCCGCCGTTGCGCCGGGCGAAGCGCAGGTGGTTGTTGACGCTGTCGTGCCACGCCACCATCGGCTCGCCGCTGCCGTCGAGCACCAGCCGCGCGTTGCAGGCCGCGCCCATGCCGACGTCGACGGTCTCTTCTTGCCAGCCCGAAGGCGTGCGGCGACGGAAGCGCACGGTGCCGTTGGAGTAGTTGGCGGTGGACGAGGCCTGCTCGCAGCCCACCTGGAGCGGCTCACCCGCGGCGTCGAAGACGGTGTCGGCGGTGAAGAGCAAGGCAGGGCTCGCCTGCGGCATGAACTCCACCGTCCACGAGCCGGCGATGCACGCCCCGTTGATGCAGCCCTGGCTGCACAGCACCTCGTACTGGGTGTAGCCGCAGGTGTCGTTGCTGCAGGTGCCGAGGGGGAACGAGGTGCGCAGGCGGTTGGCGTTGAGGCAGGTCGGCGCCGGCGGCGTGTTGCACGAGGCGCCGCCGCAGGTGGGGGCCTGGCAGGCGCCGTTGGCGCAGCCCGCGGCGCAGGCGGTGTCGGTGAAGGTGTAGCCGCAGACGCCGTTGGTGCAGGTGCCGCCGCTCGAGTACGCGCGCACCGCGTTGCCGACGCAGGTGGTGGCCGGCGGGGTGGTGCAGGTGACGCCCACGCACGGGTCGTTGAGGCAGGCGCCGTTGGCGCAGCCGAAGCCGCAGCTCGTGTCAGAGGGCGCGTAGCTGCAGCCTCCGCCGGAGCAGCTGCCGGTGGCCGAGAAGCTCCGCAGCGTCGTCGGGGTGAGGCAGGTGCGCGCGGGCGGCGTGGTGCAGGCGACCTGCGCGCAGGGGTCGTTGACGCAGGCGCCGTTGGCGCAGCCGAAGGGGCAGGTGGTGTCGGCCGGGCTGTAGCTGCACGCGCCCCCGGCGCAGGTGCCCGAGGAGGAGAAGCTCCGCAGCGTGGTGGGGCTCAGGCACGTCGAGGCGGGCGGGGTGGCGCAGGTGACGCCCTGGCAGGGGTTGCCGGTGCAGGCGCCGTTGGCGCAGCCGAAGGGGCAGGTCGACTCCGAGGCGGTGTAGCTGCAGGCGCCGCCCGAGCAGGTGCCGCTCGGCGAGAAGTTGCGCAGCGTGGTGGGGTTCACGCACGTCGGCGCCGGAGGCTGGTTGCAGGTGACGCCCTGGCAGGGGTTGCCGGTGCAGGCGCCGTTGGCGCAGCCGAAGGCGCAGGTGGTGTCTTGCGAGGTGTAGCTACAGCCTCCGCCCGAGCAGGTGCCCTGCGCGTTGAAGGAGCGCAGCGTGGTGGCGTTGAGGCACGCGTTCGCCGGCGGCTGGCCGCAGGTGACGCCCTGGCAGGGGTTGCCGGTGCAGGCCCCGTTGGCGCAGCCGAAGGCGCAGGTGGTCTCTTGTGAGGTGTAGCTGCAGGCGCCGTTCGCGCAGGTGCCCGCGGTGGAGAAGGTGCGCAGCGTCGTCGGCGTCGCGCAGGTGGCCGCCGGCGGCTGGCTGCAGGTGACGCCCTGGCAGGGGTTGCCGGTGCAGGCGCCGTTGGCGCAGCCGAACGGGCACGCGGTGTCGCTCGAGACGTAGCTGCACGCGCCGTTGGCGCAGGTGCCCTGGTTCGAGAAGCTGCGCCGGGTGGTGGCGTTCACGCAGGTGGCCGCCGGTGGCTGGCCGCAGCTGACGCCCTGGCAGGGGTTGCCGACGCAGGCGCCGTTCGCGCAGCCGAACTGGCAGGTGCTGTCGACGGGGCTGTAGCGGCAGCTGCCGCCCGAGCACACCCCCGCCGAGGTGAAGGTGCGCAGCGTGGTGGCGTCGACGCAGGCGCTCGCGGGCGGGGTGCTGCAGGTGACGCCCTGGCAGGGGTCGTTGGTGCAGCGGCCGTTGAGGCAGCCGAAGCGGCAGGTGCTGTCGGACGGCGTGTAGAGGCAGCTGCCCTGTGCGCAGACGCCCTGGCTCGAGAAGACGCGCAGCGTGGTGGCGTTGGCGCAGAACGGCGCCGGCGGCTGGGCGCACGAGACGCCCGCGCAGGGGTCGTTGGTGCACTGGCCGTTGGCGCAGCCGAACTGGCAGGTGGTGAGCGTCTCGGCGTAGCGGCAGCCGCCGGCGTTGCAGCTGCCCGTCGGCGCGTACGACTTCAGCGTCGAGGCGTCGGTGCAGGTGGCGGCCGGTGGGGTGCTGCAGGTGACGCCCTGGCAGGGGGCGTTCTGGCAGGCCCCGTTGGCGCAGCCGGCCGCGCAGCGCTCGTCGCGCGCGCCGTAGAGACACTGGCCCAGCGCGCACACCCCCCGAGCGTCGAAGATGCGCAGCGTGGCGGCGTCGACGCAGGTGCTGGCCGGCGGCGCGGCGCAGGTGACGTTCATGCAGACGTTGACACCACCATCGTCGTCGCCGGCGCCCCCGTCGGGCTCGAGGCCCGCGTCGACCGTCGAGGCGCCCGCGTCGATGCCCACCTCATCGACACAGCGGCCCTGGGCACAGGCGGCCGGGCACACGCGATCGAGCGGCACGAAGGTGCAGGTCTGGGCGCAGTCTCCCAGCCCGAGCGCGAAGTCGCGCACCGTGCGTGCGTCGACGCAGATCGACGCCGGCAGCTCGACCGACGCGCACTTCGTGGCGCAATCGGGCGGCGTGCTGGTGCTGGGACAACCGGTGAGGACGAGGACAGAGAGCAGAAAAAGTTTGGCCTTCATGGTTTCTGCCCAACCCAGAAGCGCCGGCTCAGGTGCAGGTGTGGAGCGCACCTGTCAACGGACGTGGCATTCTCGGTCTGGTGTTTCTGCCGCCAAGCCATTGAAAGAAGAGAGGTTGACGCGGGCGGCGGACACTCTGCGACATTCAGCAACCATGTAAGTGCTCTGACGACAATTCAGCATCTCGCCGCACTGTCCAAGGACCCGCGCTCATGACCTCCATCGCTCCCGTTCGCCCCTCCGTCACCCCGGCCATCTCGATTCCCGTCACCCCGTTCATCTCGTTCCTTCCGATGAAGCTCTCGAAGCTGCGCGACGGCGGCTCCATCCTGCTCGATGGCCAGCTCAACAAGTCGGTGAGCGCGGCGATTCGCATGGACGGCGGTATCAACTCGAAGACCCGCGGCGAGTTCTTCGTGGCCACCAAGACGTTCCTCAAGGGCTCCACCGCCGAGCGGCCGATGACGAAGCTCGAGCTGCAGGACCTGAGCAAGGCCATCACCCGGCACATGGCGAACACGCCCGGCCGCCAGCCCGAGTACGTCGAGCTCAACAAGCGCATTCGTGAGGCCATCGCGAAGTTCGGCGGCAGCGCGAAGGTTGACCTCTCGAAGATCCCCACCAGCGTGGTCGGCCCCAACGCCAACGCGCAGGTGGAGGGCTCGATGTGGATCGACCGCATGCCGGGGCCCGGCCCGCGCAGCAACACGGTGCACGTGGCGGCCAAGCTCCAGGGCAACGGCTTCGACGACAGCGCGCCGAACTACGGCGTGAAGAAGTTCGAGGTCTACGAGGTGGGCAGCAACAAGCTCGTCGCCACCGTCAACAACCCCACCGAGACTGGCGCCGGCCGCATCGGCCGCGGAACGCACTTCCACGAGTTCTCGCTCTCGATCCCCGGCTCGAAGATCGACCCGGCGAAGCAGTACGCGGTCGTCTTCACCACCACCATCAACGGCTCGGCGCCCAAGCAGGTGCGCAGCGAGTTCATGAACGTCGGCCAGGTCTTCTAAGCGGCGGCTCTCTTCTGGGTTCAGCTCGGCCTCGCTCGACTCGCGTCGGGCGGGGCTGTTCTTCTTCACGCGATGGCGCACCACGGCGCCTCTGAAGTAGAGCCGCCGGGTGCTGACCCTCACCCTGACGCTGATGCTCTCGCAGCCCTTCCTCACCACGCCCGAAGGGTGGATGCAGGACTGTGGCCTCGAGCAGCCCGGAGCGCCGACGTTCGCGCCGGTGCCGCCGAAGGCCTGGGAGACGCCGTGGCGCGCTGATGAGCCGCCCGTGGTGCGCCGCGAGATCGGCGTGGTGCCCTACCTCGGAGGCGCTCCGGCCGGTCGCTTCACCAACACCGGCGCCCTCTCGGGCAAGAGCGTCTACCTCTCGGCCGGGCACGGCTTCACCTGGACCAACATCAGCGGCACGTACCTGTGGCGCACGCAGCGCGGCAACACCAACGACATCGTCGAAGACCTCGTCAGCACCGAGACCGTCCACCAGTGGCTGGCGCCCATGCTGCTCAACGCCGGGGCGCGGGTGTTCACCGTGCGCGAGAGCGACACCAACCCCGACCTCGTGCTCGTCGACAACGGCGAGGCCGGCTACGCCGAGACCGGCACCGGGTTCTCGACCAGCTCGCTGATGGCCTGGGGCCGGCCGACGTTCCCGATGGATGGTGACGTCAACGCCTTCGCGCTGGGCACCAACCGCCTGATGACGACGAGCCCTACCGTCACCGCCAGCGCCACCTGGACGGCGCAGGTGCCCCGCGACGGCTTCTACGAGGTCTCGATCTCGTACACCGCCTTCACCGCGCGGGTGCCCGACGCGCATTTCATCGTGCGGCACGCCGGCGGAGAGACGTCGTTCCGGGTCAACCAGCAGCGGCACGGCGGCACCTGGGTGCTGCTGGGCTCCTTCTTCTTCAAGGCGGGCGGGGTGGCGCAGGTGGTGGCGCAGAACGACACCACCAGCACGCAGAACCCGGCCAACGTCTCGCTCGACGCGGTGAAGTTCGGCGGAGGCCTGGGCCTCATCGATCGCGGCGGCGGGGTGAGCGGGCGCGGGCGCTTCGAGGAGTCGTCGCGCTACCAGGCGCAGTGGGCGGGCGCGCCCGGCACCGTCTACGCGCCGGGCGGCAACACCGTGGCGAGCGACCGCAACAACGACATCAGCGCGCGGCCCCGCTTCGCCGCCTGGGTGCGGGAGGCGAACGAGCCCGCGGTCTACGTGGCGTGGCACACCAACGCCGCGACGGGCACGGCCCGCGGCACCCAGACCTACGTCTTCGGCACCAACGACGTGAACACCTGCCGCATCGCGACCGACTACGCGGGCGTCACCGGCAGCCGCGAGCTCGCCGACTTCCTGCGCACCGAGCTGGTGAACGACTTCCGCGAAGACGCCGGGTGGAACGAGCCGACCTGGCGCGACTACGGCACCCGCTGCGCGAACTTCGGCGAGGTGAACCCCTCGAACAACCCCGAGTTCCCCGGCGTGCTGATGGAGATCGCCTTCCACGACAACGCCCTCGACGCGCAGCGGCTGAAGGAGCCGCAGTTCCGCTACATCGCGGCCCGCGCGCTGATGCAGGGCATCATCAGGTACTTCGCCAGCGTCGACATGGTGGCCCCGGTGTTTCCGCCCGAGCCTCCCGTGCGCCTGCGCGCCCGCAACGTGATGGGGGGCCGGGTCGAGGTCAGCTGGAGCGCGTCGCCGACCGACACCCAGGGCGTCGGGGGCCACGCCGCGACCCGCTACCGGGTGTACGCGAGCGACGACGGGCTGGGCTGGGACGAGGGGGTCGAGACCACCAGCACGACGTACGAGGTGGCGCTCCCGGCCGCGCGCGCGAGGTACTTCAGGGTGGCGGGCGTCAACGCCGGCGGCGAGGGTATGGCCTCGGCGGTCGTCGGTGCGCGCACCCCCGCCGCGGGGCAGCCGACGGTGCTGGTGGTTAACGGGTACGATCGCTTCGAGGCGACCCAGGCCCAGCTCGAGGCGTTTCCCTCGAGGTACGCGCTGAACACGGTGACGCGGGTCTACCCGCGGCGCATCAACGACGGCTC
The DNA here is from genome assembly GCA_014879945.1 of Myxococcus sp. Taxonomy (GTDB): domain Bacteria; phylum Myxococcota; class Myxococcia; order Myxococcales; family Myxococcaceae; genus Xiheimicrobium. The sequence goes on from JACSRE010000160.1 coordinate 19,015, forward strand.
GTACGTGCGGGTGCACGGCGACGCGCTCGACGCCCTGTCGTACGGGTTCGAGAGCGCGACCGACGACGCCGTCGAGGCGGGCAGCGTGCTGCCCTCGGCGTTCGGCGTGGTGAGCTGGATCGCGGGTCGAGGCAAGGCGGGGGCGGCGGCGCCCTCGACGTCGGCGCAGGCGGCGCTGCGGGCAGCGCTCCAGTCGGGCACGCGCGTCATCTTCAGCGGTGAGGCAGCCGGAGGCATGGCCTTGCTCTCGGACTTCGGCTCGGCGACGGCGGGCAGCGGCGCCTCGTCGCGGGCGCTGACCGGCGTGGGGCCGCTCGCGGGGCTCTCGTGGTCGCTCGACGACGGCACCGCGGGCACCTACGACGTGGGCGAGCCCGACGGCGGCTCCCTCGACGTCATCAGCCCCATGGGCGCGGGGCAACGGCTGGCGTCGTACGCCACGGGCGCGCCGGCGGCGTCGGGCGTGGCCGGGCGCTCCGCCTTGCTCGGTTTTCCGCTCGAGACCATCACCAGCCGGGCCACCCGCATCGAGATCTTCCGGCGGCTCCTGACCTTCGCGACCGACGGCGGCACCGAGAGCGACGGCGGAGTCTTCGTCGAGCCCGACGCGGGGATGGGTGGCGGCTCCGCAGGCGGCGGGCAGGCAGGCGGTGGTCAAGCCGGTGGAGGGGTTGGCGGAGGCGACGCGGCAGGTGGCGCCGGTGGCGGCGGGTCGGCCGGAGGTGACGTGGTCGTCAGCGGAGGCGGCGAAGCGCCGCCGCGGAAGCTCGCCTTTCGTGGTGGTGGGTGCAGCGCGGTGCCCGAGCAGGGGGTGCCGCTGCTGCTGCTGGCCGGGTTGGCGCTCGAGCGGCGGCGGGCTCGACGCGCCTGAGCCGCGCCGGGACCTCGGCTCGTTGCTAGTCCCGACGCGGCAGCGTCACCCGCGCCGTCTCGGTGAGAACGCGCAGCGGAGCGTGTGGCGTCGCGGGCGCTTGCCGCCGTTCCAGAAGGAGCGCCGCGACGTGCCCGCCGGCGAGGAGTGTTCGTGCTTCGAGCATGTCAGCGCTGCCCCGGCCGATCAGCGCGCGCTCAGGGCCCTGCGTCGGGGTAGCCGGCGTCGGGCAACAGCAGGCAGCGGCGGGCGCAGCCGATGAACTCGCGCCCACAGCCGGCCGAGCAGTCGGCGCAGACCTCGAGCGAGCTGACGTCGCAGGCGTGCCCGCAGCGGGTCGCCAGCGCGGTGCAGCTGTCGATGCAGGCGTCCTCGAAGCGCCTCCCCAGCCCGCTGGAGCAGGTGTCGAGCGCCGCTTGAAGCACCCGGTCAGCGGTGCCGCCGTCGGCGCGCGCGGCCACGCAGGCCGGAAAGCTCGAGGCCACGCACCGCAGCTGCGCGGCGCCGAAAAAGGCGCACGACTCGGCGCGACCGAGCTCGAGGTACGCCGCCAGCGCGGCCTGCGGGAGCACCCCGCCGTCTTCCAGACGAATCGCGAGGCAGGCGCGCGACTGGAATGGGTTGAACGGCTCGACGCGACATGAGGTGACCAGCGCCTCCTCCAGGCCCAGGTCACAGCGCTCGCCGATGAGGTGTCGGGTGTCGCCGGCGTCGACCTCGGCGCCCGCGTCGCCTCCGCCGTCGAGGCCCGCGTCGAGGCCCGCGTCGGCCCCGGCGTCTGTCGCGGCGCCTGAGCCTGCCGCGCCGCCGCCCACGCTCGCGTCGGCAGAGGTGCCTCCTCCGGCCCCGGCGTCACCTGGACCCGGTCGCTCGCCGCACGATGCCGCGACCGACACCGCCACCAGCCATGGCCACCACTTGCCAGTCCTTCGCATTGCTTGCCCCCGGGGTGCGCGCTCCGAGCGCCGACAGCTTGGCACGGCTCCGTCACGGGCGACGCGCAAACCACGCGCGTTGACTCGCTTGAACGCGACACCTAAACGGACCACGCCGCTTTCGGTTCCATTTCCTTCGAGGAGCACGTCATGGCCATCAAGTTCGCAATCAACGGTTTCGGTCGCATCGGTCGCATGGTGTTGCGCGCGGCGCTCTCGCGCAAAGAGGCTGACGTCGAGATCGTCGCCATCAACGACCTCGACAAGCCGGCCACGCTCGCGCACCTCTTCAAGTACGACTCGGTGCACCGCAACTGGCCGGGCACCGTCAGCCACAGCGAGAACAGCCTCACCATCGACGGGAAGACCTACCGCGTCACCGCCGAGAAAGACGCCGCGAAGCTGCCGTGGAAGGAGCTGGGCGTCGACGTCGTCATCGAGTGCACCGGCAAGTACACCGCGCAGGAGAAGGCCGTCGCGCACCTGCAGGCCGGCGCCAAGAAGGTGCTGATCAGCGCGCCCGGCAAGGGCGTGGACCTGACGGTGTGCTTCGGCATCAACCACACCCAGTACGACCCCGCGAAGCACCACACGGTGTCGAACGCCTCGTGCACCACCAACTGCCTGGCGCCCATCGCCAAGGTGCTCAACGACTCGTTCGGCATCGAGCGCGGCCTGATGACGACCATTCACTCGTACACCAACGATCAGCGCATCCTCGATCTCGTGCACGAAGACCCGCGGCGGGCCCGCGCGGCGGCGCTCTCGATGATCCCCACCTCGACGGGCGCGGCCAAGGCCATCGGCGAGGTCATTCCCGAGCTCAAGGGCAAGCTCAACGGCGCGGCCATTCGGGTGCCGACCCCGAACGTCTCGCTGGTCGACCTCACCGTGAACCTGAAGAAGCCGGCCACGGTGGACGCGGTGCACCAGGCGATGAAGGCGGCGGCCGACGGCGCCATGAAGGGCGTGCTCATGTACGACACCGAGCCGACGGTGAGCGTGGACTACAACGACAACCCGCACTCCTCGATCTTCGACTCGACCCAGACGCAGCTGCTCGACGGAACCCTCCTCAAGGTCTTCGCCTGGTACGACAACGAGTGGGGCTACTCGCAGCGCATGGTCGATGTCGCGAAGTTCCTCGTCTCGAAGAAGTAAGCGGGCTCCATGTCAGTCAAATACATCGACGAGCTCACGCTCAGCGGCAAGCGGGTCTTCATTCGCGTCGACTTCAACGTGCCGCTCGACGAGCAGCAGCGCATCACCGACGACACCCGCGTTCGTGAGGCGATGCCCACCATCAAGAAGGCGCTCGAGCTGGGCGGCAAGGTGGTGCTGGCCTCACACCTCGGCCGGCCCAAGGGCGCCGACAAGAAGCTCTCGCTGCTCCCCATCGCCAGGCGGCTGGCCGACCTGCTGGGCAAGGAGCACGAGGTGCTGATGGCCGACGACTGCGTCGGCGAGGGCGTCGGCAAGATGGCGAAGGACCTCAAGCCCGGCCAGGTGCTGCTGCTCGAGAACCTGCGCTTCCACAAACAGGAGGAGGCCAACGACGAGGCCTTCGCGCGCGAGCTGGCCAGCTTCGCCGACGTCTACTGCAACGACGCCTTCGGCACTGCCCACCGCGCGCACGCCTCGACCGCAGGCATGGCGGCGTTCGTGAAGGAGAAGTGCGCCGGGCTGTTGATGCGCAAAGAGATCGAGAAGCTGGGGAAGATCGTCAAGAGCCCCGACAAGCCGTTCGTGGTGGTGCTCGGCGGCGCCAAGGTGTCCGACAAGATCAAGGTGATCGAGAACCTGCTGCCGAAGTGCAACGCCATGCTGATCGGCGGCGCCATGGCGTACACCTTCTTGAAGGCCCAGGGCGCCAGCGTGGGCAAGAGCCGCGTCGAAGAAGAGAAGGTGCCGCTGGCGTCGCGCCTCATCGACGTCGCCAAGCAGCACGGCGTTGACCTGGTGCTGCCGGTCGATCACGTGGTGGGCAGCTCGCCTGACGAGAAGAGCGAGGCCATCGACGTGGCCGATCGCAACATCCCCGCCGACAAGATGGGCCTCGACATCGGCTCCAAGACGCGGGCGCTCTTCACCCAGCACATCCGCAACGCGAAGACGGTGCTGTGGAACGGGCCCATGGGCTTGTTCGAGGTGCCGAAGTTCGCCGAGGGCACGAAGTCGGTCGCGACGGCGATGGCGCTCAACACCAGCGCGCTCACCGTGGTGGGCGGCGGAGACTCGGCGGCCGCCGTGAACGAGCTGGGCCTGGCCAGCAAGCTCTCTCACGTCTCGACGGGCGGCGGCGCGTCGCTCGAGCTGCTCGAGGGCATCAAGCTGCCCGGCATCGCCGCGCTGGAATAGCCACCTGCACCAGGGAGAACTGACATGACGACGCGTCGCTGCTTCATCGCGGGCAACTGGAAGATGAACAAGACGGTCACCGAGTCGCTCGCCCTGGCGAGGGAGCTGCGGGGGCTGGTGTCGATGGTGCGGCACGTGGACATCGCGGTGGCGCCCACGTTCCCCGCGCTGCACCCGGTCGCGAAGGCGCTGGAGGACTCGAACATTCAGGTGGCCGGCCAGCACTGCCACGCCGAGGCCTCGGGCGCCTTCACCGGTGAGACGGCGGCCCCCATGCTCAAGGACGCGGGCTGCGCCTGGGTCATCCTCGGGCACTCGGAGCGCCGGCAGTTCTTCCAGGAGACCGACGCGGGCGTGAACCGCAAGGTGGGCGCCGCGCTCAAGGCCGGGCTGCTGCCCATCATCTGTGTGGGCGAGACCCTGGCTGAGCGCGAGGCCAACCGCACCCTCGAAGTGGTCTCGACGCAGGTGAAGGGGTGCCTCGACGGCTTCAAGGCCGACGTGGGCGCCTCGTTCGTCATCGCCTACGAGCCGGTGTGGGCCATCGGCACTGGCAAGACGGCCACCGCGCGCCAGGCCCAGGAGGTCCACGCGCACATCCGCGGGCTCCTGAGCGGGCTGTGGGGCGCCGAGACGGCCAACAAGGTGCGTCTTCAGTACGGCGGCTCGGTGAAGGCCGACAACGCCGCCGAGCTGCTCGGGCAGCCCGACATCGACGGCGCGCTGGTGGGCGGCGCGAGCCTCAAGGCCCAGGACTTCGCGGCCATCATCAAGGCCAAGCCGGTCTGAGCCAGAAGGGCGTTCCGGCGCTTGCAGTTCGCCGGGACCCGTCCTAGAGCCGCCCGCCTATGTTGGCTTTCTTCACGACCATCCACGTCCTCCTCTGCATCTTCATGATCCTCGTGATCCTCCTGCAGCCCGGGAAGGACGCAGGCATGGGCGCGGCGCTCGGCGGCGGCGCGGCGACGTCGGCCTTCGGTGGCCGTGGCGCGGTGACCTTCCTCAGCAAGGTGACGGCGGCCTGTGCGGTGGCGTTCTTCGTCACCTCGCTCGGCCTCTCGCTGGTGGGCCTCAAGACCTCGGCGGTGTCGAAGTCGTCGCTGGTCGCCAAGCAGCACGAAGACGCCGACAAGGCGAAGGCGGCCGAAGAGGCGGCCAAGGCGCCGGCTCCCGCGACGCTCGAGAAGGGCGAGGCCCAGCCGCCGCCCCCGACGCCGGCGCCCGACGCGCCCAAGGCCATCGACGCGGTGCCTGCCGACAAGGTGCCGTAAGAAGTTCCTTCCTCGGGCGTCAGGGTTTCTGGTAGACGCCCGTCCCGCTGAGAGCACGACAACTGAATCGCCCAGGTGGTGGAACTGGTAGACACACCAGCTTGAGGGGCTGGCGCCGCGAGGCGTAAGGGTTCGAATCCCTTCTTGGGCACAAAGAGAAGCCCCCTGGAGACAGGGGGCTTTTTGATTTTCGGGTGCACGCCGAGGGCTTCTTTGCCGAACGCGAGGTCAGGCCACCGCGACGGGTACGGGGCCGGACGTGGCCGCAGCGATCGCTGCGCGCCGGCGCTCGAACGCCTCGGATGGCTACCTCGACCAAGCGAAGCTCGAGGCCGCGCTCCGCCAGGTCGTCGGAGAGCTGTCTCTTATACACATCT
>JACSRE010000208.1 GCA_014879945.1 Myxococcus sp.
TCGTCGAGCGGCAGCCCGCGGCCCTGGTACGGGCTGGTGTTCGGCGGCAGGCCGTACGGGTGGTCGCGGAAGAACTCCCAGAACGAGGGGAACTTCGTGCCGCCGTCGGTCGGCGCGGCGAAGGGCGGCACGCCGTGGCCACCCGAGTGCACGCACTGGGCGACGAAGTGGCGGTCGGCCCGCAGCGCGTCTCGGTAGCGGCGCGACGCCTGGTCGAAGTTCAAGATGAAGAAGTCGGTGGCGCCGCCCCACACCACCAGCGCGGGGAACTTGTTGGCCTGCGGCGCGTAGTCGATGCGCCAGAGGTTGCTGAGCGTCTCCTGGCCGAGGCCGCCCGAGATGCTCAGCACCGACGCGACGCGGTTCACCGCCGGCGTCGTCGAGAGGTACGCCGTCCACAGCCCGCCGGCGCTGGCGCCGAAGACGTGCACGCGCGCGGGGTCGACGCTCAGCTGCTCGCTCACGCAGGCCAGCGCGTCTTCGAAGAAGCCCAGCTCCTTCGGCGCGAACATCGCCTCGACGAAGGGCCAGTCGAATTGGTACGCCTTGCGCCCGTTGGTGACGAGGTTCTCGGGCAGCACCGCGATGAACTCGTACTGCGCGACGGCGCTCTCGAGCTGCGCGTCACGCACCACGCTGTTCGCCGAGGCGTTGAGCCAGTGGTAGCCGAACACGACGGGGTAGCGCTTCGTCGGCGTGTAGGTGGGCGGCACCAGCAAGAGGAACTCACGCGCGTCTCCGCGCGACTGGAAGTTGGTGTTGCGCGCCGTCGCGGCCAGCGGGCTGCGCACCAGCGTCGGGCAGGTGCCCGGATAGGTGGGGAGCGGCGGCGGCGCCTGCAGCCCGCCGTCCCAGGCGCCCGGGCCCCCGTCGCGCTGCACGTTCCCCGCGTCGCGCGCGCCTGCGTCGTGCGGTTCACCCGCGTCGGGCTCGAGGCCGGCGTCGATGGCCGCGTCGGGCGCCGAGGTCGAGGCGTCCTCCGCGCCGCCGGCGTCCACGGGCTGGCCCGCGTCGGCGCCCGCGCCTGCATCGGAGGTGGGGCCCGCGACGCCGGCGTCGAGCTCCTCCGGCAGGGCGGCTCGGCCGCAGCCAGCGACTGCGAGGAGGAAGATGAGCGTGCGGCGCATGAAGGCTCCCGGGTCAGCGGCGTACCCTGCCCGAACTCTGCCCGGCGGGGAAAGGGATGGCGGGAGGAGCGCCTCGCCGCTGGGGAACCTGCTCGCGCCCTGTCGTCACTTCACCGGCGGCTGGTAGGCCCGCAGGTTGTCGATGAGCACCCGCGCGCCCTCGGTGGACTCCCGAAACACCCGCCGGGGGCCGCCGAGGAAGAAGGGCGGCAGGGTGTGCAGGTAGCTCATGGTGAACACCACGAGGCGGGTGCGCCCCGGCGCGATGGCGCCGTGCACCGTCCACGTGAAGCCGGCGGCGGCGGTGCGCATGCCCAGCACCCGCGAGAAGTCGTCGTTCTGCTGAAAGACGACCGAGGTGGGCGTCAGGCCGAGGCCGGCCAGCTCGAGCGCGCGCTTCACCGCCGGCAGCTCCAGCGCGCCCGTCGAGAGCCGGGCCGCGTCGTAGTACTCGATGCGAAAGGTGTTCGCCGGCATGCGGCCGACCCGGAAGGAGCCGTCGGCGCGCTTGACGATGTCCATCTCTTTGGCGACCGCGTTGATGTAGTCGACGTCGCGCGCGCGGGCCTCGCTGAAGAACGAGACGTCGCGCTCCACCGTGTAGACGAGGCGGCTGAGCACCACGTTGGTGGGCGAGTCGAGCCCCTTCCACACGTCGTTGACGTCGAAGGGCCGAAAGAGCGCGAAGGTGGCGTCGGTCTCGGGTGAGGGGTCCGAGGGCAGCAGCAGGTAGAAGTACTGCACCCCACCTTTGTCTTGAAAGGCCGCGTCGATGGCGAAGCGCGCGTCGGCCTCGCGGCGCAGCGGCGTCTCGGCGGCCGCCGGCCCCGCAATCGACAGCGCTGCCAACAGCGGCCCCAGACGTCGCACGGCGCCCATGAAGCAGCCTCGCGGGCCTCGGCGCAAGCGCGTCGTCAGAGACCCAAGCATACGCCGAGCGACAGCAGCGTCAGCGTCGCCCGGGGGCCGAGCGCGATGAGCTCGGTCGACAGCCCCGCCTCGAGCTCGAGCGCCGAGACGGTGACGCCCTCGACCTGAAACCGCAGCAGCGCGGCGCCCAGCACCACCCCCAGCGTCGGCGCGCGGCTCGGCGGCCGGTCACCCACGCTGAAGTCGAGCGCGCCGCCGAGGCCGAGGACGACGCCTCCGTGGAGCAGCGGCCGCCACACGCCCTCGCGCTGCCAGCCGCCGCCGACCCGCAGGAGCGTGTGCGAGCCCAGGCCAAACAGCCACGCCGCGCGGGCGTAGGCCAGCCAGTGCGCGTCGAACGCGAAGGCCGCGTGCGCGCCGCCGCCGATGCCGCCCTGGGTGCGCGCCGAGGTGAGCGAGATGGCGCCGAGGGACTCGAGGCCCACCGTCACGCGCGAGCGGAGCGACGCCTCCGCCGCGGCGGGCGACGAGGCGAGCGCCGCACACAGCAGGAGCCCCTTCATGGCGCGTCTCCCCAGGCGACGACGGACATGGCGGTCGCGCGCGCCACCCCGGCGAGGAAGGCCTGGCTGAGCGTGTCGGGCACGTCGCTGCGCGTGTGGTAGTTCGGGTTCCGGAAGTTCGCGGTGTCGGTGAAGAAGACCGCGCTCTCGCCCGCGAGCCAGAAGGGCGCGTGGTCGCTGCGCATCAGGTTGCCCGAGAGCGGGCCCGCGCCGAGGCCCGGCGCGATGATGGCGAGCACCGCCGGCGTCTGCTGGCCCTTCACCACCTGCAGCACCTCCTCCACCCGGGGGCGCGAGACGTCGTTGGCGATGGCCGCGAGGAAGTCGCCGGCCGACGGCGTGGGGAACCCCGGCAGGCTGCCCTGAGAGCCCTTCGCCGAGTCGGAGTAGCCCACGCAGTCGAGCACCAGCGACACCTTCGGGCGGCTGCGGGCCTTCACGTGGCGGGTGCTGCCGATGAGGCCAATCTCTTCGAAGTCGAAGCCGACGAAGCGCACCGTGCGCGCGAGCGGGCGGGTGGCCAGGAGGCGCGCGACCTCGAGCATCACCGCGACGCCGCTCGAGTTGTCGTCGGCGCCCATGAAGAAGGCGTCGAAGTGCGCGCCCAGCAGAATCACCTCGTCGGGCTTGCTGGTGCCGCGCAGCTCGACCAGCACGTTGCTGGTGGCGGGGTGGGTGTCGGCGGTGTCGAACTCGGGGCTCAGGCCGAGCGACCGGAAGCGCTCCTCGACGAAGCGCCGCGCGGTGGCGTTCGAGAGGTTGCACCAGGTGTCGGCGGTGCTGTTGAGCGCGGCGCAGTCGACGCGGGTGTCCGAGGCGTGCAGCCCGGCCAGCGAAACCACGTCGGCGTACAGGCGGGCCTCGTCCACCTCCTTCGCGATGGCCCGCGCGGTGTCGGCCACGGGGCCGTCGATCAGGCCCGGCGCGCAGGCCGAGGCGCTCAGCAGCAGCAACAGCACCAGGCGGCTCACCAGCGCACCCCCACCGTCACGTAGTCCAGCGACACCCGCAGCACCGTGCCCGCCGCGCTCAAGCCCGTGCCGACGTCGACGCCCAGCAGGCTCACCAGGAAGCGGCCGAACCGGAAGCGCGCGGCCTCGGTGTGAAAGGCGACGTAGACGACGCCGGTGCGCGCGTCTTCGGCGCGGTTGAGGTCGCGGGGCCGCATCGGCGGCGGCAGGCCCAGGCCCATCAGGCCGCTGACGCCGAGCTCGGGCCCCAGGAGCGGCTCCCAGGCGCCGAGGACGACGGTGAAGACGCCGCGCAGGTAGCCCTCGAGCGGGAGCGGCGCGATGGCCGACGGCGCCGCCGCGCGCACGCCCGCGCCGATGCCGAAGGCGCCCCGGGTGTACTGCCAGCCCACCGAAGGCCCCGTCTGCCCGGGGCTCGACGCGAACGAGGCGAGCGTGGTGTGGCCGAAGCCGCCGACCGTCACCACGTGGTCGGCCGCCGCGAGCGGAGCCGACAGGAGCGTCATCACCGCGAGGAGTCGTCGCACGGGGCGGGTGATAGCGCGGCGTGCCGCAGGTGTCGTCGTCGCCGAGGCGGGGCCGCTGCCGAGCGCGACCGCCGCGCGCCGCGCGTCAGTTCTCGGCGAGGCCCAGCAGGGTGGCCAGGCGGCCCTCGGCCGCGGCGAGCTCGACCTTTCGAATCTCGAGCTGAGCGCGGGCCTGCGCAGCCGACGACGCCGCGAGGAAGCGCTTGTTGTCGACGTCGCTGACCTCGAGCGAGGTGGTGACGCCGGCCTCGTAGGCCGCGCCGACCTGCTGCTGCGCGCGCGCGGCGAGCGCAGACTGGGCCTCGGCCTCTTTGAGGGCCACCGTCGCGGCGTCGAGGTTGGTCTTCGCGCCAATCCAGTTGGCCCTGGCCCTGGTGCGCGCGCCCTCGAGCTGGGCCCGCTGCTGCACCAGCTTGGCCTCGTTCTCGTGCAGCGTCGCGTAGCGCGCGCCGCGGTCGTAGAGCGTCCACTGCGCGGCGAGGATGCCGTCGAAGATGAAGTTGGTGCCGGCGAAGCCGCGGTTCGAGTTGTAGCTGCCCTTGGCCTGCGCCACGACGGTGGGCAGCCAGGTGAGCTTGTCGACGCTCGAGATGCGCTCCTGAATCTTCACCCCCACCACCTGGGCCTTGAGCGCGTAGGAGCGCTCCCAGGGTGACTCGTCTTCGGGGCTGGCCATCACGTCGAAGCGCGTGGGCTGGTTGTCGGTGGGGCGCACCGGCTCGCCGACGAGGGCCTCGAGCAGCGCCATCAGCGCCACCCGCTGGCCCGAGAGCTGCGAGAGCACCGAGCGCGCCTGCGCCGTCTCGCTCTGCGCGCGCAGCACCGCGATCTCGGTGGTGGTGCCGACGCTGGCCTGCGCCTTGGCGTCACGCTCGCGCTTGAGCGCCACCTGCTCGGCCTCGCGCGCGGCCTGGCCGAGCTGCGCGATGCCCTCGAGGCCCAGGTACACGCGGGCCACCGCCACCAGAATCTGCTCGCGCGCCTCGAGGGTGCCCAGCTTCGCCGCGTCGTTGCCCTCCCACGCCGCCGGCAGTAGGAAGAAGTTGGGCGAGAAGAGCACCTGCGAGAGCAGCAGCGAGCCGTAGACCGAGTTGCGCGCCACGATGACGATGTCTTGCACCTGCGCGAGGGCCTCGGCCTGCTGGGCGCGCAGCGGCGCGAGCTGCGCCTCGCTGGCGGGCTGGCCGGTGAAGGTCTGGCTCAGGTAGTTGACGAGCCCGATGGTGCCCTCGGCCTGCGCCTTCGCCGAGTCCTTCGCCTTGAACTCCTGCGCGACGCTGGTGTGCACGTACGAGGCGCTCAGGGACAGCTCGGGCAGCGCCACCGCCAGCGCCTTGCGCGTGTTCGCGGCGGCCAGCGCGATGTTGGCCCGCGCCGCCTGGAGGTCGGGGTTCTTCTGCTCGGCGAGCACCAGCGCCTCTTTCAGCGTCACCTGGCGCCGGCTCTCGACGAAGGCGGCCTCGGTGGCGAGCGCGCGTTGCAGGCTGGGCCCCAGGGGCGCGGGCGAGGCGGCGTCGGGCGG
>JACSRE010000081.1 GCA_014879945.1 Myxococcus sp.
CGAACGAAGGAGTGGTCAGGACGAACAACCAACGCCGTGCCTTGACACGGGTCGTTTCATAGCAGTCAGCGCGTCGATGACGGCGAGCCACGGCAGGAGCGGAACGGGCGCGGTCACGTTGCGTTCGCCGAGCGCGGCCTGGTGGCGCTTCACGTAGTCAGCCGGCGCCTCGAAGGCCTGCGTGATCTCCCGCGCCGACTTCTTGCCTCTGGGCCCCGCGAAGATCGTCACCAGCTTCAGCGACGCGGCGAGCTGTTTCTGCGCGGCGGAAGGCATCGTGCCGGTGTTGTAGCACCCGCCTGCCCTCGCTCACCCCGACTTCGTCAGCCGCGCGATCTCGTCGGGCGAGAAGCCCGCCTCTTCAAGGACCTCGGCCGAGTCAGCCCCCAGCTTCGGCGAGGGCCGGGTGGGAATGGGGCCGAAGTGCAGCGGCGTCTTCAGGTGCATGACGTCGCCGGCCTTCACGAACATGCCGCGCGCGACCAACTGCGGGTCCTCGAGCACCTCGTCGCCTTCGTTCACCGGCTCGACGCAGAGATCGTGCTGACGGAAGAGCGCGACCCAGTGCGAGAGCGGCTTCGACGCGAAGATGGCCTCGAGCTCGCGGCGGGTCCTGGCGCCCTCCTCGGCCGTGTCATAGCCGCCGGGCATCAGGTCGGGCCGCTCCAGCACCGCGCACACCCCAGAGAAGAACCTGGGCTCGAGCGCGCCGACCGCGAGCCACCGCGCGTCTTGTGTTCGGTAGAGCCCGTAGCAGGCGTAGCCGCCGTTGAGCGCCTCGGCGCCGCGCGCGAGCTCGACCCCCTCGGCGCCCATCATCAGCCGCCCCGCCAGGTGCATGTGCAGGAACGCCAGCGCGCCGTCGGTCATCGACACGTCGACGTAGCGACCGACGCCGGTGCGCTGGCGCTCGTGGAGCGCCGCGAGGACGCCGACCAGCGCGAACAGGCTCCCGCCCCCGATGTCGGCGATCTGAACGCCCGGCATCGCGGGCGCCCCAGCTCGTGCGCCGCCGTAGGCCAGGGCGCCCGACCGCGCGAGGTAGTTGAGATCGTGCCCGGCCTTGAGCCGATCGGGGCCGGTCGCGCCGTAGCCCGAGATGGAGCACATGATCAGCGCCGGGTGCTCCTTCGAGAGCGCCTCCCAGCCGACGCCGAGCTTGTCCATCACGCCCGGGCGAAAGCTCTCGAGCAGCACGTCGTAGCTGCGCACCAGGCGCTTGAGCGCCGCCACGCCGTCGGGCGACTTGAGATCGAGCGTCACCGAGCGCTTGTTGCGGTTGAGCCCCAGGAAGAGCGCCGAGGTGTCGTCCTTCATGGGCGGCATGTGGCGCGCGTAGTCACCGCCCTGGGGCTCCTCGAGCTTGTCGACGGTGGCGCCGAGGTCGGCGAGCACCAGCGTGGCGTAGGGCCCGGGCAGCAGCCGGGTGAGATCGAGCACCTTCAGTCCAGCCAGCGGCAGCGACATGGTGTTGCCTCCAGACACGACTCGGGGCCCGAGCGCTCCCCTCTTTCGAAGAGCCGCCGGACCCCGGGTACGACGCGGCAGGTGTGAAGCTCAGCCCATCAGCTTGGCGAGCTTCATCGCCAGCGCCATGTCCATCGGCTTGAACTTCAGCTTGCCCTGCATGGCCGCCATCTGCGCGTTCATCTGCTTGTTGATGATCTTCTCGAAGTCGGCCGAGGCCGCCATGATCGTCATCTTCGACTCGCCGACCTTGCCCGGGGTGACCCAGCCTTCGGTCTTGGTGCAGTCCAGCGTCCACTCGCCGCCGCCGTCGCCGCTGATGTTGAAGTGCACGACCGCGTTGATGTCCTTCGCGAGCTCGGGCTTGTCGGTCAGACGCTTGGGGATCTCAGTCTCGAGGATGTCCTTGACGGCCATGGGGTGGTTCCTTGCTGTGTGGTGAGAGTTGACTGCTGAATCAACGAATCGGGGCGGACCGTAACGATCCGCCCCGGAGTGGTCAAACCGAATCAGAGCCTCAGGCTGGGCTGGGCCTGGCGGCCTCGGTGGGCCAGCTGGCCTCTTTCCGGAAGCGCGCGGCGAACTCGTCGAAGGGCATGGTCTTCAGATCGGCCCCGCCGTACCGCCGCGGCGCGACCGCGTTCTGCTCGACCTCGCGATCGCCGATCACCAGCGTGAAGGGGATCTTCTGCACCTGCGCCTCGGCGATCTTCTTCTGCATCGACAGCCCGCGATCGTCGACCTCGACGCGGAAGCCCTCGGCCGACAGCTGCGCCTTGAGCTTGTGCGCGTAGTCGAGCTGGCGATCGGCCACCGTGACGATGATCGCCTGGGTGGGCGCCAGCCACGCCGGGAAGGCGCCGGCGAAGTGCTCGATCAGGATCGCGATGAACCGCTCGAACGAGCCGTAGATGGCGCGGTGGAGCACCACGGGCCGGTGCTCCTTGTTGTCTTCGCCGATGTACGAGAGGTCGAAGCGCTGCGCGGCGTTGTAGTCGAGCTGCACGGTGCCCAGCTGCCACTTGCGGCCGATGGAGTCGGACACGTCGAAGTCGATCTTCGGGCCGTAGAAGGCGCCGTCGCCGGGCTTGAGCTCGTACTCGACCTTCATCGTCTCGAGCGCCACCTTGAGGCCGTTCTCGGCCTTGTCCCAGAACTCGTCGGAGCCGATGCGCTTCTCGGGCCGCGTCGACAGCTTGGCCTGGTACGTCAGGCCGAACGCGCCATAGACCTGATCGAGCAGCTTCACGAAGCGCGACACCTCGGCGCCGATCTGATCTTCGGTGCAGAAGATGTGCGCGTCGTCCTGGGCGAACTGGCGCACGCGCGTCAGCCCCGAGAGGGCGCCCTGGGCCTCGTTGCGGTGCAGCACGTCTTGCGTGTGCAGGCGCATCGGCAGATCGCGGTACGAGTGCTTCTTCATCGCGAAGAACAGGTAGTGCGACGGGCAGTTCATCGGCTTGAGGCCGTAGGTGAGCTCGCCCGACTCCGAGTCCTTCACCAGGAACATGTTGTCCTGGTACTTGTCCCAGTGGCCGCTGATCTCCCAGAGGCCCTTGTTGAAGAGCAGCGGCGTCTTGATCTCGACGTAGCCCGAGTCGAGGGCCAGCTTGCGCATGAAGCCCTGGAGCGTGTTGTAGAGCGCCGTGCCCTTGGGCGACCAGAAGGCCGAGCCGGGCGCGAACGGGTGGAAGTGGAAGAGATCGAGGTCCTTCCCCAGGCGCCGGTGATCGCGCTTGGCGGCCTCTTCACGCTGCTTCGTCCACGCATCGAGGCCCTTCTGGTCGAAGAAGGCGATGCCGTAGATGCGCTGCAACATCGGGTTCTTCGAGTCGCCGCGCCAGTACGCGCCCGAGCTCGAGAGGATCTTGATGACCCCGATCTTCCCCGTCGAGGGGCCGTGGGGCCCCAGGCAGAAGTCGACCCAGTCGCCGTGCTTGTAGAGCGTGAGCGTGGTGGCGCCCCTGGCGACGATGTCGTTGATGATCTCGACCTTGAACTTCTCGCCCTTGCCCTCGAACAGCTTGATGGCGGCCTCGGGGGTCACCTCTTCGCGCACGAAGGCGACGTCTCTCTGGACGATCTCGTTGGCGCGCTTCTCGACCTGCTCGAGCTCCTCGGGCGTGAAGGGCCGGTCGCGGAAGAAGTCGTAGTAGAAGCCCTCGTCGATCGTCGGGCCGATCGTCACCTGCGTGCCGGGGAAGAGCTGCTGCACGGCGTCGGCGACCACGTGGGCGGCGTCATGGCGCGCGACCTCGAGCGCCTCGGCGTTCTTCGAGGTGAAGATCTGCAGCGACGCGTCGCCCTCGATGGCCCGCGAGAGATCGACCTCGGCCCCGTTGAGCTTCGCGAAGACGGCGGCCTTGGCCAGGCCCGCGCCGATGCTGTTCTTCACGAAGTCAGCGATCAGCGTGCCCTTGGGCGTCTCTTTCTTGTCTCCGTTGGGGAGCGTCACGACGACGTTCGACATGATGGTGTTCTCCAGTTCGCTCACGCACACGAGGCGTGAAGCGCGAGGGGGTGTACCGCAGGTGCCGAAAAACGAAAGCCGCCGCGTGCCCGGTGCTGCTGGGCGTTCGCGACGGCCATCACGTCTTCATGCTGCCTGTGGGTCCTAGTGGTTTCGAACCACTGACCCCTACCGTGTCAAGGTAGTGCTCTACCGCTGAGCTAAGGACCCGTTGTGGAACGGCGGCCGCTTGTATCGGCGGCTGTTCATGACTGTCAAGGACACAGTACACGGCGAGTACGACGGCCATGAGTCTCCTCCCTGACGACGCCACCTTCCACGAGCGGGTTCAGGACCTGTTCACCACCTACCGGGGCCGCGGCGTCTCGCTGAGCAGCGACGACGTCGACCTGGTGCAGCAGTGGGCCGAGGCCGAGGTGCCCTTCGAGGTGGTGGCGCGGGGCATTCGCACGGCGGCCGAGCGGGCCGTCTTCGACGCGGCCGAGGGCCAGGGGCAGCTGCGCTTCCTGCGCGCCTGCCGAAAGACGGTCGACGCCGAGCTGGCGAAGTACCTCAAGCGGGCCGCCGGCAAGACCGAGGCCCGCGCCGCGACCGAGGCGCTCCACCTCGAGCGGCACAAGAAGCTGCTGCGGGTGGTGAAGAGGCTGGCGGTGGAGCGGCCCGCGCTGCGCGCCTTGACCCTGCGCGTGCCCGACGACTTCGCGCAGGCCGACCGCCAGGAGCACCTGGTGCTGGCGGCGCTCGCGCGCACGCTCCCCTTCGTAGAGCGCGTGACGCTGCTGCGGGAGGCCCGGCGGCTCAGTGGCGGGCTCCTGGCGACGGCCGGCGCGCGGCGTGACGCGCTCCGGCTGCACCGCGGCGCGCTCGTGCGTCACCGCCTCGACGTGCCTTCGTTCTGGTAGCCCTTGCGCGCGCCACCCACCTGAGGAAATGAGCCCTGCATGAGTTCCCCACGCGCCTGCGAGACCTCCGGCTACTCCGTGCAGCGACAGGGAGACTTCGCGACCGCCAGCGTCACCCAGAACGTGCGCGACTGCGCGGACTGCGGCGGCACCGGCCTGTTGCGCGCCACGGTGAACGAGAACGGCCGCACCTACGACGTCGTCGAGCCCTGCCCGCGAGCGCGCATGGTGGCCCGGGCCGCCGCCTTCTCGTCAGCCCACCTGCCCGCGGTGCACGCCCAGGCCAGCTTCGACACCTTCCGGCCCTCGAACGTGGAGCAGGCGCGCGCGGTGCAACTGGCCCGGGAGTTCAGCGCGAAGTACCCGCAGACGCGCGGCTTCGTGTTGAGCGGGCCGGTGGGCACCGGCAAGACGCACCTGCTGTGCGCGACCCTCAAGCACCTGGCGCTCGAGCTGGGCGCGCGCGTGGCCTACGTCGAGATCAGCCTGCTCTACGCGCAGATCCGCCGCGGCTTCCAGGACGGCAAGTCGGGCGGAGAGATCATTCAGCCGCTCTCGCAGGTGGACGTGCTGGCCATCGACGAGCTGGGCAAGGGCCGGGGCAGCGCCTTCGAGCTCGACACCCTCGATGAGCTGATCGCCCGCCGGTACAACTCGGGCCGCGTCACGCTCTTCGCCACCAACTACTCGCTCAAGTCCCCCGAAGATCGCGCCCAGCGCGGGTACCTGGGCACCGACGCGCTGGTCGACGCCTCGAAGGAGTCGAAGCTGCTCGCCGATCGCGTGGGCGATCGCATCTACAGCCGGCTCTGCGAGATGTGTGAGTTCGTCGAGTTCCCCGGCAACACCGCCGATCAACGGCGGACGAAGACGGTCTCGGGCAACCCGAACGGCCCGCCCCGCCGCTGAGCTCAGGGCTCGCGGTAGACGGTCACCCCGCCGCGCACCTGCTCGTTCGCGCGGCGATCGTAGAAGAACACCACCGTCACCTTGTTGGGCGCGTGGCCCCACATGGTGAGCCACTCACCGGCGAAGTTGAGCGGCGTGTTCATCGGCGAGCATGTCATGAAGGTGTCGCCGGTGTCCGACCTGGCGAGCTTGGGCCCGCCGGCGCAGAGGGTGTTCACCGTGCCGCGCGAGAGGAACGCGCCGCCGATGGTGAGGCTCCCGTTGGGGTGCACGACGAGGCCCTGGTACCACTGGGTGGTGTTGAAGCGCATCGTCTGGAAGTCGCCGTTGCGGGGAACGCCGACGGGCATGCTCCACGCGGTGCCCGTCGCGTCGGTGGCCACCGCCGTCCACAGCTCGGGGTTCTGGTCGGTCATCATGCCCATCGCCACCGGGTCGGCGCGCAGCAGGTGGAACGCGAGGCGGGGCGTGGTGCCGACGAAGACGAGCGAGACCGACGGCTTCCGGTCGGCGGGCATCAGCACGTCGGTCATGTCGGAGCTGGTGACGGCGGTCGCGATCGTCGTCGAGGGCCTCCAGAAGGCGAGCGTGGCCCGCAGTGACGCGCCGATGGTGAAGTAGGCGAGGCCCGGGTTCCCATCGGCGTCGAGCGCGAGCGAGATGGAGCCCATCGCCGAGGCCTGGCCCGCGGTGATCGGCGCGGCGGCTTCGGTGAACGCCCCGGTGTTGCCGGTGCGGGTGCGGTAGAGCACCTGGCCCGTCGAGGTGAGGAAGGCGACGTGCGCGACGCCGTTGCGCAGCGCCACCTGCGGGAAGCTCGAGTCGCCCGCGCCCGGGTCCATGCCCACCGTCGCCAGCGAGAAGTTGCCGCCCTCGTCGTCGCTGTACGCGAAGCGCACGCCCGCCCCGGCCTTCACGTAGGCGATGCCGATGCGGCCCGTCGTCGGGTCTCGCGCGATGGCGACCTGCCGGAGCGGCGGCGTGAGATCGATCTCACCCACCACCTCGATGGTCTTGATCGGCTCGTACTCCTTCTTCTCGCCGTTCCAGCGGGTGAAGAACACGCGAGTGTCGGCGCGGATGCCGTCACCGTTCGGGTCGTCCCACACGGCGGCGATGAGCGGCTGGTTGAACTGATCGCCCGCCGCCGACACCGACACGCCGAAGCGGGTGCCACCGTCTGGAGGAATCTCGACGGCGGTCGAGAAGCCGCTCGGAGGATCCATGCCGCGCTGCCGGCCCGCGTCGGGCACCTCCATCACGATGCCGGCGTCGTCTTCGACGATCATCGGCTTCGGGCGCGAGCCGCACGCAGAGGTCAACACGAGGACGAAGGACGAAACGGCGAGGGCGCGAAGCATCACGAAGGCTCCCAGACTGAAGGCTCGCCCGGCGCGAGCCCGGTGAGCGTCATACAGAATCCCGCTGCAACTGGCACACCGGTCGCACAGGGGATCGAGCTCACCCGTCACAAGGAGTTCAAATGAAGAAGCTGCTCTTCGGTCTTGGTGTCGCGTCGTCGCTCACGGCCTGCGGGCCGACGACCTGTGTCGCTCGCGGTGCCCGCGTCCGGACGCCCTCGGGCCCGAAGCCCATCGAAGATCTCATGGTCGGTGACGAGGTTGTCGTGGCGGACCCGAAGACGGGGCGCGCCTGACGGGGGGCCGCCAACCAGGTTCCCAACGACGCCGGCGCGGGCCAGGGCAACGACGCCGGGGCCCACTTCGACGCCGGGGCCTCCGACGCGGGGCCGTGAGCTCGATGCTGACGGGTCCTCAAGCGAGCTGCTTGAGGACCTCACGCGCGATCACGATGCGCTGAATCTCGCTGGTGCCCTCGTAGATGGTCTGCACGCGGGCATCGCGCAGGTACCGCTCCACGGGGAACTCGTCGATGTAGCCGTAGCCGCCGTGAATCTGCACGGCCTTGTCGGCGGCGCGGTTCGACAGCTCCGAGGCGAACAGCTTGGCCATCGAGGCCTCGCGCGTGAACGGCACCTTCGACTCCTTGAGGAAGGCGGCGCGCAGGGCCAGCAGCTCGGCGGCGCTGGTCTGCGTCTGCATGTCGGCCAGCATCCACCGAATCGCCTGGAAGTCGCCGATGGGGTTGCCGAAGGCCTTGCGGTCCTTGGCGTACTTCACCGACGCCTCGATGGCGGCGCGGGCCGTCCCGACGGCCTGTGAGGCGATGCCGATGCGGCCGCCGTCGAGGGCGATCATCGCGAGCTTGAAGCCCTCGCCGAGGCGGCCCAGCAGGTTCTCTTCGGGGACCTCGCAGCCCTCGAACACCAGCGGCACGGTGTTGGAGCCCCGAAGGCCCATCTTGTCTTCGTGCTTGCCGGCGGTGAGGCCCGGGGTGCCCTTCTCGACGATGAAGCACGAGAGGCCCTTGTTGCCGTCGTTCGAGGTGCGGGCCCAGACCACGATGACGCCCGCGTGGGCGCCCGAGGTGATCCACTGCTTGGTGCCGTTGAGGACCCAGCGGTCGCCCTTCTTCACGGCCGTGGTGTAGCCGGCGCCGGGGTCAGAGCCCGCGTGCGGCTCCGAGAGCGCGAAGGCGCCCGCGATCGCCTCTCCGCTGACCAGCTTCGTCACGTACTTCGTCTTCTGGGCCTCGGTGCCGAACTGGGTGATCAGCTCGGCGCACATGTTGGTGACGCACATGCCGACCGAGGTGGAGCAGCAGGCCTGCGAGATCTCCATCACCGCCAGCGCGTAGCTGACCACGCCCGCGCCCGCGCCGCCGTACTCGGCGGGCACGTTGACGCCGAGCAGCCCGAGCTCGCCCATCTGCCGGTACGTCTCGGCGGGGAAGAGCTCCTTGCGATCGGTGTCGCGAGCCTTCGGCGCCACCACGTTCCTGGCGAACGTGCGCGCGGTGTCACGAATCAGCTTCTGGGTTTCCGAGAGCTCGAAGTCCACGGGCGGCTCAGTGAACGGCCTTGAGGTTGAACGGGAACTCGATGGGGTGCGACTTGCCGTCGGGCGGCGCCGGGAACTGCATGGTCGAGAGCACCGCGATCACGCAGTCGTGGAGGCGCGGGTCCTTCAGCGAGCTGGCCTTCTTGTCCACCTTCGAGAGGGCCGTCAGCCCGTCGCCGGTGATCGAGAACGACGTCTTGAGCGAGCCCTCGACGGCCTTGTCCTTCCCCGCGAGGGTCTCTTCGTAGCAGGCCTGGATCTGCGGCTGGTACGAGAGCACCACCTGCTTGATCGAGTCGGGGGTGAAGGGCAGGCGCGAGAGGTCGATGCCGTTGACCACGTTGGCGCTGGTGCCGCCGTCGGTAGCGCCGGACGAAGCGCCGATGCCCTTGACCAGGTCCTTCATGGTGGCGTTGCCGCCCTTGGGGTCGGCGTGCAGCGAGAGTGCGACGATCGTCGAGAGGAGGATCATGGGTCAGTCCTTGAGCATGTTGGCGGAAATGACGATGCGCTGAATCTCGCTGGTGCCTTCGTAGATCTCGGTGATGCGGGCGTCGCGAACGTGGCGCTCGGCGTCCATCTCCTTCGAGTAGCCCATGCCGCCGAACACCTGGAGCGCCTTGTTGGCGACGCGGCTGGCCATCTCAGAGGCGTAGAGCTTGGCCATGGCGGACTCCTGCGAGTGGCGCTGGCCCTTGTCTTTCATCACCGCGGCGCGGTGCACCAGCATGCGGGCCGCGTCGAGCTCGGTGCCCATGTCGGCGATCATGAACTGAATCGCCTGGTGCTCGCGAATGAGCTTGCCGAACGACTTGCGCTCGCCCGAGTAGCGCACGGCCTCTTCGAAGGCGGCGCGCGCGATGCCGAGGGCCTGCGCGGCGATGCCGATGCGACCGCCGTCGAGGGTCGACATGGCCACCTTGAAGCCTTCGCCCTCTTTGCCGAGCATGTTCTCGGCGGGCACCTCCATGTCCTCGAAGTACATGGTGCAGCTCCACGCCGCGCTGATGCCCATCTTCTTGTCGGGCGGCATACGGCGGAAGCCCCTGGTGTCGGTCGGCACGATGAACGCGGTGATGCCCTTGCTGCCGGCGGCCTTGTTGGTCATCGTGAAGAGCACCATCGCGTCGGCCTTGGGCCCGTTGGTGATCCAGTTCTTCGAGCCGTTGATGACGTAGCGATCGCCCTTCTTCACGGCGATCGTCTCTTGCGCGGCGGCGTCGCTGCCGGCCTGGGGCTCGGTGAGGCCGAAGCAGCCCAGCTTCTCGCCGCGCGCGAACGGCGCCAGCCACTTCTCCTTCTGCGCGTCGGTGCCGAACTTCGAGACGGGGTCGCAGTAGAGCGAGTTGTTCACCGACATGATGACGCCGGTCGAGGCGCAGCCGCGGCTGATCTCCTCCATCGCGACCGCGTAACAGACGTTGTCGAGGCCAGCGCCGCCCCACCGCTCGGGCACCGCCACGCCCAGGAGCGACAGCTCGGCCAGCTGCTTCACCGCCGCGGTCGGCCACTCGTGGTGCTCGTCCCACTTCCGGGCGTTGGGGATCAGCTCCTTCGCGGCGAACTCCCGCGTCATCTTCTGGATGTCCTTCTGGATCTCAGAGAGGTCGAAGTTCATGCGCCGCCAATAGCAGCCTCATCGAGCCCGCGAAAGCCGCGGGAACGGAACCCGGGCGACGGCGCAGGTGTCCTTCGGCCGATGGCCGATCTGGACGACAGCTGGTTCGAGAGCGCGGCGCGGCCCTCGTGTGACCCGCACGGCCGCGGCGCCGAGAGCGTGTGCAGTCGATGCGGCGCCTTTCAGTGCGAGCTGTGCACGCCCCCGACCGCGTCGTCGTACTGCCAGCCATGCGCCGTGCTGATGGCGACCGAGGCGCTCCCGGGGCTCTCGACGCGCGCGGCCTGGAAGCTGGTGTTCCTGCCGTTGATCGGCGTCGCGTGCCTGGCGACGCTGGCCGCGAAGGGCGCCCCGCTCCGATCGCTCACCGGGGAGCACCCCGGCTTCCTGGCGGCCTGGCTGGTGCCGTTCGCCTGCGGGCTTGGGCTGGCGGTGCGGCCGGTGGCCCCGCTCGCCTTCGTGGGGAGCCTGGTCGCGCTCGCGCTCGTCGCCGTGGCGCTGGGGCCCCCGCTGGTGGCCGACTTCTCGGGCCAGCGGGTGCTCGACCTCGTGGTGCTGGGCGCCGCGCCGATGGTGGCGCTGCGCGACGCCTTCGCGATCGATCGCGCCCATCGCCACCAGGCGCTGCTGGCCGCGATGGCGACCGCTTGATCGTCAGGCGTTCTTGAAGGCGGCTTTGCGCTTCTCGAGGAAGGCGCGCATGCCCTCTTTCTGATCGTCGGTGCCGAAGAGCACCGCGAAGGCCTGCCGCTCGAGCTCGTTGGCCTCGCGCAGCGGCAGATCGGCGCCCGCCTCGACGACGCGCTTGGCCTGGGCGACGGCGACCGGCCCGCGCGAGGCGATCTTCAGCGCCACTTCCTTGCACCGAGGCAGCAGCGCCTCGGGCGCGAGCACCTCGAGCACGAGCCCGATCTCCCTGGCCTTCGCGGCGTCCACCGGGTCGCCGGTGAAGATCAGCTCCTTCGCGCGGGAGCGGCCCAGCAGACGGGTCAACCGCTGCGTTCCGCCGAACCCGGGGATCACCGCGAGGCTCACCTCGGGCACGCCGAGCTTCGCCTTCTCGCTGGCGAAGATCAGATCGCACGCCAGGGCGAGCTCGAGCCCGCCGCCGAGCGCGAAGCCGCTGACCGCCGCGATGGTGGGAATCGCGAGCGCCTCGAGCCGCGCGAACACCTGCTGGCCCCGGGCTGACAGCGCGAGGGCCTGGGCCGGGGTGTAGCCGCTCATCTCGGCGATGTCGGCGCCGGCCACGAAGGCCTTCTCGCCGCCCCCGGTGACGATCAACGCGCGGGTGTCTGGGCGCGCGATGATCTGAGAGATCGCGACGTCGAGCTCGCTGAACACCTGCTGGTTGAGCGCGTTGAGCGCCTTGGGGCGATCGACGGTGATCAGCGCGAGGGGGCCTTCGAACTCCAGCTTCACGAACTCGTTGGTCATGGGGTGCCCTCAGTAGGTGAAGAAGCCGCGGCCCGTCTTCTTGCCGAGCCACCCTGCGTCCACATACTGCCGCAGCAACGGGCTGGGCCGATACTTGTCGTCGCCCAGGCCCTTGTGCAGCACCTCGGCGATCGCCAGCACGGTGTCGAGCCCGATGAAGTCGGCCAGGGTCAGCGGGCCCATCGGCTGGTTGGTGCCCAGCTTCATCGCGGTGTCGATGTCCTGCGGGCTGGCGAGCCCCTCGTGCAGCACGAAGCAGGCCTCGTTCAGCATGGGGATCAAGATGCGGTTGATGATGAAGCCGGGGAAGTCCTTCGAGACGACCGTCGTCTTGCCCATCTTCTCGGCCAGCGCGCGGGTGGTGGCGTAGGTCTCGTCGCTGGTGGCGGCGCCGCGAATCAGCTCCACCAGGGCCATCAGCGGCACCGGGTTCATGAAGTGCATGCCGATCACCGCCTCGGGGCGCCTGGTGACGGCCGCGATGCGCGTGATGGGGATCGACGAGGTGTTGGTGGCGAGCACGCCGCCCGGCCGCACGACGGAGTCGAGGTCGCGGAAGATCCGCTTCTTGAGCTCCTCGTTCTCTGACACCGCCTCGATGCCCACGTCGACGTTCTTGACCTCGAGCACCGAGGTGGCGGTCGCCAGCCGGCCCACCGCCGCGAGCCGGTCGGCGTCCGTCAGCTTGCCCTTCTCGACCAGCTTGCCGAGGCCCTTCTCGATGCCGGCCTTCGCCTTCGCGAGGACCTCGGGCGAGACGTCACAGAGGGTGACCTGGTGGCCCGAGGTGAGGCCGACCTGCGCGATGCCGGCGCCCATCTGCCCGGCGCCGATGACGACGATGTGGTTGGTGGACATGCGCGGCCAGATAGCAACGGCGGCGCAACGAGTCGACCACCGCTCGTCATCCCAGCCGATGAGGCGTGGCCACGCCCGGCTGGCCCGTCGTCAAGCCAACGCGGGCCGGTGCCTCAGGGCGAGGGCGCGACCACCAGGGTGTCGTGCGCTCCGGGGTCGAACTCCTGGCTGAAGACGCGGGGCTCGGTGGCGTCGCGCAGCCAGACGCGCGCCAGGGCGCGGTGCGGGCCGTGCCGCATCACCACCTCCTGCTTCAGCTCCTCCGAGGCGCCGGTCGGGAACAGGCGCTCTTCGCGGCGCAGCAGCGACGCCTCACGCCACACCTGCAGCTCCACCTTGCGCACCTCGCCGTAGGGAACGTCGAGCCGCCAGGTCACCTGCCGGCTGGTGGCGAAGAAGCCGAAGCCGCCCTTCCAGACGACCGTGCCCACCACCAGCGCGATCACCAGCGGAAGGCGCTTCTTCCAGCCCGAGGCCGGCGCGTCACTCCGACTCATCGCCCTCGTCGCGCTTCTTCTTCTTCGGCTGCTCGTACTTCGTCTTCAGATCGCTGACCGTCACCTTCGGGAGCAGCGAGGCCGCCTCACCCTTCACGCGATCGGGCACCAGCTTCACCTCGGCGCGGACCTCGATCGTCATGCCCGCGATCATCTTGAGGAACTCGTCGCGCATGCGATCGCTCTGGAGGAACTTGCGCACCTCGTCGACCACCACGCGGCCCACGTCTTCCTTCGTCTTCTCGGCCTGCGCCAACACCAGCCCCAGCACCTCTTTGGGCAGCTTGAGCTGGCTGGCGACCTTGCGAATGCCCTCTTCGCTCATCACCACCGCGCCGAGGCTGGCGGCGGCCATGCGGCGCACGAAGTCGGTGACGAACCCGCGCCCGTGCTCGTCGCTCGCCGACTCGTCATCGAGGGGGTCCAGCTCGGGCTGTGGGGTCTCGGAGGCCATGGCGCGTTGCAGCATACCGGGAAACCGGGCCCGAGGCCTGCGACTTCGGAGCAGCGGACGCTACGGCGTGGCGCGAATCTCGACGATCTTGTCGCCCTCGAGCAGCGCGTCGACGATCTCCTGGCCCTTCACCACCTCGCCGAAGGCGGTGTACTTGCCGTCGAGGTGCGGCTGGGGCGCGGCGGTGACGAAGAACTGCGAGCCGCCGGTGTCCTTCCCCGAGAGCGCCATGCCCACCACGCCGCGCGCGTACACCTTGTGGTTCACCTCGCAGCGAACGGTGTAGCCGGGCCCGCCCTCGCCATCACCGCGCGGGTCTCCACCCTGGACGACGAAGTTGGGCACCACGCGATGGAAGGTGAGGCCCTTGAAGAAGTTCTTCCGCGCCAGGGTGTACATGTTGAGCGAGGTGAGGGGCGCTTCCTGGGTGAAGAGGCGAATGTCGAACTCGCCCTTCTCGGTCTTCACCAGCAGGTGGGCCTCTTTCGGCATGCTGGGCGGGCGCGACTTGTCGTCGGGCCGCTCGATGCGGGCGGCCACCACCGGCTTGCCGGTCAACCGTGAGAGGGCCGAGGCCGCCGAGGTGCGAATGGTGGAGTGCGTCGAGGACAACCACTGCTCGAGGTCCGGAATGGCCTCTTTGGCGTCGAGCGTCGCCAGGGCCTCGGCCACGGTGGGCGCGATGTCGACCTGGGTCATCGCCTTCATCGCCAGGCCGCGGATGGTGGCGATCGACTGCTTGTCTCCCAGCTTGGCCGCCGCCGCCGCCGCGTAGGCCGCGACCACCGGGTCGGCGTTGAGCAGCTGCGTGCGCACCTTGTCGATCGAGGTCTGCGACCTCGTCTCGCCCAGCACCTCGAGGGCCGCCACCTTCACCCGGGGGTCGTTGTGGAAGACGTACGAGCCCACCTCGGCGGCGCGCTTGTTGGGGTCGGAGGGCTGCACCGTGGCGAGCTCCTTGAGCACCATCGACAGCCGCTGGGCTTCGCCGATCATGTTGCCGCCGCAGTTGAGCACCTCTTGCGGAGAGCCCGTCTGCTTGTCGAGCGCCGCGGCGATGCGGCACTCCACGTTGGCGATGTCCTGGCGGATCTTCGCGTCCTGCACCTGGCGCACGCCGTTGAGGAGCTGCTGGCGCAGCGACAGCAGCAGCGGCCGACCAGCCGTGGGCAGCCCGGTCTGCGCGAGCATCAGCAAGGGCTGACCGCCGCCGGCCGAGTCGCCGCGGAGCAGCCGCTCGACCCGCAGCGAGAGATCGGCCAGGGCCCCGAGGGCCGCGCACGCCGAGCCCTTGCATCGCCCGCTGAGCTTCGCGAGCGCCTTGGTGGCCTCGACCGCCACCCGGTAGTCGGGGTCGTCGAGCAGCTTCTTGAGCGTCACCGAGTCCACGTCGGTGCCGACGTCGCCGAGCCCCTTGGCGCACACCGCGCGGATCTCGGAGGCGTCGTCGCCTGCGCACATCAGCAGCCAGGTGCGCCCGGCCGGGTTCTTCGCCTGCGCCAACGCGTAGGCGGCGCCGTAGCGGGCGACCGGCGGCGACTCCTTCTTGATGAGGGGCGCCAGCGCGTTGAAGGTGCGCGCAGGCAGGGCCACGCCGGTGCGGGCCGCGATGCCGATGGAGAGCGCGGCGCGCGCCTGCACGTCGCCCGGCACCAGGAGCCGCTCGATGAGGCGGTCGACCGCGCCCGGCGTCGCGATGCGCCCGAGCGCCTCGAGGATCACCAGCTTGATGTTCGGGTCTTGCTCGTCGGCCTCGATGGTCTTGAGCGCGTCGGTCAGCTTCGCCTTCACGTCCTCGGGCACCGGCGACCACGACTGGCCCAGCAGGCCGATCGCGAACACCGCCTCGGAGCGCGCGCCGGGGTCGGGGTCGGTGAGGCCCTTCATCAGGGTGTCGGCCGCGGCGACGTCTTGAATGCGGCCCAGGGCCACCATCGCGCGGCCACGGAGGGCGGGGTCGTTGGCGGTCAACGCCCACGTCAGCAGCTTGCCGCCTTCGCCGAAGGAGCGCCGATCTTCGAGCGAGGCCACCTCGATGAACTCGGGCGGCAGCTTCGGGCCGGTGTCGACCGCGGCGCTCTGCTTCTGCTGGTTCGCGGGCTTCTTCGCAGACCGCTGGGTCTGGCAAGCGAGGGTCAGGACGACGAGGCTGCACAGGAGAATTGAGCGCTGCATGGCGGGCGTACCTAAAACACCGGGCCTCGAAGTCGAGTGCGGAATTTCTTCACCACAGAGGAACCCTCTGGCCGGTATGTTGCCGCGCATGCAGTGCCCTTCATGCAACGAGGAGATCGACGACGCCGCGGCGATCTGCCCCAGCTGCGACGCGATCGTCGACCCCTCTGCGTTCGACGACTCCCCTCGCCCCTCGAAGCCCGCCGCCCCGAAGCGGCCTGCGACGAAGCCCGGCGCGAAGGCCGTCGGCAAGCGCCCCGTCAGCGGCGCGAAGAAGGCCGTCTCGAAGCCCAGGCGGCCCGCGCCCAGAGACACCGACGAGGCCCCCGCCAGGGCCGGCAACGCCGCCGGCGACTGGCGCAGCAAGGTGGACCCCGACGACTGGAACCAGATGCCCGCCTCGCAGCGTGAGCCGGAGCAGTTCCAGGCCGACAAGGGCATCGACGCCGACGACTTCATCGGCGGCATGCGGCTGTTCGTCGACGGGCTGTCGTCGGGCGACAAGCTGGCCTTCTTCGGCGCCGTCGCCACCCTCCTCTCGTGCTTCTTCCCGTGGAAAGAGACGGTCGTCGACGGCGACGTGCTCGGCCTCGCCGGGCCGGGCCTCGTCACCTTCTTGATGGGCTGCCTGACGCTGGTGGTGCTGACGCTGCGGGTGAACAAGACGCTCAAGGTGAACGAGCTCCTCCTCTGGGCCGCGCAGCTGGGCACCCTCTCGATGGGCGTGCTGTGGGCGCTGGTCTCGATCACCCAGTCGTGGGACCCGACGCTGGCCCGCGCCGTCGAGGGCAACCAGGAGGTCTGGGTCTCGAAGCCCAGCTTCGGCGTGATCCTCGCGGTGCTCGCGGGCGGCCTCACCGGCTTCGGCACCGTGCTCGGCCTCAAAGGAAAGGACTGACATGTCCGACGCGCTGACGCGACTCGAGGCGGCGCTGTCGCAGGTGGTGGTGGGCCAGCCGAAGGTGCTGGCCGATCTGCTGACCACCTACCTCGCCCGCGGCCACGTGCTGCTCGAGGGCGTGCCCGGCGTCGCCAAGACGCTCACCGCCCGCACCATGGCGCAGGCGCTGGGGCTGTCGTTCACCCGCATTCAGTTCACGCCCGATCTGATGCCCACCGACGTGCTGGGCACCAGCGTCTTCCGCCCGCAAGACGGCTCCTTTCACCTGGTGAAGGGCCCGATCTTCACCGAGGTGCTGGTGGCCGACGAGATCAACCGCACCCCACCCAAGACCCAGGCCGCCCTCCTCGAGGCCATGGAGGAGCGTCAGGTCACCATCGACGGCACCACCCACGCGCTGCCGCCCTCGTTCTTCGTGGTGGCGACCCAGAACCCGCTCGAGCTCGAGGGCACCTACCCGCTGCCCGAGGCCCAGCTCGATCGCTTCATGATGCGGGTGAAGGTCGGCTACCCCGATCAACAGGCGGAGCAGGACATGCTCCTGCGCTTTCACGAGCGCCGGGGCGCGGCGCCGTCGGTCGCGCAGGTGCTCTCGGCCGAAGAGCTCAGCCAGCTCCAGGCGCGGGCGTTCGCGATCACCTGCGACGCCAGCATCCTCGAGTACGTGGTGAAGCTGGTGCGCGCGACGCGTGATGATCGGCGCCTGCGCCTGGGCGCCTCGCCGCGATCGGCGCAGAGCCTGCTGGCGGCCGCCCGGGCTCGCGCGGCGCTGGAGCGGCGTGACTTCGTGACGCCTGACGAGGTGAAGGCGGTGGCGCCCTCGGTGCTGAACCACCGGCTGATCGTCCGCGCCGAGGCCGAGGTCGAGGGCATCTCGAGCGAAGACGTCGTGCGGCAGCTGCTCGAGCGGGTGGAAGTGCCCCGGTGATCGGCCGGCCCGTGCCGACGCGGCGGGCCTTCATCGTCGCGGCCCTGGGGTTGCTCCCGGCGGCGCTGGCCGTGCTCGCCCCCGCCGTGGGCTTGGGCTGCCTGGTGCTCGACGGCGTGCTGCTGGCGGCCGTGCTGTTCGACTTCACCCGGGCGTGGCGCGGCGACGAGCTGGTGGTGGCGCGCGACGTCGAGCCGGTGCTGTCCGCTCACCGGCCCACGCGCGTGCGGCTGCTCGTCGAGCTGAAGCCGGGGACGAGCGGGTGGGTGCGGGGCCTGTTGCGCGACGAGGTGCCCGCCGGCGCCCTGGCCGAAGGCCACCTCGCGCCGCTCGACTTCGAGACCCGCACCACCCTCGAGTACCGGCTCGAGCCCACCACCCGCGGCGACCTCTCGTTCGGTGACGTCTGGCTGCGGCTCGAGGGGCCGTGGGGGCTGTGCGCGCGGCAGCTCCGGGTGCCCTGTGCGCAGACCGTCAAGGTGTTCCCCGACCTCACCGCCCTCACCAGAGACGCCCTCGCCCTGGCGCGCGCCAACGAAGACGACGCGCGCCGCCGGGTGCCGCTGCGCAGCGAAGGCCGCGAGTTCGAGTCGCTGCGAGAGTACCGCGCTGGCGACGATCGCCGCTCCATCGACTGGAAGGCCAGCGCCCGCCGCAGCCGCACCATGGTGCGCGTGCACCAGCCGGAGCGAAACCAGGTGGTGCTGTTGATGCTCGACTGCGGCCGCCACATGGCCGGCGAGGTGCAGGGCCGGCGCAAGCTCGACTACGCCGTCGACGCGGCCCTCCGGGTGGCCAAGGTCTCGCTCGACCAGGGCGACCTCGTCGGGGTGATGGCCTTCGGCACCGACGTCAAGACGTGGCTGCCGCCGCGCAAGGGCGCCGATCAGCTCCGGGCCATCGCGCAGGCGCTGTACCGGGTCGAAGCCAGCCTCGAAGAGAGCGACTATGGCGCGGCCCTCGACCTCGCCTTTGCCCGGGGCGTCAAGCGCTCGCTGGTGTTGGTATTCACCGATCTGCTCGACCCCGACGCCACCCAGGCGCTGCTCAAGCGCACGCGCAGGCTGGTGCCCCGGCACCTGCCGCTGGTGGCCTCGATGCTCGACGAGGGGGTGCACGCGCTCGCCCTGGCCATGCCCGTGACCGACCTCGACGCCCACCGCCGCCGGGTGGCCGCGCAGCTCGAGGCCGACGCGCGCGCGACGGTGGCGCGGCTGCGCGACGGAGGGGCCCGGGTGGTGCGCGCCAACGCGCGGGAGTTCGGCCCGGCCGCCGTCAACGCCTACCTCGACATCAAGGCCCGGGGCCTGTTGTAGCCAGCGGCCGGCAGTCGAGCGGGAGCCCCAGCTCCTCGCGCAGGCGCTCGTGCAGGTCGTTCGCGTTCACGCGGTGATCGGCGGCCCGGTAGAAGAGCCGTGGCCCGCGGTACCCGACGGCGCCGTGGCTGTTGAAGCCGTACCGCGCCACCGCCGCGAGGGCCTCGGGCTCGAGGTGCTCGACGGTGCGAAAGCGCACGGTGCCCTGAAACTCCCTGTCGAGCACGCGCACGGCGGCCCGCGTCGCGTCGCAGACGCGTCAGAAGTTCAGGTAGTAATAGGTGACGACCAGGGCGTCGCCCTCGGGCTCGCCGGGCGCGCGGCCCTGCGCGGTGGTCTTCGCGCAGCCGAGCTGGACGGCGGCGATCAGCAGCAGGCTCACGAGCGGCTTCATGAGCGCCAGTCTGGCGGCGCGACGACGGGCCCGCAACCGCGGCGGGGGCGGTGTCACCGCATGTTGCTGGAACCGGTGCCCCCAACCGCGCAACTGTGCGCGCCATGATCGTGACCCTCACGCTGCTGGCCCTGCTCTCGCAACCAGTCGATGGCGGCGCAGCGCTGCCCTCGCCCGCCCCCGGCCCAAACGAGCTCGGCGCCGCGCCCCACGACGCGGCAGCCCCCCCCACGGCGACCTCGGCCGAGCCGAGGCCGAAGAAGCCGAGCGCCACCGTCGAGGCGGAGTGGGGAGAGGGCGTCACGATGAAGGCGGGCGACTTCTCGCTCCAGCTCCGCGGCCGGGTGCAGGCGCGCGCCGAAGCCATCGTGCCCACCCCCGAGTCGACAACCAACCGCATCAACCAGCTCCTCATCCGCCGCGCGCGCTTGAGCCTGGTGGCGCGCTACACCGAAGACTGGACGATGCTGGTGCAGCTGGCCTTCGCGACGCTCGACATGGAGCCCGACGCCCCGAACGTGCTCCGCGACGCCCACCTGACCTGGTCGCGCCTGCGCGATCTCAACCTCCGAGTCGGCCAGACCAAGGTGCCCTTCGGCCGGCAGCGCGTCATCTCGTCGGGCGCGCAGCAGATGGTCGACCGCTCCATCGTCGTGGCGGAGCTCAACCTCGACCGCGACGTGGGCATCCTCCTGCGCAGCGACGATCTCTTCGGGCTCGGCGGCCGCCTCGCCTACACCCTGGGCGTGATGGGCGGCGACGGGCGCAACCGCCTGGGCACCAACGTCGGGCTGCTCTACGTCGCGCGCGTGCAGGTCAACCCCTTCGGCCGGTTCGACGACCTGGTGGCGGGCGACCTCGAGCGGCTCGAGCGCCCTCGCCTGTCGATCGGCCTGGCCGCCGCGCGAAACGTCGCCACGGTCAGGCCCCGCAGCACCATCGGCACCACCTACCGCAACGGCAGCCTCACCTACGATCACCTCGCGGCCGACCTGCTCTTCAAGTGGCGCGGCTTCTCGCTCGAGGCCGAGACCCTGCTGCGGCACGCCGAGCAGCCCAACCTCGTCGGCGCCACCACGACCGAGTGGGCCCGCGCGGGCTGGGGCTACTACCTGCAGGCCGGGTACTCGCCCCTCGACGCCTTCGAGGTCAGCGCGCGCTGGGGGCAGCTGACGCCCTTCGCGGGCACCGACCCCTCGTTCAAGGAGCAGCGGGAGCTCGGCGTGGGCTTCGGGTGGTACCCGAAGCAGCACAACCTGAAGCTCCAGGGCGACCTGTTCTGGCTCCCCGTGGGGCCCCGGTTCGACGTCGGCGCCTGGCAGGTGCGCGCCCAGCTTCAGCTGGCCTTCTGAGCGGGCCCGTCAGCGGCAGATGCCGGGCAACGCGACGAGGAAGCGGGCCCCGGGCGGCCCCTGCAGCACGATCAGATCGCGCTGGGGGTCGGCGTTCAGCCGGGTCGACGCCACGTCGGCGATCGGCGCTCCGGCGCTGAAGTTGATGGCGGCGCTGGTGAACGACGAGGTCGCCACCACGTCGCCGCGCAGCACCGACAGCACCGAGCTCCCACCGCCGCCGTTGGCCAGATCGGGCGCCGAGTCGTTGTCGAGGTCCAGCATCGCGCTGCGCGCAGGCAAGGCCGGGAGCGTCGCCTGGAAGACGAAGCCGCCCACCCCATCGCCCCGGTACACCCGGCTGCCGACGACGAAGTCGATCTTGCTGTCGTTGTTGAGGTCGGCCGCGGTGATGTTGGTGCCCGTCGCGCCCGAGAGCGCGACGTTGGCGCCGGCCACGAAGCCGCCCCCGACGTTCAACCACGGGGTCATGGTGGCGAAGGTGGCCGAGACCGCCAGCACGTCGCGCCGCCCGTCGTTGTTCACGTCGACGACCGCGAGCGAGCTGACGGCCTGAGCCCCGATGGTCTGCGCCGGCCCGAAGCCGCCGTTGCCGAGGTTGCGGAACCACAAGAGCGCCGACGACGTGCCGGCGATGACGTCGCCATTGCCGTCACCGTCGAGATCGCCGATGGCGACGAAGCTGGCGGGCGTGGGCGTGGCGAGCTGCACCGGCGGGCTGAAGGTGCCGGCGGTCGACCCGAAGCGCACCTCGATCACCGTCGGCAGCACGCCCGGCGACCCCACCGTCGAGCAGGTGATCACCACGTCCTCAAAGTGCGAGCAGTTGTGGCCGGTGATGTACTGACAGGCGAAGAGGGACGCCTCGGAGCCGCTGCAGACCACGTTGTCCATGCCGATGGGCACCGTGCCGGGCAGCGAGCCGGTGGGGGTGACGAAGGTGCCGCCCACGGGGTTGAAGCCCAGCATTCGGCAGCTCACCGCGACGTTGTTCATCGACGTGGTGGAGCTCGGCGACTCCCAGCCGTCGTCGCACACCGTGACCCACTGCCCCGTGAGGAAGACCTCGAGGCGGCCGCTGATGGTGGTCGAGGTCTGGGTGGTGCTGGCCAGGCGCGCGTCAGGGCTCCCCGTGGGGAAGCCGCCGTCGGGCACCCCGGCGTCACCGGCGATGCCGATGGTGACGAGATCGAAGGCGCTGTCTCCGTTGAGCTGCCCGATGGCCACCCGGTCGCTGCGCACGGGGATCACCGGCCCGGCGGTGAAGGTGCCGGTCGAGGTGCCGAAGAAGACCTCGGCGTTCATGGTGGCCCCCGGCGCGGGCGTCACCACCGCGTCGCCGATGCCGTCGCCGTTCAGGTCACCGGCCACCACCCGATCTCCGTTGGGCACGCTGACGCCCTGGAGCGCAGGGAAGGCGTCGCCCTCGCTGGGGACGGTGACGATGGTCGAGCCGCTCTGGCTGATCAGGTCGGCGCGGCTGTCCTGGGTGATGTCGGCCAGCACGAGCGACTGCGCGCTGGTGCTGGTGATGTTCACGCCCACGTTCTGCGCCGCGCCGAAGGTGCCGCCGCTCTGCGCCAGGAACAGGGCCAGGCCCGTGGAGCCGACGCCGACGTCGAGCACCGAGTCGCCGTTGACGAAGCCCGTCGTCAACACCCGCACCGCCGCGGGCGCCGCGAGCGCCGTCGAGGCTCCGAAGCCGACGCTCGCCGTCATCGGGTACACGCGCGCCTGGAACGAGCCTCCGCCCGCCACCGTCGGCACCAGCACGTCGTCGAGGCCGTCTCCGGTGACGTCAGCCACCGTCATGGGGAACGCCGCGCCGGTGGTGGTCGTGAAGGTCTCGCCGACGGGCAGCTGCACCAGCGCCGCGCCGCTGGTGTTGAAGGGCGTCGCCTGCGCTCCCGTGCCCGGGAACAGGTAGATGGCGTTGCTCGCCGCCGTGGCCACCACGTCGCTGTTGGCGTCGGCGTTCACGTTGGTCGCCCGCAGGTTGGTGATCAGGCTGATGCCGATGTTCGCGCTGGCGCCTGTGGCGAGGGGGTTGGCGCTGCTGCCCGCGACGCCAGGGAAGAGGATGGCGGCCTGCGTCGCGTTCGAGGTGTTGAACCCGAAGAGCACGTCCTGCGGGGCGGCGCCCGTGAACTCACCGATGGTGACCGACGAGGGCGCCAGCGAGATGAGGGGGTTCGCGGCCACCGTGTACTGGGTGAAGGTGCCCACCCCCGAGTTGCGGAGGATCGAGGCCGTCGTCGAGCTGCCGATGGCGACGATCTCGGGCCGCCCGTCGCCCGTCAGATCGCCCGCCACCAGGAACGTGGGCGTGATGCTGAGCGCGGTCGTGGTCGACGCGGTGGGCGAGAACCCGCCCGACGGCTGCCCGAGGCGCACGTCGAGGGTCGAGGTCTCGGTGCTCACCAGATCGGGCCGGGAGTCGCCGTTGACGTCCACCACCAGCATCGGGAAGCTGGCGCTGGTCGCCGCGGCGATCACCGGCAGCATGGTGCGGAAGCCGACGCCGCTGGCGCAGTAGGAGCGGCACTCCCCCTGGCTGCACCGCTCGGCGCCGGAGCAGGTGGTGTTGCAGGCGCCGCAGTGGCTGGGGCTGGTCTGCACGTTGACGCAGGCGCCTCCGCACGAGGTGACGCACCCGGTGGTGCAGATGCCGTTGGAGCCGCACACGCCCCGCTCGTTGGGGAGCGAGCTGCTGCAGACCGCGCAGGTGGGCCCGCACCCGAGCACGTAGTCGGCGGGCACGCACTGGTTGCCGCCTACGGGGCAGCGGTTGCTGCCGGCCGCGCAGTCCCACCCGCAGGCGTAGGGCGCGGTGGGCGTCGGGCGGGTGCAGGTGCGCTGCGAGTTGGCGGGCCCTTCGGCGCAGGCCGCGCAGCTGGTCCCGCACGAGTCCACGGAGCTGTCGGCGACGCACGTCGTGCCGCACCGGTGGAAGCCCGAGTTGCAGGTGAAGTCACAGACGCCGCTGACGCACGCCGCGGTGGCGTTCATCGGAGGCGTGCAGCTCTGACACGAGGGGCCGCACGAGGTGACGGAGTCGGCGACGCAGGTGTTGTTGCAGTAGTTCGGCGTGCTCGTCGACGCGCAGCGCAGCCCGCAGTTGACGCCGTCGCAGGTGGTGGTGGTGCCGCTGCCCATGGGGCCGTCGGGGCAGGCCGTGCAGCGCGTGCCGCAGGTGGCCAACGAGAAGTTCGAGACGCACTGCCCGCCGCACTCATGGAAGCCGGTGTTGCAGGCGATGGTGCACGAGGTGCCGTTGCAGGCTGCCGTGCCGTTGATGGGGACCGGGCACGGCGTGCAGCTGGTGCCGCACGAGGTCACCAGGGCGTCTGACACGCACTGCGTGCCGCACTGGTGAAAGCCGGCGGCGCAGGTGTACGTGCACTGGCCGTTGACGCACTGCGGGTTGGTCGCGCCGGCGGGCGGCGTGCACGTCTGACAGCTGGGCCCGCACGACGTCGCCGACTCGGCGAGGCAGGCGCTCCCGCAGCGGGTGAAGCCGGGGTTGCACGTGAAGGTGCACGCCGGCGGGCCCGCGCCGGGCGACGAGCACTGCGCGATGGCGCCGGCGGGCGCCTGACAGGCCTGGCAGCTCGAGCCGCAGGTCGCCACGTCGAAGTCCGACACGCAGGCGCCGCCGCACAGGTGGAAGCCCGCCGCGCAGACGAGGCCGCAGTCGTTGCCGTCGCAGGTGGCCGTCGAGTTGGCGGCCGTCGGGCACGCGTTGCAGCTGGTGCCGCAGGTGGCGGTCGCGAAGTTCGAGACGCACTGGTTCCCGCAGCGGTGGTAGCCGGCGACGCAGGTGAACTCGCAGCGCCCGGCGGTGCAGCTGGGGGTCGCGTTCGCCACCCCCGCGCAGTTGAGGCAGCTGGTCCCGCAGGCGGTGAGGGTGTCGTTGGGCACGCAGCTGCCGCCGCAGGCGTTGGTGCCCGACGGGCAGACGCAGACGTTTCGGGCCGGGTCGCAGATCTGCCCGCCCCCGCAGTTGGCGTTCGTCTGGCAGCCGAAGACGCACTGGCTGTTGCGCATGTCGCAGTAGTGGCTCGGCGGGCACGAGCCGGCGGTCTGCGTGCAGGTGGCCGGCAGTTGCTGGCACCCGGAGTTCGCGCAGTACTGGCCCGAGCGGCACGAGTTGCCGCAGGCCCCGCAGTTGGC
>JACSRE010000152.1 GCA_014879945.1 Myxococcus sp.
CGGGCACCCGGCGCCGGGCCGGGTAGACTCAGGCCCATGGCGAGCTCCCGTTCCGTCTCGAGGCTGCGCGACATCGTGCTGAAGGCCCAGCTGGTCGATGAGCTGCAGCTGCGCTCGGCGATGGCGCGCATGGATCAGTGGGGCGGCCGGCTGCCGGCAGTGCTGGTCGAGATGGGCTTCGTCGACGAGGAGCAGCTCACCGAGGCCATCGGCAAGGTGCTCAAGATGCCCGTCACGCACCTGGGCGCCCTCATGAAAGACCCCGCCGCGCTCGCGCGCATCGACGTGGGCTTCTGCGAGCAGCACATGGTGTTCCCCGTTCAGTTCAAGGACCGCTCGCTGTCGCTGGCGATCACCGACCCCACCGAGCTCGGCGTCATCGACGCGGCCTCGGCGAAGGCAGGCGCGCGCGTGGTGCCGCTGCTGGCCAGCGAGACCGAGATCAGCACCGCCATCGCCCGGCACTACAAGGGCCAGCACGTGGAGCCGAAGTCGTACTCGATGCGCAAGGCCGTCACCCACGAGGTGCCGGCTGCCGATGGCGGCAACCTCCCCGAGGCCGTCTTCTCGCTCGACCTGCGCGAGCCACCAAAGCCCGGGAGCGCCCGCGCGCCAGCGTCAACCGGGGTGATGGGTCGCGCGCCCAGCGCCAACACCCTGCTCGACGAGATCCTCGACGAAGGGACGCCAGGCCACGAGGGCTTCACCGAAGCCGAGCTCGTCCGCCTCGACGCCTGCCGCCTCAACCAGGAGAAGGCCTCGACCATCATCCGGGCGCTCAGCGAGCTGCTCGCAGAGAAGGGCTACCGCGCCTAGGCTTTGTTTAACCTTTGAACAGGGATAACAAATGACAGCAAACAAGAGCCAGCCAGTCCGTTGATATCAGAGAGAAAATCCCGCATCTCCGCGAGGCGATGGCGAGAGTCCCTGGCGCGTTGGCCGCGTCCTCGCTATGAGACTCCGAATGCGTGACGCCGACGCCAGCCCATCGACGGAGCCCCGCGAGGAAGGCGGTTGCGAAGCAGCGCCCGCGAAACAGGCCTCACCGTCACGCGTAAGGGGTTCGTCGGGCGTGAGACGTCGCCCCGGCGACCCAACGAGGGCCTCCAGCGCCCACCGCTTCGTCACGCTGCTCACTCTCCGAAAGGGAGCCCCATGATCCGCACGATCGTCATCCCGCTCGCCGCACTCGTGTCGTTGACCGGCTGTCTCCGCGATGACCCGGTGCCGACGTTGCCCGACGTGGTGGTGGGCAGCTGCCGCGCCACCAACCCGTTCTCGAAGCTCGAAGAGTGCCGCGACTACGTCGGCGCGTGGACCGAGAAGCAGGCGGCCGACGACTGCGCCCCCCAGCAGCTCGAGGGCAAGCGGGCCGAGTTCAAGCTGGGCACGAGGTGCTCGTACCCCGCGGTGCTCGGCTACTGCATCCTCGGCGGCAACGGCGTCTTCACCCGCATTCACCTGCCCGGCGACCAGGCCTCGGCGTGCGCGAGCACCGAGCGCGGCTGCGAGGTGTTCGGCGGCGGCCTGTTCGACCCCGCGCCCGTCTGTGGCGGCCTCGTCACCGAGGGCGGCGGTACGGGCCTGCCCACCTACCAGCCGCCGGTGCTCGTCTGTAAGGACCCGCTGCCGGGCGAGGCCGCCGGCAAGAGCGCCAACGGCCAGGTCTGCTCCTGGTCGATGATCAGCGGCGCGACGGAGCCCGGCCGCGACTTCGAGCAGTACTCCGACTGCAACATCGTGCGCACGCAGCGGCCCTACTACGCGGCCCCCACCAACGCCGACGCCACGCGCGACGACCCGCGGCTCAACGACCCCGCGTACAAGGCCGAGATCGACTGGATGAAGAAGGAGATCACCGCGACCGCCTGCGTGTGCTGCCACAAGACGACGGCGCCGCAGGGGGCCTCGAACTGGTACGTCGATCAGCCGGGCAACTTCATCAACGGCTTCTACGACCGCGGCCTGGCGATGGGCGCCGGGTGGATCAACACCGTCGGCTTCGGCGCCTACCCGCCCGAGCAGAACAACGGCTTCTCTCGCGCCACGCCCGAGCGCCCCGACGACTCCATCTTCGTCACCACCGACCCCGCGCGCATGAAGCGCTTCTTCGAGGCCGAGCTCGCCTACCGGGGCAAGACGAAGGCCGACTTCGCAGGCCAGGTGTACGGCGCCGGCCCGCTCGACGACCAGCGCTTCTACGTGCCGAACGCCTGTGAGAACGGCGAAGGCGTGGACTCGTCAGGCAAGCTGACGTGGCTGGGCGGGAACGCGCGCTACGTGTACGTGATGGCGAAGGGCACCAGGAGCCCCGGCGTCGCGCCCAACCTCGACCTGCCCGAAGGCGTCATCTGGCGCCTCGACGTTCCGCCGACCGCGAAGCAGGGCCTGGCGAGCGGCTCCGTCACCTACG
The DNA here is from genome assembly GCA_014879945.1 of Myxococcus sp. Classification (GTDB taxonomy): domain Bacteria; phylum Myxococcota; class Myxococcia; order Myxococcales; family Myxococcaceae; genus Xiheimicrobium. The sequence goes on from JACSRE010000152.1 coordinate 2,414, forward strand.
GCGTCACGCCCGAGGCGGCGGCTCAGAAGTTCCCCGCGCAGGGCTCACCGGCCGCGCTGGTCAACGGCAGCGAGTACTACCTGTACGTGCTCCAGGACATCGCCTTCCCGGCCACCCGGTGCGTCTTCACCTACCGCGCCCCTTGACCTGCGCCGCCGAGCCGCTCACCACCGGCGCGCCAGGTGGTACGGTGCGGCCGCATGCGTCTGGCCCTCGTCACTGCGGTGCTGCTGTCGTCCTGTGGACCCGTCGGGCCCCAGAGCAGGGAGCCCACCGTCACCCCCCTGCCCTCGTTCGAGCTGGTCGACGTGAACCCGGCCTCGAAGAGCGCGGGCCAGCTGGTGGGGCCCCTCGCCGTGCGCGGCAAGGTGACCGGCTGGTACTTCACCCACTCGAGTTGAGGGTACTGCCGGGGCCAGGCTGGCCTCCTCCAGAAGCTGCAGGACGAGCTCGAGGCCGAAGCGCCCGGGGCGGTGGTGCTGCTGTCGGTGAACGCCGCGGGCCTCGAGGCGGGCAACGAGGGCTTCGCGATGGGCAAGTCGACGCCCCTGCTGCAAGACACCATGGCCGTCAACGCGTGGAGCCAGTGGCAGGTCGAGTACCGTGACGTGGTGGTGCTCGACGCAGCCGGCCGGCGCCGGGGCGTTCAGAACCTCACCACCGCCGACCTCAACGTGGCGGTGAACTTCGCGGCCCTCAAGGCGCTGCTCCTCGACGCCCGCTGATGCGCCACGCGAAATGCGCTTTGGTGCGCCAATGAGCTCCACCAACCACGAGACCATCGGCTCCGACATCCTCGCGGTGCTGCGCACCATGAAGTCGCCCGAGCTGATCCTCGGGCCCGAGTGGCTCACCCGGCTCAGGGCGATCGACCCCTCGGAGTGGTACCCCATCGAGACGCTGCTCGAGCTGCTCAAGCACCTGGCGAAGCGGAGCGGCCACGCGGCGGTGGTGCAGATGGGGCGGCAGCTGTTCCGCGACTCGCACCAGGCGCGGTTGACGCCCGAGCTGCGCAGCGCCGGCGACGTCATCTTCGGCATCGACGCCATGTACCACCACGCCAACCGCGGCCAGGACATCGGCGGGTGGCAGGTGCTGCGCTTCGCCCCCGGCAGCGCGGTGCTGCGCAAGACGACCCCACACCACTGCGCCCTCGAAGAGGGCATTCTGCACGAGGCGCTCCACACCACCGGCGTCGACGCCCTCATCGTGCAGAGCGCGTGCGTGAGTCAGGGCGCCACGGCCTGCGAGTTCGAGCTGCGCTCCTCGGTGCGAGATCATCGGTGGATGGGGTCGCACGCCCCCAGGTGACGCCGCGGGCCGCGCGCTCCTGCGACTTGGTGCGCGAGGGCGGATGTGCTCAACCTCGGGCCCCCCGTGCTGACCGTCGTCGTCACCCTCGCGCTCGCCCAGGCCGCCAACCCGTACCTCGACGGAGCGCGGGTGCTGGCCCGTGAGCTCAAGTTCGCCGAGGCCATCGCCCAGCTGCGCGTCGCCCGCCAGGTGCCCGACCTCGACCCGGCCCAGCGCATCGAGGTGCTGGAGCTGCTCGCGAAGTGCCACGTCGCCGAGGGCAACCGGCCCGACGCCGAGGCCGCCTTCACCGAGCTGTTGGCGCTCGAGCCCGAGCGGGAGCTCGACCGCGAGACGACGTCGCCCAAGATCCTCGCGGTCTTCGACCAGGTGAAGCGCCGCCTGTTCCCCGAGGAGCGGGTGAGCCTGGTGGAGGAGAACGCCCCCTTCGGCCGCGTACGCGCGCGCATCGTCGACCCCTTCAGGCGGGTGAGCGCGGCCCAGGTGGTGGTGCGTCGGGGCGAGGGGCCGTGGGAGGAGCGCCCGCTCACGCTCGATGGCCGCGCCCTCGACGTGCCCACGCCGCTGGCCACCACCGAGGCGGTCTCGTGGTTCCTGCAGCTCAAGAGCGCGACCGGTGAAGTGCTGGCCACGCTCGCCACCGCCGAGGCGCCGAGGGTGGTGGAGCCCGCCAGCCTCGCCACGCCCAGGCCCGGCGTGCCTGCCGTGGAGCCGTCGCCCCCACCGACGAAGGTGGCAGGCGTCGTCGCCACCGTCGCCGCCTTCGCGGCGGTCGGGGTTGGCACGGCGCTGCAGCTGAGCTCGCAGTCGCTCGAGCGCGCCGCGCGTGACTCCTCAAGGCCACCGGGCGACTGGGCCGACACGGCCCGCGCGGCCCACGCCGAGGCCGTCACCCAGGCGTCGTGGTCGATTGGAATGTTCGTGACGGGAGGCGCGGCTGCCGTCACGGCCGCGGTACTCTTCGCGTGGTGAGCCGTCGCCACCACGTCGCCCTGCTGTTGCTCGCCGCCTGCGTGCCCAGCGCGCTCGATGAGACGGGCAAGCGGTGCTCCGACGAGCGCCCCTGTGGGCGCGACTTCATCTGCGTGGCGCAGACCTGCCAGGACGTCACCTTCGACGCAGGCCTTCCCGGGCCCGACGCGGGCGAGGCAGACGCCGGCCTCGACGCCGGCGAGGTTGACGCAGGCGCCGCGGACGCCGGGGCCCTCGACGCGGGCGAAGACGACGCCGGGCTCCCTGACGCCGGAGAGCTCGACTCGGGCTACCCCTTCGACACGCAGCTGCTGGCCAACCCCGGCTTCGAGTCGTTGACCGCCGATGGCGGCGTGCGGAGCTGGCGGGCGACCACCGGCTCGCTCTCGGGTGGCGTGCCCGGGCGCTCGGGGCAGTCGGCGGCGCGCATCACCAACACCACCAACGCGAGCCCCGCGATGCAGAGCGACCTCGTCGCGGGCCAGACTTCGTTCGGCATGTTGTTCTGCGCCGAGGCGTGGGTGCGCCACGAGCTCGACGCGGGGCCGTCGGTGACGCTGATCATCCGCGACCGGTACTTCGACGGCGGCATCGACTCGAGCAACGGCGCCAGCGCGACGATTCAGCGCGGCGCCTGGCGGGTGCTGCGGGAGCGCTGGCAGTCCTACGGCGGCGGGGCCATCGACGTGCGCGTCACCTCGAGCCGGCTCGACCCAGACGCCTCGGTGCTGATCGACGACATGAAGCTGTTCCGGCAGCAGGGCACCACCTGCGTCTTCCCGTGAGCGGCGCCGGCCGGGCCTGCCAGTTCTCCTGAGCGCCGGGCGGCGCGTGGTACCGTCGCGCGCGTGGCTTTGGCGGGTGACCAGAAGAACGGCTTCGAGCTGCTCCGGCGCCTCGCGGCCGGTGGCATGGGCGAGGTCTTCATCGCGCGCAAGACGGGCGCCGCCGACTTCGAGAAGCACGTCGCGCTGAAGCTGCTGCTGCCCCACCTCACCGCGATGCCCGAGTCGGTGCGCCGCTTCCACGCCGAGGCGCGGCTGGCCGCGCGCATGCACCACCCCAACATCGTCGAGATCTTCGACGTCGGAGAGGCCGAGGGGCGGCCCTTCATCGCGATGCAGCTGGTCGAGGGCGTGAGCCTGGCCCAGTACCTGCGCTCCGCGCGCGAGCAGGGCCTCACCACGCCGCTGCCCATCGTGCGGGCCATCGCGCTGGCCGTCTGTGAGGCGCTCGCCTACGCGCACGGGCTGAAAGACGCGAAGGGCCAGCCGATGAAGCTGGTGCACCGCGACGTGACGCCCTCGAACGTGCTGCTGTCGTACACGGGCGGCGTGCAGCTGACCGACTTCGGCATCGCGCGCGTGGGCGAGGCGGGCACGCGGGTCGGCGCGGTGCAGGGCAAGGCGGCGTACGTGGCGCCGGAGCAGCTCACCCACGAGGCGCCGGTCGACGCCCGCGCAGACCTCTACTCCACCGCGGTGAGCCTCTACGAGCTGATGACGGGGCAGAACCCGTTTCGGCGAGACACCCAGGACGAGACGTTCGCGGCCGTTCAGCGGGGCAACCCACCGCCCGTACGGCAGGCGCGCCCCGACGCGTCGCCCCAGATGGAGGCCGCGTTGGCGCGCGCGCTGGCCGGGCGCCCCGACGATCGGTTCCCCGACGCCACCACCTTCCGCAAGGCGTTCCTCGACGGGCCGGTGGCGAGCGCTCCCGATTTGGCCGATCACCTCACCCTGGTGCTGGCGCCGTTCCGCGGGGCGTTGGGCGGCGACGAGGCGTCAGATGGGCCCGGCACCAGGTCGCAGGTGCTGCGGGTGACGCGCAACGTGTCGGCCGATGAGACGCCGGTCGAGCAGCCGAGGCGGTGGCCGGTGGCCGTGGCGGTGCTCCTGGGCGTGGTGACGGTGGCTGGAGTCGTCGCGGGGGTGATGCGTCGTGAGCCGGCGCCGCTCGCCGCGCCCGTCACCGTCGTCGAGCCACCGCCGCCCACCACGCCGGCGCCCGACCCCGTCGCAGAGCCCCCGCCAGCAGGGGAGGAGCCGCCGGCGGTGGCGCCGGAGTCAGGCCCCATGCCGGCAGAGAAGCTCCGCCGGCCGGTGAGCGTGACGAGCAAGCCAAAGGGGGCCCGGCCCACCGCGACGGCGCTGCGCATCGGGTACCTGGCCGCCGACGCCGTGCCCTGGGCCGACGTGCTGGTGGACGGCGCGCGGGTCGATCGCACGCCCTTCTCGCGGTACCCGCTGCCGGTGGGCCGGCACCAGGTCACCTTCGTGGCCCCCGACGGGCGCAAGCAGCAAAAGAGCATCGCCATCAGCGAGGGAGCCACGACGTCGGTGCGTGTAGAGTTCGCCGCGAGCCGATGAGCGACCCGCGCACCGAGACCCTCGACCAGACCGCCGCGCCCTTTCGCCCCTTGCCGGTGCGCCTGTTGGTGTTGGCGGGCCCCGACCTGGGCAAGGAGTTCATCGTCGAGCAGGGCACCGCGCTGGTGGGCTCGCACCAGGACTGTCAGCTGCAGCTCAGCGACACGGCGGTCTCGCGGCGCCACCTGTCGATCGAGCTGATGGGCGTGCGCGCGCGCGTGCGCGACCTGAGCTCGAAGAACGGCACGCGGTTTCAGGGCGCGAAGCTGACGGTGCTCGACCTGCCGCTGGGCTCGGTGGTGGAGCTGGGCTCGACGCAGCTGGCGGTGCTCCCGAAGGTGAGCGCGACGGCGACGCCGCGAGACTCGCTGGGTCCGCTGCTGGGCCGCTCCGACGCGATGCGCCGGCTGTTCTCGCAGCTGGAGCAGGTGGGGCCGACCGACGCGTCGGTGCTGCTGCACGGCGAGACGGGCACGGGGAAAGAGGCGTGCGCGCGGGCCATGCACGGCCTCTCGCCACGCGCTGCGGAGCCCTTCGTCACCTTCGACTGCGGCGCGGCGACCGGCGAGCTGGTGCAGGCCACGCTGTTCGGCCACGTGAAGGGCGCCTTCACCGGCGCGGTGAAGGACTCGGGCGGCGTGGTCGAAGCGGCCAACGGCGGCACGTTGATGCTCGACGAGGTCGCCTCGCTGCCGCTGGAGCTGCAGCCGCTGCTGTTGCGCGTGCTCGAGACGGGCAGCTACCAGCGGGTGGGAGACACGAAGCTGCGCTCGTCTGACTTCCGGCTGGTGGCGACGACGCAGCACGATCTGACCGCGCGCGTGAAGGCGGGCGTGTTTCGGGCCGACCTCTACTACCGGCTCTCGGCCATCGTGCTCGAGGTGCCGCCGCTCAAGCACCGCCTCGAAGACGTGGCGCCCCTGGCCCAGTCGTTCGCGCGGCAGCAGCGGGCCGACGCGGTGCTGTCACCGAGCGCGCTGGCGGCGCTGTCGGCGTGGCAGTGGCCAGGCAACGTGCGCGAGCTGAAGAACGTCGTCGAGCGCATCTTGACGCTGGGCGAAGAGGCGGTGCTGCCCAGGCCGCCGGCGACCGGGCCGGGAGAAGACTTTCACGTCGCCCGGGAGCGCGCCCTGGCGGCCTTCGAGCGCAGCTACCTCGAGGCCTTGCTGACCCGGCACCAGGGCTCGGCGGCGGCGGCGGCGCGCGAGGCCGGCATCGCCCGCAGCTACCTCTACAAGATGCTGGAACAGCACGGCGTCGACCCCGCGAAGTTCCGGGGTTGATCAGCCCCGGTCAGCTCGAGGGGGTCGGTGACGTCATCGACGAAGTGCTTGACGTCCCGTGAGGTCACGGGCAGAAGCGCGGACGCTTTTCGTGGTGCAAACGCCCAAGTAGCTCAGTTGGTAGAGCAGGGGATTGAAAATCCCCGTGTCGCTGGTTCGATTCCGGCCTTGGGCACTCTGTTGGTCTTCGGTGTTTCGGTTGAGGGCGCGGTCTGAAGCGCCGTGCCCTCGCGAGACCTCACCCCAGCGCTCACTTCTTCCGCGGGTCGTACGCGCCCGCGAAGTCGGTGCCGACGGTGTGCCCGTCCCAGGTGCGTTGGTCGATGTCATCGAGGCGGCGCGCGGCGGCGGCGCTGAGGAGCGGCGCGTGCGGGCTGGCGTCGAGACGCGCTGCGATGGTGTCCATCGCGCGGTCGTTGATGCGCCACTCGAGCCGCTCGAACGCGCGGAGCTTCAAGGGCGGCGACACCGAGCGCAGCGACGGGCGGCGCTCGAGGTTGAAGTACGACTCGAAGTACGACATCGCGAGCTCGCGCATCGTCCGGTACACCGGCGCCCGCCCGCGCAGGCCGACGAAGTTCGACTTGGCGACGGCGCCCCACCCTCCGGCGGTCCGGTACACCGCCAACACGTGGTCGTCGTCGCGGTGCGCGCGCAGGTCGACCAGCAGCGGCTCGTAGCCCTGACGTTCGAGCGCCGCCGCGGCCAGCATCGCGCCGTCGAAGCAGTGCGCCTTGCCGTCTCTCAACACCGAGCGGGGGGAGCGGTAGATGGGCTCGCTCGAGTACGCGGTCGTCTCGAGCAGGCGCTGCACGTCACCGGGCGTGCGCAGGCGGTCGAGCACCTTGCGCTCGGCGGGGGTCCAGGGGTTGGGCAGTGGGCGGCGCTTCATGGGCGGGCCCTATAGCCCCGCTGCGTCACTTCCGCGGCAGCGACTTCATCCACTTCACCGTCTCGCGCACGCCGACCTCGAGCGCGGTGGGCTGCACCCCGAAGGCCGCGCGGAACTTCGCGTCGTCGAGCACGAAGGGCACGCGCCACTGGTACGCCATCTCGATGAGCTCCTTCATCGCCGGCACGAAGAGCCCCAGCGCATGCAGGACGACGGTGGGGACCACGTTGGTGCCGAGCTTCACCCCCAGCTCGTCTCCAAATCGCGCCACCACCGACCGCGTCGGCTCGGCGGGCGCGACCGGCAGGTGCCACACCTCGCCCCACGCCTTTGAGGAGTTCGCCAGCGTGATGAGCCCCTGCGCGACGTCAGGCCCGTAGGAGTAGGAGTGGAGGAGCTCGGGCGGGCCGAAGCACTCCCCCGCTTTCCCCGCCAACGCGCGCCCGATGAAGCGCTCGCCGAAGATGGCCGCGAGGGTGATTCCCGGCCCGTAGAAGTCGGAGGCCCTCGCGATCGCCACTCGCGCGTCACCCCGGGCGTGCGCGTCGAGCAGCTGCGCCGCCACCTTCGCCCGCAGCTCGCCCTTTCGGCTGATGGGCGCCACCGGGCTGGCCTCGGTCATCGGCCCCACCGGCTTGCCGTAGCCGTACAGGTTGTCGAGCACCACCAGCGGCGCCTTCGACGTCTTCGCCGCGTGCAGCGCGCCCGCGTTCACCTGCTCGAGCAGCGCGGCCCACTGGTGGTACGGCGGCACCGCGCAGTGGATGAGCGCCGTAGCGCCCCGGCCGACCTCTTCGGCGAAGGTGAGGTCAGCGAGGTCTCCGCCGCGCACCTCGAGGGCGCCCTTCGTCGAAGCGCCCCCGGAGCGCCGCACCTGCCGCACCCGGTGCCCCGCCGCCAACAACCGCTGCGTCACCTGCCCGCCGATCTGCCCTGCCCCGAACACCACGAAGAGTGAGTCGCTCATGTGTGGCACAGTGCTGCTTGTGCTGATGCAAGCCAACTCGCATTCCAACAAGGCAGGCTTGCGCTGATGCAAACCGACAAACTGGCCTGGGACGACCTGCAGCTCTTCCTCTCGCTGGCGCGAACGCGGCGCCTCGCGGCGACCGGGAAGGCGCTCGGCTTCGACACCTCGACGGCGTCGCGACGACTGGCGCGGCTGGAGCAGCAGCTCGGCGTCAGCCTCTTCGACCGAACGCGCGACGGCCTCTCGCCGACCGAGACCGCGACGCGGCTGCTGGCTTCTGCGGAAGAAATGGAGCGCGCCGCCCACACCTTTCACCGCGAGCTCGGTGGGCTCGAGCGAACAGTCGAAGGCTCCGTGCGGCTCTCAGTCGTGCCCGGCGTCGCCGAAGGCTTCCTGCCGCCCCTCCTGGCCGAGCTCTCGAAGCGTCACCCCGGGCTCCGCTTCGAGATCGACGCCAGCACCCGCCAGGCGGACCTCTCACGCCGAGAAGCCGACCTCGCCATTCGCACCATTCGCCCGACCGCAGGGCCGTTGGTGATGCAGCGCTTCCAGTCGGCGCAGTGGGTGCCGATGGCGATGCCCGAGTGGGTGGCCGCGCACGCGCCGCTGAAGCGATGGGACGAGGTGCCCTGGGTGGGCTTCGGCGCGGGCCTCGAGCGCCTCCACGTCGCGCGCTGGCTGTCGGCGCGCGTGAAGACCGAGCCGGTGCTGCGCACCAACAGCTTCGCGCTGCAGTTGAGCGCGCTGCAGCAGGGCCTCGGCGTCGCGCTGGTTCCAGCTCCGTACGCGCTGGTGAGCCGGTTGGAGCCCATACGACTCTCACGCCGCCTGGCCAACGACGCGAAGTCGCTGCCGGTCGACGAGCTGTGGCTGGTGACGCACGAGGCGCTGCGCCAGGTGCCGCGCGTCGCCGCCGTGTGGGAGTTCATCGTGCAGTCTCTCGGTCACGCTTCCCCGCCCTCCCGCCTAAAGAGAAGGTGACATGGCGGACCCGGAGTCGCTCGACAGGCTGATGAGCAGGCTGGCCGACGGCGATCGCGCCGCGTTCTCGCCACTGTTCCAGGCCTTGTGGGCGCCTGCGCTGAAGGTGTGCCAACGACTGGTGAACGACGCAGACGCCGCCGACGCGGCACAGGCAGCGATGATGAAGATCCTCGAGCGCGCGAACGAATACGACAAGCAGCGCCCTGCCCTGCCCTGGGCGCTCGGCATCGCGGCGTGGGAGTGCCGAACGCTGCTGAAGCGACAGCAGCGCCTCAACGAGACGAGCGCCGACGCCGCGGGCCTACGCAGTGACGAGGGCGCCACGGCCCGGGAAGCGGAGCAGAAGCTCCTGGTGTCGGCGGCGATGCACGCGATGGGGGCGCTGTCGGCGGCCGACCAGGAGACGCTGGTGGCGACGTACTGGGAGACCGACGGCGCCGTCGGTGGCGGCACCTTTCGAAAACGCCGTGAGCGCGCGCTGACCCGGCTGCGCGACCGCTTCAGGAGGCTCTATGGACTCGATTGACCTGGCCAGCCTCGAGCAGCGCGCGCGTCTTCGCTACGAGGTGGCCCGCGCCGCTCGCAGCCTGCTCGGCTTCACGCCCGCGCTGCTGTTGATCGCGGCGGCCACGGCGATGGGTCGCCGGCCCAGCTCGGCGCTGGTGTTCGGCGGGCTCCTCTTCTTCACCGGCGCGTTCCTGCTGTGGCGCGGAAACACGCTGCACCGCGCGGTCCTCCCCGGCGTGCTGGCGGGCGTGATTCCCCTCACCTTCGCGCTGATGGCCAACCAGGGGCACGCCTGTGCCGGAGGGCACTGCTCGACCTGGTGTCTGCCGGCCTGCATCGCGGGCGGCGTCGTCGCCGGGCTCGGGGTGTCGTGGTTCGCGGCGCGGCGCGGGCTCGACTGGCGCTTCTGGGCAGGCGCGTCGGCGGTCTCGCTGCTGACCGGCGCCATGGGCTGCGCGTGCATCGGCTCCTCCGGCGTCATCGGCCTGGCCGGGGGCTTCGCCGCCGCCTCGCTGCCGTGGGGTGTACGGTATGCGCTGAGCCACGTGCGCTGACGATCGAGTTCGCGCAGACACGATGGGGGGCAGTCATGGACGCACACCACGCTTCGCACGGGAAGACCCACGACGAACCGACCGGCATCGACCCGGTCTGCAAGATGACGGTGCCGCTCTCGAGCCCGCTGCGCGCCACCGTCGACGGCGTGGACTACGTCTTCTGCAACCCGAAGTGTCGAGCGCGCTTCATCGCTGACCCCGCCAGCTTCCTGTCGGGCGCGCCGCCGCAGAAGCCCGTCGCCCCTGGCGCGAAGTACACCTGCCCGATGCACCCTGAGGTGCTGCAGGTCGGCCCGGGGAGCTGCCCGAAGTGCGGCATGGCGCTCGAGCCCCTGGTGGTGACGCTCGACGACGCGCCCAACGCCGAGCTGGTGATGATGACGCGCCGCTTCTGGGTCAGCGCGGCCTTCACGCTGCCGACCTTCCTGTTGGCGATGAGCGACGTGGTGCTCGGGCGCTCGCTGCTCCCCGCCGAGGTGAACTCGTGGGTGCAGCTGGCGCTCGCCACGCCGGTCGTCTTCTGGGGCGGCTGGCCCTTCTTCGAGCGGGCCTGGGCCTCGGTGGTGAACCGCAGCCTCAACATGTTCACCCTCATCGGCATGGGCACCGGCGCGGCGTGGAGCTTCAGCGTGCTGGCGACGGTCGCCCCGGGGTGGATGCCCCATCAGCTCGGGCACGACGAGATGCCGCAGCTCTACTTCGAGGCCGCGGCCGTCATCATCACGCTGGTGCTGCTGGGCCAGGTGCTCGAGCTGAAGGCCCGCGACGCGACCTCGGGCGCCATTCGCGCGCTGCTGGGGCTGGCGCCGAAGACGGCGCGACGGGTCGAAGCAGACGGCTCCGAGGTCGACGTGGCGCTCGACGTCATCGCGGTGGGCGACCGGCTCCGGGTTCGGCCCTCTGAGAAGGTGCCCGTCGACGGGGTAGTGCTCGAGGGCGCCAGCGCGGTCGACGAGTCGATGCTGACCGGCGAGCCGTTGCCCGACGAGAAGCGGCCCGGGAGCCTGGTCACCGGCGCCACCCTCAACGGCTCGGGGAGCTTCGTGATGGAGGCCCGCCGCGTGGGGAGCGAGACGCTGCTGGCGCAGATCGTCACCCTGGTGAGCGAGGCCCAGCGCAGCCGCGCGCCGATTCAGCGGCTGGCCGACGTCGTCTCGTCGTGGTTCGTGCCCATCGTCATCGCGGTCGCGGTGTTGACCGCCCTCGTGTGGGGCGCCTTCGGGCCAGAGCCGCGCCTCACCTTCGCCCTGGTGAACGCGGTCGCGGTGTTGATCATCGCCTGCCCCTGCGCGCTCGGGCTCGCCACGCCCATGTCCATCATGGTGGGCACTGGCCGCGGCGCGCAGGTCGGCGTGCTGTTTCGAAACGCCGAGGCGCTCGAGGTGCTCCGCGCGGTCGACACCCTGGTGGTGGACAAGACGGGCACGCTGACCGAGGGGAAGCCGCGCCTTCGCACGGTGCGCGCTGCCGAGGGCGCGTCAGAGGAGCGCCTGCTGGCCGTCGCCGCCGCGCTCGAGCTGCGCAGCGAACACCCGCTCGCGAAGGCCATCCTCGACGGGGTGAAGGAGCGCGGCCTGGCGCCGCTCGAGCTCACCTCGTTCGAGGCGCGCGTCGGCCGGGGCGTCGTCGGCGTCATCGATGGCCAGCAGGCCGCGCTGGGCAACCTCACCCTGCTCGAGGAGCTGGGCCTGGCGCCGGGCGCGCTGGGGCCCCTCGCCGAGGAGCTCAAGGCCGGGGCGCAGACGGTCGTCTTCGTGGCGGCGGGAGGCCAGCTGCTCGGCCTGCTCGGCGTCGTCGACCCCATCAAGGCCACCACCCCGCTCGCGCTGAAGGAGCTCGCCGCCGAGGGCGTGCGCGTGGTGATGCTGACTGGAGACAGCCGCGCCACCGCCGAGGCCGTCGCGCGCGAGCTGGGCATCGCCGAGGTGCACGCTGGCGTGTTGCCGGCGCAGAAAGAGGCCGTGGTGAAGGCGCTCCAGGAGAGCGGGCACCTGGTGGCGATGGCCGGCGACGGCACCAACGACGCCCCGGCCCTCGCGCGCGCACACGTCGGCATCGCCATGGGCACCGGCACCGACGTGGCGATTCAGAGCGCCGGCGTCACCCTGGTGAAGGGCGACCTCCGGGGCGTGGTGCGGGCGCGGAGGCTCTCGAGGCGGGTGATGACCAACATCCGCCAGAACCTCTTCTTCGCCCTCGTCTACAACACGCTGGGCGTGCCCATCGCCGCGGGCGTCGCGTTTCCCCTGTTCGGCCTGCTGTTGAGCCCGATGGTGGCGAGCGCGGCGATGGCGATGAGCTCCGTCTCGGTCATCGGCAACGCGCTGCGGCTGCGACGCGCCGACATCTAAAGCGGTCACGCCTCGGGGCGCCCGCGCCTACAGAGGCATGTGGCACTGCGCGGCCCTGGCGCTGATGATGGCGGCTCCCGTCGAGGAGCCAGCGCTCGAGGCGCTCGTCCGCGAGGCGCTCGACGCGCGGCCTGAGCTGGCGCAAGCGGCGGCGCAGGTGCAGGCCGCCCGCGAGCGGGTGCCCCAGGCCGCGGCGATGCCGGAGCCGATGCTGCAGGTGGCGGTGCAGAACGACGGCTTCACCGCGTGGCGCGTCGGCGTCATGGGCACCAGCTGGGTGGGCTTCATGGCGTCGCAGACCTTCCCCTTCCCAGGAAAGCTGGGGCTGCGCGGTGAGCTCGCCGAGGCTGACGTTCGGGCGAGCCTGTTGGCCGCCGACCGGGTTCGCCTCTCGACCATCGCCGAGGTGCGCCGGAGCGCGCTGGCGTTGCAGGTGGTGCGTGAGCGGCGCGCGTTGGTGGACAAGCTCCTCGGGCTCGACGCCCGGCTGGTCGAGGTGGCGCGGCTGCGGCTGGCTTCAGGCGGCGGCAGCCAGGCCGAGGTGCTGCGCGCGCAGGTCGAGGTGACGCGGGTGGCGCAGCGGCGCCTGTCGCTCGAGGCCGAGGAGCGCGTGCAGGTCAACGCCCTCAACCGGCTCCGAAAGCGGCCGCTCGACACGCCCATCCCCCCGCTCGCCCGGCTCGACACGCTCCCCGGGCTGCTCGCCGAGGCTGACGCGCTCACCCTCGCGAAGGCGCGCAGCCCCGAGCTGTTGGCCGCGAAGACCTCGCGCACCCGCGCGGGCGCGGCGGCGTCGCTGGGGCAGCGCTCCTACCTCCCCGATGTGTCCGTCTCGGCCTCGCTGATGCTCCGCGGAGCGCTCGAGCCGATGTGGGCGCTCAGCGTGGGCGCGCCGCTGCCGCTCTTCGCGGGTGCTCGCCAGTCGCGCGCGGTGGCCGAGGCAGAGGCGCAGGCCCTCGCGGCCGACCGGAGCGCTGAGGCCATCGAGCAGCTGCTCGAGCTGCGCGCCCGACAGCGCGAGGCGACGATGGCGGCGCTCAGCGCGGTGTGGGCCAGCACCAGGGAGCGGCTGCTGCCGCAGGCCGACGCGGCGGCCGAGAGCACCGCGACGCTCTACGCGACCGGCCGCGCCACCTTCGCTGACGTGCTCGACGCCAACGCCGTCTCCATCTCAGAGGCCGACGCCGCGCTCCAGGTGGTCGCCGACGCCTGGCGCCTCGTCATCGCGCAAGACGAGCTCTCGCTGAACGAGCCCACCACCTCGACGCCGGTGAACTCTGCCACCAGCGCTTCACCTTCGACGGGGATGTGACCGATGGCCTCTTCCCTCCACCTGAGCCGACTGGGCCTCGCCGTCATCATCGTCGCGACGCTGACGACCGGTCTCGGCGCGGGCTGGCTCCTCTCGCGTGACAGCTCGCCGGCCCACGTTCACGCCGAAGCCACCGCCACCGTCGAGCAATACCAGTGCCCGATGCACCCCGCCGTGGTGCAGGACGAGCCGGGCACCTGCCCCATCTGCGGAATGAAGTTGGTGAAGGTGGCGGCGAGCCCACCGAAGGCCACCGCGCGAACGCCGCTCTTCTACCGAAACCCGATGGACGCCCGGCAGACGTCGCCGGTGCCGATGAAAGACCAGATGGGCATGGACTACCTGCCCGTCTACGAGCAGCCGGAGCGCTCCGAGGTCGAGGGCCTCAGCGTGGTGCACCTCGACGCGACGAGCCAGCGACGCATCGGGTTGACGACGGCGGTGGCCGATCGCGGCGTGGTGGGCGGCAACGTTCGAACGGTGGCGAGAGTCAGCGTCGACGAGACGCGGGTGCGCCGCGTGAACGTGAAGGTGCCCGGCTTCATCGAGAAGCTCTACGTCGACTTCGTCGGCAAGCCGGTGCGTCGGGGGCAGCCGCTCTTCTCGCTCTACAGCCCCGAGCTCCTCACCGCCGAAGACGAGCTGCTCCTCGCGCTCGCGGCGCGCGGCCCGACCGACCCGCTGGCGGTGGCGGCGCGCAAGAAGCTCGAGCTGTGGGGCGTGCCCGAGGCCGAGCTCGCGCGGCTCGAGCGGGAGCGCACCTCGTCGAGCGTCGTCACCTTCGTCTCGACGGTGTCGGGCGTGGTGACGAAGAAGGAGGTCGTCGAGGGTTCGCGCGTCGAGCTGGGCGCGATGCCGTTCGAGGTGACCGATCTCTCGACCGTCTGGGTGCTCGCGGACCTCTACGAGGCCGAGCTGCGCTTCATCGCGCCAGGACAACCGGCCACGCTGCGCCTCGACGCCTGGCCCGGGCGCACCTGGGAAGGCACGGTGCGCTTCATCGACCCGGTGATGAACGCGCAGACCCGCACCGCGAAGGTGCGCCTGGCCTTCGCCAACCCGCGCGGCGAGCTGCGCCCCGAGATGTTCGGCGACGTCACGCTCATGCGGGCGCCACGGCAGACGCTCCGGGTGCCGACAGACGCGGTGGTGTTGAGCGGTACGCGGGCGGTCGTCTTCGTTGCCCACGACGACGGGCGCTTCGAGCCGCGGGCCATCGAGACGGGCGAGGTGTCGCGTGAGTTCACCGAGGTGCTCTCGGGCCTCACCGAAGGCGAGGCCGTCACCACGCGCGCCAACTTCCTCGTGGACTCGGAGTCGAAGCTGCGCGCCTCGCTGGCCGCGCTCACCACTCGCAAAGAGCCGCCCAGGTGATTCGCGCCATCATCAGGTTCTCGGCCGAGAACCGGTACCTGGTCATCGCGGTGGCCATCGTGGCGCTCGCGGTGAGCTTCCACTCGATGCGCACCATTCCCCTCGACGCGCTGCCCGATCTCTCGGACACGCAGGTCATCGTCTACTCCCGGTGGGACCGGAGCCCTGACCAGGTGGAGGACCAGGTCACCTACCCCGTCATCACCTCGTTGCTCGGCGCGCCGCGGGTGAAGGCGATTCGCGGCTTCTCGGACTACGGGTACTCGTTCGTCTACGTCATCTTCGAAGACGGCACCGACCCCTACTGGGCGCGCTCGCGGGTGCTCGAGTACCTCTCGAAGATCACCGCGCAGCTCCCCGCTGGGGTGAAGACCGAGCTGGGCCCCGACGCCAGCAGCGTCGGCTGGGTGTTTCAGTACGCGCTGGTCGACCGCACCGGCCACCACGCTCCCGACCAGCTGCGCTCGTACCAGGACTGGTTCCTCCGCTACGCGGTGCAGGGGGTGCCGGGCGTCGCCGAGGTCGCCACCGTCGGCGGGCAGGTGCGCCAGTACCAGGTGAGCGTCGACCCCACGCGGCTGGCGGGCTTCGGGCTGTCGCTCGAGGCGGTCATCGACGCCGTGCGCGCTGGCAACGACGACGTCGGCGGTCGCCTCGTCGAGCTCGCGGGCAAAGAGGTGATGGTGCGCGGCCGCGGGTACGTGAAGCAGGTCAGCGACCTCGAGCAGCTGGTGCTCAAGGCCGAGGGCGGCACCCCCGTGCTGGTGAAGGACGTCGGCACGGTGGCGCTGGGGCCCGAGCTCCGCCGTGGGCTCACTGACCTCGACGGCGAAGGCGACGTGGTGGGCGGCATCGTGGTGATGCGCGAAGGCGAGAACGCGCTCAACGTCATCACCCGGGTGAAGCAGAAGCTCGAAGACCTGAAGCCGTCGCTCCCCGAGGGCGTCGAGGTCGTCACCACCTACGATCGTTCGGAGCTGATCCTCGCGGCCATCGAGACGGTGAAGGACAAGCTGATCGAAGAGATCATCATCGTCTCGTTGATCATCCTCCTCTTCCTCTGGCACTTCCCCTCGTCGCTGGTGCCGATCATCACCATTCCGGTGTCGGTGGCGCTGGCCTTCATTCCCCTGAAGCTGCTGGGCCTCAACGCCAACGTGATGTCGCTGGCGGGCATCGCCATCTCGATCGGGGTGCTCGTCGACGGCGCCATCGTCGAGGTCGAGAACGCCTACAACCGCATTCACCACTGGATCGCCGACGGCAAGCGCGGAGACTTCGACCAGGTGCGGCTGGCGGCGCTGATGGAGGTCGGCCCGGGGGTGTTCTTCTCGCTGCTCGTCATCGCGGTGGCCTTCGTGCCGGTCTTCACGCTCATCGATCAGGAAGGCCGCCTGTTTCGCCCGCTCGCCATCTCGAAGACGTTGACCATGGGCATCGCGGCGGTGCTCGCCATCACGCTCGACCCGGCGATTCGCATGCTGTTCGCGCGCGTCGACCCGTACACCTTCAAGCCGCGGTGGATGGCCTCGATCGCCTCGGCGCTGCTGGTCGGCCAGTACCGCGCCGAGGAGCGCCACCCCATCAGCCGGCTGCTCCACTGGCTCTACGAGGGGCCGTGCCGCTTCGTGCTGCGGCACCCGAAGTCGGTGCTCACCGTCGCGGCCTTGATGGTGGCCACCACGGTGCCGCTCTTCCTCAACCTGGGCTCGGAGTTCATGCCCCCGCTCCGTGAAGGCACGCTGCTCTTCATGCCGTCGGCGGTCGCGCCCGGGTTGTCGATCGCCGAGGCCGAGCGGGTGCTGCAGACCCAGGACCGCGTCTTGCGCACCTTCCCCGAGGTGGCGCGCGTGTTCGGCAAGGCGGGCCGCGCGAACACCTCGACCGACCCGGCGCCGCTGACGATGTTCGAGACCACCATCACCTTGAAGCCCGAGCGCGAGTGGAGGCCGAAGCCTCGCTGGTACTCGGCGTGGGCGCCCCAGTGGCTGCAGGGCGTGCTGCGGCCTCTGTGGAGAGATCGCATCACCGAGGCCGAGCTCGAAGAAGAGCTGAACCGGGCGCTCCAGTTCCCCGGCATCTCGAACGCGTGGACGATGCCCATCAAGGGCCGCCTCGACATGTTGTCCACCGGCATTCGCACGCCCGTGGGCATCAAGATCTCAGGCGCCGACCTCGCGGTCATCGAGGCCGTGGCGCTCGAGACCGAACGCGCCGTCGCGAAGGTGAAGGGCGCCCGCAGCGCCTTCGCCGAGCGCGTGGTGGGCGGCACCTTCCTCGACTTCGAGCTCAAGCGCGATCAGCTCGCCCGCTACGGCCTCTCGGTCGACGACGCCAACCTGATGGTGAAGACGGCGGTCGGTGGCGAGGTGCAGAGCGTCACCGTCGAGGGCCGGGAGCGGTACGGCATCGCGGTGCGGTACGCGCGCGACTTCCGCGACGACCTCGCCGCGCTCGGGCGGGTGCTGGTGCCGCTGCCGTCGGGCCGCGGGCAGGTGCCCTTCGAGGCCATCGCGGCGCTGAAGCTGACGACGGGCCCGTCGATGATTCGTGACGAGAACGGCCTGCTGACCGGCTACGTGTTCGTTGACCTCGACACCACGAAGTACGACGTCGGCACCTTCGTGGCCGCGGCGAAAGAGGCCGTCGCGAACGAGGTGCGGGTGCCGCCAGGCTACGCGCTCTCGTGGAGCGGGCAGTTCGAGAACATGCTGCGGGTGAAGGAGCGGCTGACCTTCATCCTCCCCCTCACCCTCGTGCTCATCTTCGGGCTGCTGTACCTGAACACCCGCTCGGCCTTCAAAGCGTCGCTGGTGATGCTCGCGGTGCCCTTCTCGGCGGTGGGCGCGCTGCTGCTGTTGACGGCGCTCGGCTACAACCTGTCCATCGCCGTGTGGGTCGGCCTCATCGCGCTGATGGGCCTCGACGCCGAGACGGGCGTCTTCATGTTGCTGTTCCTCGACCTCTCGCTCGACGACGCGAAGGCGCGGGGGGCCCTGGGCACGCACGACGAGCTGAAAGAGGCCATCGTGCACGGCGCCGTCAAGCGCGTGCGCCCCAAGGCCATGACGGTGATGGCCGCGATGCTCGGGCTGCTGCCCATCATGTGGTCGACCGGCGCTGGGGCCGACGTGATGAAGCGCATCGCCGCGCCGATGGTGGGCGGCCTCGCCACCAGCTTCCTGCTCGAGCTGCTGGTGTACCCGGTGGTGTACCTGCTGTGGCAGCGGCGGCGGCTCCACCTCACGCCAGCCTCGTGAACGCCTGAGGCGGG
This sequence comes from Myxococcus sp., assembly GCA_014879945.1. Classification (GTDB taxonomy): domain Bacteria; phylum Myxococcota; class Myxococcia; order Myxococcales; family Myxococcaceae; genus Xiheimicrobium. Next base: position 20,573 of record JACSRE010000152.1, read on the forward strand.
TGGAACGCCCTCGACCCCAGAGGCGTTCCTCCTCGCGACTTCACCGCTTTTCGCGGAAGGTCTCGCGCCGACGTGGTGTTCGCGGTCCCGCTGCCTCACCGTCCTGGAGCCCCATGCGCCTCGCGCTCGTTCTGACGCTCGCCGTCCCTGCCCTCGCCGCCGCCGCGCCCTCACCCGACGAGCTGCCCGCGGCCTTGCGCGACTGGAAGGCCTGGGTGCTGCACGACGAGAAGCAGGCCGGCTGCCCGTTCGTGCACGAGTCCGACACCCGCCTCTGCGCGTGGCCCGGCCAGCTCTCGCTCTCGCTCACCGACAAGGGCGGCGCCTTCACCCAGCGCTTCCGCATCTACCGCGAGGCCTTCCTCACCCTGCCCGGCGACGCGAAGCACTGGCCGCAGGGCGTCAACGTCGACGGCAGGCCCGCGGTGGTGGTGCCCAGCTCCTCTGGACTGCCGACGGTGAAGCTCGGCGTCGGCGAACGCACGGTGACCGGCGACTTCTCGTGGGACACGCTGCCCGAGGCGCTGCTGGTGCCGCCGGCGACCGGGTTGGTCGCGCTCTCGCTCAAGGGCGTCGAGGTGGTGGTGCCCAACCGTGACGCCGACGGCCGGGTGTTCCTGCAGAAAGAGGGCGCCGCGCAAGAGGCCGAGAACCTCGACATCACCGTGCACCGCCTGGTGATCGACGACATCCCCGCCCGGCTCGTGACGCGCGTGTCGCTGCAGGTGTCGGGCAAGAGCCGCGAGGTGGTGCTCGGCCGCGCGCTCCCCGATGGGTTCTCGCCCATGTCGCTCACCAGCGCGCTGCCGGTGCGCCTCGAGCCCGACGGCAAGCTGCGCCTGCAGGTGCGCCCCGGCGCCTTCGTCATCGAGCTCGTCGCGCGCAGCGCCGCGCCCGTCGTCACCCTCAAGCGGCCCGCGCCAGAAGGGCGGTGGATGACGGGCGACGAGGTGTGGACGTTCGATGCCCGGCCCTCGCTGCGCCAGGTGCTGGTCGAGGGCGTGAAGCAGGTGGACCCCCAGCAGACGACGCTGCCCTCGGGGTGGAAGCGCTTCCCCGCGTACGCGATGTCGCTCGAGGACTCGATGGTGATGACCGAGCGCCGCCGCGGAGACAGCGACCCGGCGCCCGACGCGCTCTCGCTCACCCGCACCCTGTGGCTCGACTTCGACGGCAAAGGCCTCACCGCCAACGATCGCATCAGCGGGCCGCTCCACCGCTCCTGGCGCCTCGACATGCAGCCTGGCACCGAGCTGGGCCGCGTCGTCACCGCGGGCTCCGACCAGTTCATCACCCGCCTCGCCAGCGCCCCGCAGGCCGGCGTCGAGCTGCGGGAAGGCCAGCTCACCCTCGAGGCCGACAGCCGCATCACCACCCCGCTCTCGGCCATTCCCGCCGTCTCGTGGGACGCCGACTTCACCTCGGTGCGCACGACGCTCCAGCTGCCCCCGGGGTGGACGCTGGTGAGCGCCTCAGGCGCCGACTCGGTGCCCGACACGTGGATGCAGCGGTGGACGCTGCTCGACCTCTTCCTGGTGCTCATCATCTCGCTCGCCATGGGCCGCCTCTTCGGCTGGCCGCTGGGCGCCCTCGCGCTGGTCGCGCTCACCCTGGGCTGGCTCGAAGAAGACGCGCCCCGCTACGTGTGGCTGGTGGTGCTGGCCCTCGAGGCCATCTTCCGCGTGCTGCCGCAGCACTGGCTCAAGTCGGTCTTCCGGTGGTCGCGCTACGCCTCGTGGGCCGCGCTGGTCATCATCTGCGTCGCGTTCATGGTCGAGCACGTGCGCCACGGCATGTACCCGGGCCTCGCCGACGAGATGTCCTACGGCCGCGTGCAGAGCTGGTCGGAGTACTCGAGCGACAACGCCTTTCAATACCAGCGCAGCATGGGCGGCGCGCAGGCGAAGAACCAGCAACCGCTCGACGCGCTGGAGCCCGAGCCGGCAGAAGACGGGCTCTTCGACGTCGACCAGCAGAAGGAAGAGAGCGCCCTCGGTCGGGACTTCAAGGCGCCGGTGTCGCGTGGCCCACAGGGCGCAAAGCAGGCCCCGCGCCGGAGCCTCTCGCAGCAGGAGTACGACAAGACAGTGCTGGTGCAGACCGGCCCGGGCCTGCCGCGGTGGAACTGGAAGCAGATCAACATCGGGTACTCGGGGCCCGTCGAGCGCACCCAGACGCTGTCGCTGCTGCTCATCGGGCCTGGCGCCAACCTGGTGCTGGCGTTCCTGCGCGCGCTCCTCTTCGGGTTGCTGGTGCTGACGGTGCTGGGCTTCCCCGGCTCGTTCTGGCCCCCCTTCATCGCGAAGCTCCGCGGGCCGGCGACCGCGGCGCTCCTGGGCCTGCTGGTGCTGGCCCCGACGCTGGCGCGCGCCGACGAGGTGCCGCCGGCCGACGTGCTGGCCGAGCTGAAGAAGCGGCTCCTCGAGCGCCCCGAGTGCGCGCCCAGCTGCGCCTCGTCGCCGCGCCTGCTGCTCGAGGCCACCCCCACCACCCTGCGCCTGCGCGTCGAGGTGTTGGCCGGGGCCGCGACCGCCGTCCCGCTCCCCGGCAACGAGAAGCACTGGCTGCCGCGCACCGTCGTCGTCGACGGCAAGCCGGCGAGCGCGTTGAGCCGGGGCGCCGACGGCGTGCTGCTGCTGGCCGTCGAAGAGGGCGCGCACCAGGTGCTGCTCGAGGGCCCGCTGCCGCCGCGAGACACCGTGCAGGTGCCGCTGCCGCTGAAGTCGTACCGCGTCGAGTCGAAGGTCGACGGGTGGACGCTCGACGGCGTGCACGAAGACGGCGTCGCCGACGAGAACCTGCAGCTGACCCGCAAGGCCGACAACGCCAAGGGCACCGGCGCGGCGCTGCAGAGCGGCACCCTGCCGCCCTTCGTGGTGGTGGAGCGCACGCTCGCTCTGGGCCTGACCTGGGCCGTCGAGACGCGCGTGGTGCGCCTGACGCCGACCGGCTCGGCGGTGGTGCTCGAGGTGCCGCTGCTCTCGGGTGAGTCGGTGACGTCGAGCGACGTTCGCGTCATCAACGGCAAGGCGCTGGTCAACATGCCGGCGAGCGCGACCGAGCTGACGTGGACGAGCGTGCTCGAGGCGAAGTCTCCCATCGTGTTGACCTCGGCCGAGGGCGTTCCCTGGGTCGAGGTGTGGCGCGTCGACGTCAGCCCCGTGTGGCACGCCGAGTGGTCCGGCATCCCCGTGGTGCACCAGCCCGACCAGGCCGGCGTGCGCGTGCCCGAGTGGCGCCCGTGGCCGAAGGAGTCGGTCACGCTCGAGGTCGTCAAGCCCGACGGCGTCGAGGGGCAGACGCTCACCATCGACCAGTCACGGCTCGAGGTGACGCCGGGCGTGCGCGCGGCCGACGCGGTCTTCACCGCCAACTTCCGCTCCTCGCGCGGCGGCCTGCACCCCTTCACCCTGCCCGAAGACGCGCAGCTGCAGACCGTCGTCATCAACGGCCAGGCGCAGCCGATTCGGCAAGAGGGGCGCGCGGTGTCGGTGCCGCTGGTGCCCGGCTCGCAGTCGATCGAGCTGAAGTGGCGCCAGACGACGGGCCTGCCGACGTCGTGGACGACGCCCGCGCTGGGCCTGGGCTTCTCGACGGTGAACGCCGAGCTGCAGGTGCACATGCCGAGCGACCGCTGGGTGCTCTTCGTCACCGGCCCGCGCATGGGCCCGGCGGTGCTCTTCTGGAGCTTCCTGCTGGTGCTGCTGGTGGTGTCGGTCGGCCTGGGCCGCTCGAGGTGGGCGCCGGTGAAGACGTACCAGTGGGTGCTGCTGGCCCTGGGGCTCTCGCAGCTCCCCATTCCGGCCATCGCCGCGGTGTTCGGCTGGCTCTTGCTGCTTGGCTGGCGCGAGCGCGTGCCGCTCGAGGGCGTGGCGGGCTTCAACCTCCGCCAGCTGGTGGTCGTCGCGGCGACCGGCATCGCCCTCATCATCCTGGGCGCGTCGGTCTACTCAGGGCTGCTGGGCCCTGTCTCTTATACACATCT
>JACSRE010000393.1 GCA_014879945.1 Myxococcus sp.
CCGAGTTGGGTGAGACGCTCCTCGGCGGCCTTGCGGGTGGAGTGGATGGCGATGATGCGCCGGCGGCCGGCCTCCTGCGCTTCGGTCGAGTGGGTCAGCCCGAGCGCCGCTTCGAGCGCGGCGCCGGACAGGCGCTCCAGCGTCACGCCGCGGGCCTCGACCGCGTCCAGCGTCGCCTTCGCGCGGGCGCGCTCCTCGTCGCGCGCGGGGCGGACGGCGGCGTGCGTCTCGTGGGCGCGGCGCTCGGGGTTGAACTGCGGCGCCTCGGCGGGCGGCGGCCGCAGCCAGCGCCGCGCCCGGCCCGCCTGGGCCTTGAGCCACGGCAGGCTTCCCACGCGGTACACCTGGACCGCCCAGGTGAGCGTCGGCTCGGCCCCGAGGTTCGCCTTGTTGTAGGCGTAGTTCCCGTTGAGGTTGACTTCCCGGAGGCCCAGCGCGCTGGCCTGCCGGAAGGTCAGCAGCCCCCCGACGTGCCCGCACCCGAGGTGCTCGTAGTCCTGGTCGAAGCAGATCTCGAGCGCGTGCATCACGCCGCCGAAGACGCCCACCACGGCGCCGGCCACCGGCAGGCCGTCCAGCACCAGGAGGTGCGCGGTCATCGGCATGGGCTGGCCCGGGGCCATCAGCGCCTCGAAGAAGGCCACGCGCCGCGGGTCGCGGCCGACGCCGGCGCGGGCCGCTTCCTTCCAGCTGCGGTGCTCGACGTCGAGATACAGCGCGAGCAGCTCGCCCAGGCCCGCCGGGTCGGACGAAGACACCGCCTCCACCTGGCCCGCCTGGAAGGTGCGCCGCAGCGAGCGGACGAGCACCTTGCGGCGCGACTTGGACAGCGTCGCGAGGTAGCCGCCGAGGTCCTTCCAGGCGACGGGCAGCCGGCTGATGGGCATGTTCTCGTAGCGCCGCACCCAGTAGCGCAGCGGGCTCGGCGGAGGCGGTGTGGACAGCGCCGACTCGGCGTCCTGGAAGTTGAGCTCGAGGAGCGACCAGTCCTTTCGCCCCAGCAGGTGCCCGTAGAAGGCCTGGGCGCAGCGGGCCTCGTCCTCGGGGCGGGCGACGACGTGCGGCCGGTCGGTGTCGTGCGACACCATGACGCCGACGCGCGTGTACGGGAGGTGCGTGCCGACGAAGGCGCGGTGCCGGCGCAGCGGCAGGTAGCCGACGAGCTGGCCGGCGTCGAAGGCCAGCAGCGCGAGCAGCTCGGCTTCCTTCGCGCCGAACTCGTCGTGCGCGAGGAAGGTCTCGAGGTACTCGAGGGTGGAGAAGGGGCACGGGCGCCGCGACGCGAGGTTGAGCGCGTCGATGGCGTCACAGTGGCGCCGAAGCTCGGTCAGCGACCCGAGCGCCTGCACGGACAGGTCGGTCACGAGTCCCTCCAGTGCGAACGGAAGCTCGCAGGAAGTCTGCACCGCGTATGCCACGCGCAGTAACGCGCTCGACGGCGCTTTGCAGCGGCCGTCGCCGCAGAGCATGCGTGAGGCGGAAGGCCGGCGGCGCGCGGCGAAGGCCCTCCTCGTCTGGAGAGGCCGCGGCGCAGGCGAGCGGCGGTGATGGCGCGGGGGCTGATCCACCGCGCGCCTGACGGCGCACACGCGGCCCAACGGGCGCCGGGGGCGCGAGCAACGCACGCATTTCCTTCGTGCGCGCGGCGGAAATTGCCGCGATTCCGCGGGGCGCGGCTGGCCTCGCGAATGCACGGCCCTCTGTGGAGGTGCACCATGAGACGGAACGCTCCGTCGCGAGGCGTGTGGCTCCTCGCGGCGCTGGTGTCCGGGTGCGTCGTCACCACGGTGCTGCGTCCCGCGCCGGGCGCGGTGGTGGTGCCGCAGCAACCCAACGTCCTCTTCACCGAGGTCGCGGACGTGCGCGTGTGGGCGGGCGGCGCGTGGGTGGGCGACCCGCCGGGCCTCGCCGACGTGCTGACGCCGGTGCACGTGGCCTTCGAGAACCGGAGCGCGCGGCCGCTGCGAGTCAGCTACCGCGACTGCACGCTCGTCGGCCGCTCGGGCTTCCGCTACGCGGCGCTGCCGCCCTTCCCGACGCCGCCGCCGGTGGGCGCAGTCGAGCGGACAGGCGAGGTGGTGCTGGCCGACTACCACCCGGCGACGCCGGTGCCGAAGGGCGTCAAGCCCCGGCCGGTGCACCCGCGCGCGCCGCCGTCGCGCTTCTTCATCGCGCCGCCGTACGTCGGCTGGTACCCGGGCATCGTGGTGTGGCCGCACCCGTGGCACTGGCACGTGCACTATGCGCCGCTGTACGCCACCTGGCAGGTGCCGCTGCCCACGCACGACATGCTGGAGCGCGCGCTGCCCGAAGGCGTGCTGCAGCCGGGCGGCCGGGTGTCGGGCTTCCTGTACTTCCAGCGGGTGGAGCGCGAGAGCGCGGTGACGCTCGAGGTGCAGTTGGTGGACGCGGAGTCGGCGCAGCCGATGGGCGTGGCGCAGTTGCCGTTCCTGGTCGCGCACTGAGGCGCCCGACCGCGGCGGCGGCCCGTCAGGGCTCGCGCCCGCTGCCGCCACAGTGCTCACACGGCGCGTAGCCCTCGTAGCAGACCTCGCCCGTCCCGCCGCAGCTGCTACACCGAGTCGAGCTGTACGAGTTGTAGAACCGCGTCACCATGACCTCTCGCCCATTCCACGTCTCGTAGCGCGAAGACGCACCTCCGTAGCCGCCCGACGTGAAACGACCGCTCCCACCACACGAGCGGCAGAGCTTGCACTCGGTCGTCGAGTTCCGAACGCTCGTCCCCGAGCCGGAGCAGACGATGCAGACCTTGCGGCTCGAGGACTTCGATGCCTCCTGCCGAGCCTTCCAGGCGTTGTACGCCTTCAGGTTTGCTGCCATCTGGCCCTCGAAATCCATCCACTTCTGCTTTGCGCCGTGCAGCACGTACTGGTTTTGCGAGAACTCGCCGAGGTATGGCGTCACCGAGATCTCTCCTTTGCGGCTGTCGTAGAGGCTGATCGCCGCGTAGTCGAGTGTGCCGTCCGCGTTGATTCGGTCGAAGGCTGCGTAGTTGTACTCGCTGAACCGGATGTCCCCGATCCGCTGCTCGCGGACGATGGCCATCGCCGAATCGAACGAGGTGATGTCGAGGTCGCCGCCGTGGCGGCTGGTGAGTTCAGCGCGACCGTCGGCATCGAGGTCCACCGGGAGCATCGTGTCGAGCGTCGCCTTCACGCGGTACTGCCGCGCCTCCGGCGCTTTCCCGCCGTACACGATCATCAACTGGTGCCGGTCTTGCTCGAACGCAATGGCCAGGTCCGGGAAGCCGTCTCCGTTGAAGTCTCCGACCTGGGCAGCCTGGACATCGCCAGGCAGAGAGTGGACGGTCTCCGTCGAGCTCCCGCCGCCTGCCGATGAAAGGTAGAACGTGATGGTCTTCCCGGCGGGGACCTGGGCACCCGGAAAGCGACGGCTGTTGCCGTCGCTCACCGAAACGTTGTCTGTCTTGCCGTCCTGGTTGTAGTCCGTGTTGTTGTAGCGATGGCGAAACTCGAGCGCGCGGGTGAGTGGCTGGTTGTCCTGGAGCAGGCTCCATTCTCCTTCGACCTGCTTTGCCTGGGCGAAGAAGTGGTACTCGTACCCCTCAGCCCCGATGGACTGTTCGCAGTTGTTCTCTGGCTTGTAGGTCGAACCGGACGTCGACAGGTCTTTGACCTCGAAGACGTCGAGTTGGTTCGTCGCCTTGTTGTGGCGGATGTGGCAACCAACCCACGGCTGGTGGTCCGTGTTCTCCGCCGAGTGCAGCCTCAGGATGCCGGGCGCCGTGTACAGCTTTCCGGGGCATTTGATGCGTCGCCGTCCTGAGAATCCGCCCTTGCCGTCTCCAAAGAGGATGTCGACGGCCTCGAGCTCCGGCTTCCAATTGACGTATTGGATGAGGAGATCGTTCGCGCCGTCCTCGTCGATGTCCTCCCAGGCCGTGTTGATGAAGTCGATCGCCCGTTGGGCGTCGTGGGCCCAGCTGTAGATGCCCTTCCTGGTGCTGTCGAGGGACCCACCGCGAACGTCCACGGACTCCCGGAGGACGGCCGCAAATCGACAGCTGTGGCTGGACTTGAGCGGCGGTTGGCCCGACTGGAGGAGGACGACCGGCCAACTCTCGGGCGCGCCTGAACTCGGGACGGTGAATTGGCGAGTCGTGGAGTTGAAATACAGCAACTCTCCCGTGGCGGGGTGACGGGCGAACAGCGAACGCGTGTTGTACAGACGCGGCATCTGAATCGACACCCTGCCCGGCTTGCCCGGCTTGCCCGACACGCCCGTCCGGGTGAGGACGTAGCTCTCCTCGTCGAGGAACCAGGTCTCCTTTCCGTTCCGCCCGATGAAGGCGACCCGGTTCGGGGAGCCACCTGCAGGCTTCCCCGTCTCGAGCTCGTACAACGAGACTTCGCTCTTTCGGCCTTCGACGACCAGAACGTCGCCGACGATGCCGGTGACCCTTCCCCCGCCCCGAGCGAGCGGCCGAGGCGCCTGCCCAGGTCGGAAGTTCCAGAGCGTGAAGCGCTGGTCGACCACCTCCGAGCCCTTCCAGGTCGAGGTGTTCTCGAACGCGAGGTAGCTCCCGTCGGCCCGCTTCCTGACCGGTGTTGCCGAGCCTGGCAGCGGGAGCGGTGTGGCGATGTTGGCGGCGACGTCGATTTCGAAGGAGAAGGGACCGGCGCCCTCATCCGACTCGAGCTTCCGGAGCACGACGCCCCCGACGGGGTCAAAGCGGAACGAGCTCAGCCTGGGAGGGCGCTCCGGAGCATGGCTGACCACCAACTCGGTCTCGTGGTTGGTCACGTAGTCGTACGCGTACAGCCTCCCGGCCCCCGCGTAGAGCACGACGTTCATGCGCTCGAGGACGCCGAGGATTTCGGGCGGGGCCTGGCGGTCCTCGCTGGACTGGGCGGTCGCGAAGACGGGGCTCTGGAACAGCTTTCTGCCGTCGTTCCGGTACACCTCGACGCGGTAGTTCTTGAAGAAGGTGTCCCTGTCAAAGAGCAGGTAGTGCCCGTTCGCGACGACCACCTGCCCGACCCGAAAGGCACCGTTCTGCGCGCTCGCGGACACAGGGAGCAGGACGGTGAGGGAGGCCATCGTCACGAGGAGGCGTGCGGAGTCGTTCATGGAATTGGCCATTATGGCGCGCACGCGTCAGGCGCGCTCGAGCGCGGCGATATCCAGCTTCTTCATGCCGAGCATCGCCTGGACGGCGCTGGGCGACCTGAGCAAGCCGCCGATGTTCGCGGGGATGACCCGCCATGAGACGCCGAAGCGGTCCTTGCACCAGCCGCACTGCGACTCGGCGCCGCCGGCGGTCAGTTTCGACCAGAACGCGTCAATCTCCGGCTGGTCGGCGCAGCGGACCTGCAGCGACACGCCCTCGGTGAACGTCGACGGGTGCGAGGCGTGGGCGTCCATGGCGGCGAACAGCGCGCCCGACAGCGAGAAGCGGCTGTGCATCACGCAGAAGAAGAACAAAGCAGGAAACGGGGGGAAGGGTCGAGTGCCGAGGCGGCGTGCAGGGGCGC
>JACSRE010000394.1 GCA_014879945.1 Myxococcus sp.
CGAGCTCGATCTCCTTGGCGACGGTGACGCCGTCCTTGGTGATCGTCGGAGAGCCGAACGACTTCTCGATGACGACGTTGCGGCCCTTGGGCCCGAGGGTGACCTTCACCGCGTCGGCGAGGGTGTTGACGCCACGAAGGATCGCGTCGCGGGCCTTGGTGTCGAAGATGATGTCTTTGGCTGCCATGTGGTTGTGTCCTTGAAAGGGGTGGGAAGAGGGGAGCGCTTACTTCTCGATCACGCCGAGGACGTCTTCCTCGCGCAGGATGAGGTGCTCATCGCCCTCGATCTTGATCTCGGTGCCCGCGTACTTGCTGAACAGAATGGTGTCGCCGGCCTTGATGTCCATGGGGCGAACCTTGCCGTCCTCGAGGATCTTGCCGTTGCCGACCGCGACGACCTTCGCCTCGAGGGGCTTCTCCTTGGCGCTGTCCGGAATGATGATGCCGCCCTTGGTCTTGGCCTCTTCGGTGAGGCGCTTGACGATCAGCCGGTCGTGCAGGGGACGAATCTTCATGGGGTATCTCCTTGGTGGTTGGTCGGTGCTGCGTTGAAAATTGGCACTCACGATACGCGAGTGCCAAGGCTTCAAGTGCCCCCGATATAACCAGCCTCGCAGTGGGGTCAAGGCGCAACCTGGCGCTCGCGGGTGGTGAGTGCCAGCCCCCGCGACAGCGCCCGCTGGCAGTCGCCAGGGCTGACTGCCAATCCAACTGGCTGAATTTGCAGTGGTCTTTTTGAAGTCGGGGCTCCGTGCCGATACCATTTCAGGAGCAGGGAGCGCAGCGGCTCCCGGTCGTGGGGTGCGGTTGACCCCGGTTTCAACGCGAAGGAGTTCACGATGTCCCAGCTGGTCTTGTCGGGGTCGCTCAAGGAGTTCTTCAAGCTGTTGGTAGAAGAGGTGATTCAGCGCCAGCGGGTCAGCCTCGCCGAGGTCACCGAGTTCTACGTGGTGAACCTGCTGAGCGAGTTCGCGGCCGCCGAGAAGCTGTTCACCACCGACCTCGACGGCAAGAAGGACTCGGAGCCGCTGGCGATCATGTACACGCGGGCGCTCCAGCAGGACCGCGACCAGCGCATTCGCACGCTGCGCCAGCTGGGCGATCAGTCGCTCTACACCGCGGGCTTCTTCCAGCAGTCGCTCCAGGACCGCGTGGTGGGCCCCGACTACTACATGCAGATGGGGCGCAAGGCCTACGCGGCGATCGCCGACCTCTCGCCGTCGAGCAGCTTCAGCCACGTGTACCTGGAGCTCGATCAGAAGTTCACCTCGCTGGTCGAGGTGCTGCAGGAGATCGCGGCGCGCGGGCAGGTGGCGTCGGGCCCCCAGGGCCAGATGCGGGTCTTCGAGACCTGGGCGAAGACGGGCGACGCGCGGCTCGAGGCGGTGCTGATGGACGCCGGCCTGCTGCCCAAGAAGAAGATCCTCGCGAACTGACGCCCGCGCCCCATGCTCGACGCGCTGCAGGCCCAGCTCGAGACCCTCTACGGCGTGCGCTGCGAGTATCGGGCGCGCGACTTCCTCGTCGACGCCGACGCCGCGCGCGAGCTCGGCGGCACCGGGCGCTCCCGCGAGGAGCTGCTGGTGGCGCACGACGGCGAGACGCTCGACCTCGCGCTGTACCTCGAGCCGGCCATGCTCGAGCGGGTGTCCCGCCTGGAGGGTCAGCCCGAGGCGCTCCTCGAGCAGGAGCTGGGCGGCTTCTGCGAGGTGACCGAAGGCGTCTCGCACTTCCTCTACGTCGCGCAGACGGCCAACCTCGAGCGCCGGGTGTCGATGCTCGAGCTCGAGGCCCAGGCCGAGGTGGACAAGTTCGCGCTCTGCACGCTCCTGCGGTGGGGCCAGCACGCGGCGGGTTGGGCCGGCCGGCTGATGGGCACGCTGTTCGAGCGGGTGCGCTACGCCGAGCGGCTGACCGGCCCCGAGCGGTGGCGCTACGCCGAGGCGAACCGGCTGGCGAAGCGGTACTGCGCGCGCCTGCTGCCAGCGATTCGCGAGCGCCGCCTCGACGCCCTGCTCGCGGAGCTGCGGCACAGCTACCGCCTGGGCGCCGAGGCCAAGCTCGCCTACTTCGCCCGCTGAGGCGCTCCACAACCCAGAGAGGCGAAGGCGCGCGTGGTGTAGAACCGTCGCGTGGCCTCGACGCGCGAGTTCTCAGCCGGCGGCATCGTGATTCGTGACGCCGAGGGCCGCCTCGAGGTCGCCGTCATTCGGCCCGCCGGCAAGTCGGTGACCGCGCTCCCCAAGGGACACATCGACCCGGGCGAAGACGCCGCGCAGGCCGCCACGCGTGAGGTCGAAGAGGAGACCGGCCTCATCGCGAAGCTCGAGGGGAAGCTGGGCGACGTGAAGTACGTGTACCGGTGGCGCGGCAACACCATCTTCAAGGAGGTGGCCTTCTTCCTCTTTCGCTACCAGTCGGGGCAGATCGACGTGCTCACCGAGCAGATGCGCAAAGAGGTCGATCGCGCCTACTGGTTGCCGCTCGATGAGGCGCTGACCCGGCTGACCTACCCGGGCGAGCGCGAGATGGCGACGCGGGCGAGGACGCTGCTCATCGCCTCTCGATGAAAAGAGAGCGCGCGCCCGGGTCGGGTCGGGGGGGCCGCGCCTGGCGGCCGTCCTGCGCTGCGGCCGGTGTCGTCGGAGCCCGGCCAGCCTTCGCCTCGGGCCGCCTGACGATTCAGCTGCCGTCGCCAGCGCCCGAAAACGCCGACGCCCCCGCCGGTTGAACCGGAGGAGGCGTCGACCTGCCAGCGATGAGACGTCGGCCTAGCTGCGGGCCGCGGGCGCGTCGTAGCGGCCCATCAGCGCCTGGCGAACGTCGCGGTCGAAGCGCACGCGGCCGGTGGCCACCTCGCGCAGCGACAGCACGCACGACTTGTTCTTCGAGGTCTCCACCAGGGGGCGGGCGCCGGCCATCAGCTGACGCGCGCGCTTGGCGGCGAGGAGGACGAGGGCGAAGCGGTTGTCGACGTAGGGAAGCGCATCTTCGACGGTGACGCGAGCCATGGAGCTACTCCTGACGAGTGTGAAACGGAGTGGGGTGCTTAGGCGGCGCGGCGCACCACGTCAAGGCGCCTCGCAGGCCCCAGCCTCGGGCTCGGTGAGGCCGGCGGCGCAGCGCTGGGTGAGGGCCTCGCAGTCGGGCAGCGGGTTGGCGGCGCAGGCGGCGGTCAGCTCGTCGCAGCGGGCGGCGAAGGCGGCGGCGAAGGCGTCGTGCACGCAGGTGCGCGCGGCGTCGCCGCAGGTCTGCCGATCGCCGCCCCCCTCGACGCAGGCCCTCGCCGTGGTGTGGCAGGCCTCGGCGGCGGCGTCATCGACGCCGACCGAGCCACGGGGGCCACCACGACCGGGGCCACCGTGCGGCGGACGACCGGCGCCCGGCCCGCGCATGCCCCCGTCAGCGCCCGGAGGCGGACCGAACAGGCCAGGGCCGCCCGGAGGCCCGTGGGGCGGGCGACCTTCGGGGCGGCCTCCGTCGGCGTGGCAGCCGCCACCGTGGCGCGCCCGCTGCGGTACGCCTTCGGGCAGGCAGGTGTCGAGCGCGGCGCGACAGTCGGCCTCGACGGCGCCCGCGGCGTCCTTGCAAGTGCGGAACGTCTCGAAGCACGCGTCGACGGCCGCGCGCGAGGTCTGGGCGTCACACTGGGCGGTGATCAGCGCCGAGGTCTCGGTCGCGACATCGAGCGTGTCGGTTCCACAGGCGGCGAGGAGGGGCAGGGCAGCGAGGAGTCCAACCAACGGGAGCGACTGACGAGGCATGTGTGTTCACCTTTCGAGCGCGAGAGGCGCGGCCCTCTCGCTCCCGTTGGGTGATCACCAGCGACGAGAAGCGATCACTCCCGGGCGCGCAGCGGCGCGAACGAGACGCCGATCTGCAGCATCGGGCGCACGGTCCACGGGCGGGGGTCGTTCTGATCGGGCGGACCGGCCTGGCCCGCGCGCGGCATCGGCGGCGCGGCCCGCAGATCGCCGTCCACCATCAGGGTGGTGAAGAGGTGCACGCTCTCGCCGACGGGGAGTCGCCAGGTCAATAGGCCGCTGACGATGGGGGCGAGCGCGACACGCTCACCGGTGGGGCGCAGCAGCTCGCCCTCACGCTGCAGCGGGGTGAAGGCGAACCGATCGAGCCCGCCGCCTGCCCCGGCCTCGAGCCGCCCGAGCTGACCGCGCAACAGCTCGAGCTGAACGAACAGCCGGGCCGACAGCAGGCTGCCGCGGAGCGAGACCATCTCGCCGGTGAGATCGAACCCGGGCTGGAAGGTGACGGCCGCGAGCACGCCGGGCAGCTGCGAGCCCAGCGGGACCGACAGGAGCGCATGCACCGAGCCACCGAAGTCGACGAAGGCGCTCCCGCCCAGCAGGCGCGCTCCCAGGCCGACGCCGAGGTCCAGCCCGACGGCGCTGAGCGGGCGGGGCGGCGGCGCCTCGACCTTCGGGGCCTCGGCAGGGGCGACCCTGAACGGGGCGCGCGGCGGGTCGGTGTGGAGCAGCACGTCGATCGACGCGGCGATCAAGGTGGCGGCCGTCTCGGTGACGACGTCGCCGGCCTCGGCCGCGGGGAGCGCTCGGCGGATGGTGACGGCCCGGCTGGGGCTGTCGACGACGATCTGCCCGCTCGAGAAGTCGACGTCGATCACCGCGAGCGCTGGCACGCCTCCATCGCCCGCCGAGGCGTCGAGGTTCACGTCGAGGCGGCCGAGCATCTCGCGCAGCGACGCCTCGAGCGCGGGCGACGCGTCGGGCCTCACCTCACGCAAGACGGCCACCGAGCGCGCCTGCGCCCAGGCGAACGACGAGCAACACCACAGGCTCGCCACGAGCACCTTCACCACCACAGGCGAGCGGAGCGCGGTCACGGAGCGGGCAGGGCCTCGAGGCGCTCTCTGGCACGCTTGCCGTGAATGGAGTTGGGGAATTCGGTGAGCAGGCGCGCCCAGGCGGTGCGCGCCGAGGGCAGATCTCCGAGGGCGTCGAAGGCCAGCGCGCGGTTGGCGAGGGCGTCTTCGCGCAGCGAGGTGTCGGGCGAGGCGAGGGCGGCGTCGAGCTCCACCAACGCCTCCGCAGGGCGGCTCAGGTCGAGGAGCAGCCGGCCCATCACCGCGTGCGCCACGTTCGCTTCGGGAGACGCCGGGAAGCGGGCGGCCAGCTCGCGGTAGGTCTGCTCCGCGTCCATTCGGCGGCCCTGGGCGCGGGCTTCGGTGGCGACGCGAAAGAGCTCGGCCGCGGTGAACTCGGGCACGGGTGGGGCGGGGGGAAGCCACCATAGAACTCAACATTTGCGTGGCGGTGATAACGGGTTTACTGGCTTTGTTGCATAGCTTGATAATCCGTTTTTGATGAAATGGCACTTCTTCTGCGGGGGTTTCGACACCCAAATCGCCACGCGCCACCATGATGCCTTCACAAACATTGATGATTTCTTCGATATTTTCGAGCGCCTCATGTTTTTCGATTTTGGCAATCACACCCGCATCTTT
>JACSRE010000079.1 GCA_014879945.1 Myxococcus sp.
CCCGAGGCCCTCGCCGCGCCCTCCCCGATGACCGAGCCGGCGCCTACCCCGCCATCGGCCGGGCCCCCGCCAGGCGCGCTCGCTGACGACGAGGCCGAGCCGCCCGAAGACGAGGAGATCGACGACGGCCTCGAAGCGCTCCCCGAGAACGGCGCGGTGGAGTGGAGGGTGCCGCGCCACGTGCTCGCCGACCCCGCCGTCACCCTCGTGCGCGGCACCGTGCAGGGGCGTGACTTTCACGGCCCGGTGCAGCTCTTCGACGCCACCGGCAACCTGCTCCAGCGCCTCGAGCTCGGCGTGGCCATCGACGACGCGCGGGTCGAGGGGGTGCTGGCCGACGAGGACCGCGAGCCGAAGGCCTGGAAGCAGCTGAGCCAGGAGCTGGCGAAGGACAGCCACTTCGGTGAGGCGACGCTGGCCCTCGCGCGCGCCGTCGGCGCCGGCGATCTCCTCCAGACGCTGACCGGCTGGCTCACCCAGCACACGCTGGTGAGAAAGGAGCGCGCCGCGAGGGAGCGCGCCCAGAAGGCCTCGCTCGTCCTCTCCAACATGAACCGCTTCGGGGCGCCGCCGGCCCGCAAGGCCGCCTACCTGCTCGAAGAGCTGCTGCAGGGCGCCTTCCCGGCGTTGATCCTCCGGGAGCTGGCGATCGATCAAGACCAGTTCGCGAGCTCCAGGGCCGCGGGGGATCTCATTCGCTGCGCCAAGGCGCTCGACCCGACCGACAGGGCCTTCTACGCGTACACCCAGGCCCTCATCGAGATGAGCCTGGGCAACCCCGACGCCGCGCGGGTCTGCGCCGATGAGCTGCGCGAACGCTCGGAGGAGCAGGCCGACTTCCTCACCACCTACCTCAAGGGGCTCTTCCCCGAGTACGGGTTCTGGCCGGGCGCCGACCCCATCGCGGGCATCGAGCTCGAGGTCGAGGCCGCCGCGCCCGCGCGCACGCTGGCCGACTTCCGCAACGCGATTCAGAAGACGGCGCTGCGGCTGAAGGCGCTCCAGGCGCACCTGGCGACGCTCGCGCCGAAAGAGGCCTCGTGGCTGCCACCGTCGGTCGACGCCCTGTTGGCCCGCGGCAAGATCAGCCTCGGCCCCGACGAGGCCCTCGCCCTCGAAGACTGGCAGACGCGCAGCGTGCCCCAGCTCATGCGCTCTTCGCGCAACGAGTGGGCGCGACTGACCTGGCTGTGCTGGCTGGCGGGCCTCGACGCGGTGGGGCTGCCGACGGCCACCAGCAAGCCGCGCTCGCCCAGCGTGGTGGGGCGGGCCCTGGCCCTGCGGCAGCGGCTCTTCGCGCTCAAGACCGAAGAGACCTCGCTCGAGGACGGCTTCGACGAGGCCGAGCTCGACGACGCGCGCCTGGTCTCGACCCTCGCGTGGCTCGACACCAGCCCGGCCGAGATCGACGCCGCCAACGCCGCCGAGCTCGCGCTCCCCGAGATCGCGGCCACCCTCGAGGCGTTCGAGTGGGCCTCGAGCCCCGACGTCGCCTCGCCCTTCCCTTCGGCCCGGGCCGACGAGGCCGGTGACGAAGACGACGCAGCGCCCCCAGCCGGCGACGAGGAAGGCGACGAGCCCGCGCCGGCGCGTGGCGACGACGCCCCCGCGGCCGACGACGAAGCCGGCGAGGAGGAGGACGAAGATGCGGACTCGAAGGACCAGGGGCCCGAGACGAACGAGCCCGCCGATGACGCCCCTCCGGAGCCCGCCGAGCGCACCGCCATCGTCCGCCCGAGCGGTCGTCGCCTCTGGGTTCAGCGCGCCGGCCACCCCACCATCGAGCTGTCGGGCCTGCGCATGTCGGTCGGCCGCGACCCGCGCTGCGAGATCGTCATCGCCTCGCCGCGCGTCTCACGCGAGCACGCCTCGATCATCGTCGACGAAGAGACGGTGTTGATCACCGACCTCGAGTCGTCGAACGGCACCTTCTTCAACGGCGAGCGCGTGATGAAGCACGTCGTCAGCGACGGCGACGTCGTGCAGTTCGGCAACGAGCAGGTGACCTTCCACTTCAACGACCCGGGCTAGCGCACACAAGAAGAGGGGCCCAGGCGGTGTGCCCGAGCCCCTCGATCTGACGCGCCGGAGCGGTCAGGTCACTTCTTGTGCGAGTACTCGAACAGCTCGGTCTGACGGAAGAAGTACGCGATCTCGTTCTTCGCGTTCTCGAGGCTGTCGGAGCCGTGCACCGTGTTCGCGTCGATGGACTTCGCGAAGTCGGCGCGGATGGTGCCCGGGTCGGCCTTCTTCGGGTCGGTGGCGCCCATCAGCTCGCGGTTGCGCGCGACGGCGTTCTCGCCCTGCAGGCACATCACCACCACCGGGCCCGACATCATGAACGAGACGAGGTCCTTGAAGAAGGGGCGCTCCTTGTGGACCGCGTAGAAGCCCTCGGCCTCGGCCTTCGAGAGGTGCTGGAGACGAACGCCGATGGGGATCAGGTTCGCCTGCTCGAAGCGGGAGATGATCTTGCCGATGGCGCCCTTCTCGAGGGCGTCGGGCTTGAGGATCGACAGGGTGCGTTCGACGGCCATGGTGTTTTCTCCGAAGAAGGTGCTGCGTTTCGCGGGCCGGGTACACCGCGCTCCACAGCGACGCAACCCTCAAATCAGCTGGCGCTCACGGGGTCGGCCATCAGGGCAAAGAAGACGACGCCCGCGTCGTCGGGCAGCTCGGCCCGGAAGACGCCGCGCGCGCCGAGGCTCACCACCATCGAGCCAGCGACGGCCCAGGCGAAGCCCTCGTCGCAGTGGAACTCGGAGCGCCAGAGCGCCGAGAGCCCGGGCTGCGTCACCTCGGGCGCGCAGATGCGCTTGACGTGCTCGACCAGCGCGCCGCGCTGCTCGTAGGCCCAGCCCCAGGCCCAGGTGAAGGCGTCGGGGTAGTACTGGGCGATCACCTGCACCGGCGCGTGGAGGTCGGGGCCCTCGGCCTGGTGCAGCATCAGTTGGCCGCTCGGCGGATCGAAGACGAAGCCGGTGGTGCGCCGCAGCTTCGTCTCGAGGGCCAGCTGCAGATCGTGGAAGGCCCGCTGGGAGCCCTCGATCAGCTCGAAGAGCGCGTCGGTCATCAACAACGAGTCGAGGTGCTCCTTCTGCAGGCGCGTGAACCAGGCGGGGGTGCCGTCGGGCCGCAGCAGCTTGTAGTCGGCGAACTCAGGCGTGCGGTTGATGGTGACGACGCCCGAGGTCCAGCGGCCCTTGAGGTGCTCGGCCAGCTCGGTGACGCCCTCCGAGAGGCGCTGCGCCTCGGCGCGCGGGTCGATGTGGAGCTCGGGCTTGGGCCTGGGCGCTTTGGCGCCCTCCCCCCGGGTCTGGAGCTCGGCCAGCTTGAGCCCCTGCGGCGTCGACACGAAGCGCAGCTCCACCGCCGTCCATCCGGCGGGGGCCAACACCATCACGCTGTCGTGCAGCGTCTGAATCAAGGGCGTCAAGGGCTCGGCCATGGCGGCCGTCCTCCTAGCGCCCTGCCCTCACGCCGTCACTGAATGCCGAAGCGGCAGGAGCAGGCCCCCGTGCCGGTGCAGGGCGCGAACGACTGGTCGTAGCAGCCCAGGCCCGCGCAGCACGACAGCCCGCCCGCGGTGCAGGTCTGGCCCTGCGCCACGCAGGTGGCCGCGCTGCAGGTGCCCACCTGCTGGCCCGCGGGGATGGAGCAGGTCGTGCCGGAGCAGCAGTCGGCGTTGGCGCTGCAGGTGCCGCCGAGCGCCTGGCAGGTGACGCCCGGGCCGCAGGTGCCGTTGGTGCAGGTCTGCGAGCAGCACTGCACCGAGAACTGACAGGCGGCGCCGTTGGCCTGACAGAGCGTGCCCGCGTCCACGGCGCCCGCGTCGGCCGCGCTGCCTCCGTCGGCGCTCACGCCGGCGTCAGCCACGGGCGGACGACAGACGCTCTGGACGCACGCCGTGCCCGCGCAGCAGTTGGCGTCGCTCTGACAGCTCGCGCCCGCCTGGGCGCACGACACGCCCTGGCACCGGAGCACGCCACCATCGCCGGGCAGGCACAGCTGCCCGTTGCAGCACTGATCGCGGAACTGACAGACCGCGCCCGTGTCGATGCAGCACGGGGCCTGGCCGGTGTAGCCCGAGGGGCACATGCCGCCCGGGGGGCCGCCGAAGCAGCGCGGAATGCCCGAGCGGTCGAGCTTGCAGGCGTCGTCGCCTCCGCAGCAGTTCATCGTGGCGTTGATCATCACCGAGCCGCCGTCTGGCAGCCGCGCCCGGCCGCAGATGTTGCCCACCCCGTTGCACGCCTGGCCGTTGTCGCAGCGGCCGTTGTTGCACTGGACCGAGCCGTTCGGGTTGACGCCGCCGCCGCAGCACTGATCGTCGTTGGTGCACCAGGTGCCGGTGAGCCGACAGCCGCCTGCGGGCAGACAGACCGTCGCGCCCGTGCCGGGGTCGAAGCAGCTGCGCGAGCAGCACCCGGAGCCACCGCTGCAGGGGTTGCCCTCTTGCAGACACCCGCCCGCGCCCATGCCGGTGATGAACTGGCAGCGGCCGACCCCGCCGTCACGGTTGGCTGAGCACCGCAGGCCGCAGCACTCGTCGTTGGCGCGGCACACGTCGCCGTTGGGTTGGCAGGAATACGCGCGCTGGCAGACCCCGCCGCGGCAGAGCGACGAGCAGCACTCGCCGTTGCCCCCGCAGCCGTCGCCGAGCACCTTGCACGAGCCGCCCGGGAGCGCCTGGCAGGTGCCGTTGCAGACGCCGGTGCAGCAGTCGGCGGCCGACGCGCAGGCCTGGCCGGTGGCCGTGCACTGCTGCGCCGCGCAGGTGCCGTTCGCGCAGCGACTCGAGCAGCAGTCGCTCGGCGAGGTGCAGGCGACGCCGGCCTGGGAGCAGAACATCGGCGCGCGGCAGAGGCCCGCCACGCACGTTCCGCCGGAGCAGCAGCTCGACGCGGCGTCACAGGGCTGGCCCGCGGGCGTGCACACGCCGCCGTCGGCCAGCGCGTTGCCACCTCCGACGCCTCCGCCGGTCGCCGACCCACCAGCGCTCCCGCCCGCGTTGGCGCCTCCGCCTCCCGAGTTGGCGCCTCCACCCGTCGCGTCGCCGCCGGCCGTCGCGGTGCCGCCACCGCCCCCGTCGTCACCCCCTGGAGGTACGCCGCCACACTGACAGCCAGCAACCAGCGCCACGAAGAGGCAGGACGAGACGAGTCGGATCACGGAGGCTCCCAGCGAAAGGAGCCCAGAGCTTACCCCGCGTTCGTCCGTTCTGGTTCAAGGACAGGCGATCGGCGCGGTCTCCCACTCTCGCCGCGGCCCCGCGGGCCCGTCGAGCACCACGCGGTACCGCTGGCCGGCGGCGGGCTCCCACCCCATTCGAACCAGCGTCACCGCCGCGAGTCGCCCATAGCCGCCTTGCATCACGTCGACCCGCACCGGGAGCGTGGCGTTGTCGGACAGCCTGGTGACGACCGCGGTCGCGCCGCTCTGCGGAATGGCGCCGTGCACCGACCAGGTCCACCGGGCGATGGAGATCGGCGAGTAGCCCGCGGGGGGGAAGGGAAACCACGGCGGGTTCGGGCCCATGTTCCCCGCGCCGAAGACGGCAGCGCACGAGGCCGAGCCATAGTTGTTGCCGCCGCGGAAGAAGCCGAGGCCGACGTCATCGAGCGAGGGGTAGAGGAACCAGCGCCGGTGGCCGAAGGTGGTGTCGTTGCCGCGGTCGATCATCCACTGGTCGACGGCGTCGGCCGCGTCGGCGCTGCCCCAGGCGATGTTGCTGGAGCCCGCCCCCGCCGCGCCCTGCGCCGAGTAGCAGGTGGCCGAAGGCTGGGGCGAGTGGGCCGCGACGCCGGCGGGGTTCCACGCCGAGATCACGCTGCAGGCCTGGGCGTTGGCGTTCTGGGCGGCGCTGTCGTTGACCGGCCCCAGGCCCGCCAGCCAGCGGTGGAAGTTCAGCCGCGCGAGGGCGTCGTCGATGGCGGCCCGCGTGAGGGTGCCGACGTCACACATCGACGGGCCGGCGATGAAGTCCGCCCCGGTGACGCGGCTGCGGTACCCCTCGGCGTAACCGGCGCACACCTGCGCCTCGGAGCGCAAGGCGGGCACTCCCGGATCTCCAGCGAAGCAGGACCCGCCATCGGCGACGAAGCCCGGGTTGCACTCGCAGCGCGTCGGGGTCGTGCGGCACGACGCGTTGGCGCTGCAGCGCACCGTCGCGCAGGGGTCCGCCCCGGCATCGACCGCCGCGCCGGCGTCGAACGTCACGCCCGCGTCCGTCCCCGGTCTCCCCGCATCGGGCGCCCCACGCGCGGCCGAGCCACCGGCGCTGGGAGCCGCTCCTCCCGAGGCGCCGCCGCCTCCCGTCCCCGAGGCGCTCCCTCCTCCGCTGAGCGCAGGCCCGGCGTCGGAACGGTCGTCGATCACCCCGTCTGCGAGCCCCAGGCAGCCTGTGGCCACGACCGCCAGCACCACGAACGTCACGCGCGTCATGGCGAGTCATCGGCAGGCGGCCCGCTTCGGTTTGCACTTCTCGAAAGGTGGGAAGGCGCGTGTGCCCTCTGCTTGACGCCTGCGCAGGACTGCTCTCTGAAGCGCCCATGCTCCCGATCGCCGACGTCGCGCGCCGCCTCGATCTCTCTGGTGACGACCTGCTCTTCCACGGGCCCCACCTGGCGAAGCTGTCGTGGAAGACGATGGCCAGGCTCCAGCAGCAGCAGGGGCGCGGGAAGCTGGTGCTGGTGTCGGCGATGACGCCGACCAGGTACGGCGAGGGCAAGACGACGACCACCATCGGCCTGGTGCAGGGCCTGGCGCGCCGAGGCACCAGGACCATGGCCGCGCTGCGCGAGCCCTCGCTGGGGCCGGTCTTCGGCGCGAAGGGCGGCGGCACCGGCGGCGGGAAAGCGAGCATGGAGCCCAGCGCCCGCATCAACCTGCACTGCACCGGCGATCTCCACGCCATCACCGCGGCCAACAACCTGCTCGCGGCCCTCGTCGACAACGCCATCAACTTCGATCAGCGCCGCTTCAAGCAGGTGACGTGGCGACGCTGCATCGACATGAACGATCGGTTCCTCCGCAACACGGTCATCGGCCTCGGCGGCCCGGCCAGCGGGGTGCCGCGCGAAGACGGGTTCGACATCACCGCGGCCTCCGAGATCATGGCGACGCTCTGCCTCGCCGACGGGGTGGCCGATCTGAAGAAGCGCCTGAGCCGGCTGATCGTCGGCGTGGGGATGGATGGAAAGCCGATCACCGCGGGCGATCTCAACGCGGTCGGCTCGATGGCGGCGCTGCTCGGAGACGCCCTGCTCCCCAACCTCGCGCAGACCACCGAGGGCGTTCCGGCGCTGGTGCACGGCGGGCCGTTCGCCAACATCGCCCACGGGTGCAACTCGGTGATGGCCACCCGCGCGGCGCTCTCGCTGGCCGACGTCGTCGTCACCGAGGCCGGCTTCGCGTTCGATCTCGGCGGCGAGAAGTTCCTCGATCTGAAGTGCCGCATGTCGGGGCTCTGGCCTCACGCCGTGGTGCTGGTCGCGACCGCGCGCGCCCTGCGGTTCCACGGCGGCGATCAGCCCGGGCTGGAGTCGATCGAGAAGGGCTTCGGCAACGTCGCCCGACACATCAAGGCCATCATGAGCTTCGGGCTGACGCCCATCGTGGCGCTCAACGTCTTCTCGCAAGACACCGAGGAGGAGCTCGCGCTCGTCGAGCGGTTGGTGCGCTCCGAAGGCGTGAAGGTGGCGCGCAACTCCGGCTTCCTCGAGGGTGGCAGGGGCAGCGAAGCGCTGGCGGCCCTGGTGACCGAAGCGCTCGAGGCCCCGGCCCCTCAGCCGCGCTTCACCTACCCCGCCGAAGCGCCGTTCGAAGAGAAGGTGCGCGCCATCGCCCGCACCGTCTACGGCGCCCAGGACATCGAGCTCACCGCCGACGCCAGGAAAGATCTCGCGCGCCTCGAGGGCTGGGGCCTCGGCGGCCTGCCCGTCTGCATGGCCAAGACGCACCTCTCGCTGTCCGACGACCCGACGAAGCAAGGAGCGCCCCAGGGCTTCACCATCACCATTCGCCAGGTGCGCGCGTCGGCCGGCGCTGGGTTCTTGCTGGCGCTCACCGGCGAGATCCTCACCATGCCCGGGCTGCCGAAGGTGCCCGCGGCCTACAACCTCGATCTCACCGAGGCCGGCGAGGTCGTCGGGGTTCAGTGATTTCGGCCGCTTGACGCCCGCCCACGGCAGAGGACAACTTCTCCTCAGAACCTGAGACAATCCCCCGTCTCCACACTTCAGGGATCCCCCACCATGACCACGCGCACCACCGGCTACCGCCCCACCACCATCGCCAACACGACCGCGAAGATGAAGGGCACCACCGGGTCGCTCGGGGCGCCCACGCCCATCGGGAAGCAGAACGCCTCGATCGGCTCGGTCTCGAAGCAGACCGAGAAGGGTTGGGAGTTCAAGACCAACCCCAACAACGCCAAGCGCACCGACATCACGCGCACGACGACCAACGACAAAGAGACCGTCACCACCCAGTCGAAGGCCTACACGAACAAGAAGGGCGTGACGGGGCCCGAGCAGGAGATGCACAAGGGCTCGGGCACCACCAAGACCCAGAAGCCCACCATCTCGAAGGACATCCGCGCGATGCCCCTCTACGAGAAGGAGTTCGGCACCAAGGGCGCCGACGGGAAGACCCGCCTCATGGGCGCCGGCGACCTGAGCGCCCCGAAAGAGACGCAGCTGGGCTACGGCGTGAAGGCCGAGACGTACGTCAACGGCCCCTCGTTCGAGATGACCGGCGGCATGTCGGCGCGCAAGAACGGCTGGGGCCTCGACGTCGACGTCAACCTCAAGGTCGACGCCAACCTGCTCAAGGCCGGCGCGTCGATCGAGCGCGAGTTCAAGGTGAAGGTGAACGGCGAAGAGGTCGCCGTGAAGGTGAAGCTGGGCGCCGACGCGCAGGTGGGCATCAACGGCGAGGTCAAGCTCCGCCTCCACGTGGGCAAGGACGGCGTCTCGCTCCAGGCCGGCGCCGAGGGCTTCGCCGGCGCCCGGGGCTCGCTCTCGGGCTCGCTCGACGTCAGCGTCAACGGCAAGAAGGTGCTCGGCGGCGAGCTGAAGCTGACGGCCGCCGCGGGGGCGATGGCGGGCGCCGAGTTCGAGGCCGGCAACGGCAAGTTCAAGGCGAAGGCCTACGCGGCGGTCGGCGTGGGCATGGGCGTCGAGCTGACCGGCACCTACTCGGGCGGCCAGATCGCCAAGGCGGCCGGCGGTCTGGCGCTGCCGGGCACGCAGGGCTGGTAACCACGCCCATCATCGGCGCTAAGCGCCGATTCCACCGGAGGAATTCACGTTGACCGGCGGGGAGCGCGTCCCTATATCACGGCGCGTTCTACGCACTCCCCCCGCCGGAGCTTCCACCACGTGAGCACCTTCGCGCTGGACCAGATTCACCAGCAACTGCCTGAGGCCCTCGTCGAGCGCTACGTCGATCGCGCCGGCGACGCCTGGGGCGTCATCAAACCCGAGCAGATCCCCCACGTCGCGAAGCTCCTCAAGGAGCGCCTCGGCTTTCGCATGTTCATCTCGATGGACGCGGTCGATCGCCTGCACCTGCCCGCCGAGGAGCAGGACCCGCGCTTCGAGGTGCTCTATTTCCTGCGCAGCGTGGAGCGGAACGAGCTGGCGCGGCTGAAGGTGCGCGTCAACGAGGGCGACGAGGTGCACTCGATTCGCGGCGTCTACCAGGGCGCCAACTGGGGCGAGCGCTTCGTGTGGGACTTCTACGGCGTGTCCTTCAAGGGGCACGGCGACCTGCGGCGCCTGCTCATGTACGAAGAGTTCAAGGGCCACGCGCTCCGCAAGGACTACCCGCTGCGCGGTCGGCAGGGGCTGATGCCCGAGCGCCCGCTGAAGGACCTCTTCCGCGGCCCCGGCACCAACGGCGTCGCTGACTGATTCGACGCCCTCCGCCTCCACTTCCTTCCGAGACACTCATGGCCTCACACGACGCGCATTACGACCCCACCCCGAGCGAAGACGAGCTCGAGGCCCACCTGCAGACGCGCAACATGGTGGTGAACCTGGGCCCCTCGCACCCGGCGACGCACGGCACCGTGCGCCTGCGCATCGAGCTCGACGGTGAGACCATCGTGAAGATGGACCCCGAGATCGGCTTCCTGCACCGCGGCTTCCAGAAGAGCTGCGAGAACGTCACCTGGACGCAGGTGCTGCCGTACACCGACCGGCTCGACTACGTCGCCTCGCTCACCAACAACTTCGGCTACCTCACCGCCGTCGAAGAGCTGATGGGCGTGAAGATCCCCGAGCGGGCCCAGTACATTCGCGTGATCGGGGCCGAGCTCCACCGCATCGCCAGCCACCTCACCACCATCGGCGCGGCCGGCCTCGAGCTCGGCGGCTTCTCGGCCTTCCTCTACGCCATCGAAGCGCGCGAGCTGATCACCGACCGGGTCACCGAGCTGACCGGCGCGCGCCTGACCACCAGCTACGGGCGCATCGGCGGCCTCAACCGCGACCTGCCGGCCGGCTGGGAAGAGAAGGTGCTCAAGAGCCTCATCAAGATCGAAGAGCACCTCGACGAGACCGACAAGCTCCTGACCCGCAACCGCATCTTCACCGATCGCATGCGCGGCACCGGCGTCATCACCACCGAAGACGCGCTCGACTTCGGCTTCACCGGCCCCTGCGTGCGCGCCAACGGCGTCAACTACGACGTGCGCAAGGCCAGGCCGTACTGGGTCTACGATCGCCTCGACTTCAGCGTGCCGCTCGGAAACAACGGCGACAACTTCGATCGCTACTACCTGCGCGTGCTCGAGATCCACCAGTCGCTCAAGATGATCCGCCAGGCCTTCAAGGACCTGCCGGCGGGCCCGGTGATGGTCGACGACTGGCGCATCGCGCTGCCGCCGAAAGAAGACGTCTACAACTCCATCGAGGGCGTGATCGCGCACTTCAAGCTGGTGATGGAGGGCGTGCCGGTGCCGGTCGGTGAGATCTACCACGCCACCGAGTCGGCCAACGGCGAGCTGGGCTGGTACCTCAAGAGCGACGGCTCGGGCCGCCCGTACAAGTGCCACGTGCGCGCGCCGGGCTTCCAGATCCTCAGCGGGCTGGCGCGCATGTGCGAAGGGCGAATGCTGGCAGACCTCATTCCCACCTTCGACACCATCAACATGATCGGCGGGGAGGTCGAGCAGTGAGTGACGACAAGAAGGTCGAGGCACCGAAGCCCGCGCCGCCTCCCGGGCCGCCGCCTCCGAAGAACCCGGGCATGGTGACGATGACGGTCGACGGTCGCGAGATCGTCGTGAAGCCGGGCACCAACCTGATCGAGGCCGCCAAGGCCGCCGGCAGCGAGATTCCCTACTACTGCTACCACCCGCGCCTGTCGGTGGCGGCCAACTGCCGCATGTGCCTGGTCGAGGCGTCGAACTCGCCCAAGCTGGTGCCCGCGTGCCAGCACGGCATCGGCGAGGGCCTCGTCGTCAAGACGAACACCGACAAGGTGAAGGCCCAGCAGAAGTCGGTGATGGAGTTCCTGCTCCTCAACCACCCGGTGGACTGCTCGATCTGCGACCAGGCCGGCGAGTGCAAGCTGCAGGACTACTACATGCGGTACGACTTCAAGCCGTCGCGGCTCGACGGCCCGAAGATCCTCCGCAACAAGCGCAAGGTGCTGGGCGACCTGGTGGTGATCGACCAGGAGCGGTGCGTGCTGTGCACCCGCTGCGTGCGCTTCATGGAAGAGGTGGTTCAGGAGCCGCAGCTGGGCGTGTTCGGCCGCGGCTCCCACGAGGTCGTCGACGTCGCGCCCCACTTCGGCAAGCTCGACTCGAACTACTCGGGCAACATCGTCGATCTCTGCCCGGTGGGCGCGCTGCTCAACCGCGACTTCCGCTTCCGCGCGCGGGCCTGGTTCCTCTCGGCGGCGCCCAGCGTCTGCACCGGCTGCTCCCGCGGCTGCAGCATCAACGTCGACTTCATGGGCCAGGACACCTACCGGTTCCGGCCGCGTGAGAACGAGGCCATCAACAAGTCGTGGATGTGCGACCAGGGCCGGCTCTCGTACAAGCTGCTCAACCAGAAGCGCATGCAGCAGTCGCTGGTGGGCCGCGGCGCCGAGGCCAAAGAGACGCACTTCGCCGACGCGGTGAAGCTCCTGGGTCAGAAGCTCAAGGGCGCGCAGGTGACGGTGGCGATCGCCCCCACCTTCTCGAACGAAGATCTGATGGCCGCGCTCGCCTTCGTGCGTGACGGCCTCGCGGTGAAGGCCGTCTACGTCACCGGCCGGCCGCAGGGGCAGGCCGACAAGCTCCTCGTCACCGCCGACAAGAACCCCAACCGCAAGGGCCTGGAGTGGATCGCCAGGGGCTTCGGCGTCGAGCTCAAGCCGTTCGCCGAGCTCACCGCCGCGCTCGACAAGGGCGCCGTCAAGACGCTGCTGGCGCTGGGCGCCGACGTGCCCGAGGACCAGGAGGTGTTCGTCAAGCGCCTCTCGGGCGTCGAGACCTTCGCGGCCATCGCCACCAACGAGAACGCCGTCACCGCCGCAGCCCACGTCGTCATCGGCGCGTCGGCCCACGTGGAAGACGAGGGCACCTTCACCCAGGAGGCCGGCATCACCCAGCGCGTGCGCCGCGCCTACCCGCCCAAGGGCGACTCGCACCCGCTGTGGAAGTGCGCCGCCAGCCTGGCGAAGGAGCTGGGCCTCGAGCTGAAGGCCGCCTCGTCGCGCGAGGTCTTCAAGAGCCTCTCGGGCGCGGTGCCCGAGCTCAAGGACTACGCCTGGGACAAGCACGCGCCCATCAACCAGACCCGCCCCGGCATCTCGACCATGGCGGCGGGCTCTGACGGCCGCCCGCCCGGCTGGCGTGAGCAGGGCGTACCCAACCTTCGCGGCCTCACTCTTCCCTCGGGGACCTGACCCATGCGTCTCGGCGTCGTCTTCACTGGTGTCTTCCTCATCCTCGGCGGTCTCTTCACCGTCAGCGCGCTCGGCTACGCGGGCGGCGCGCTCGTCGAGGGCCTCGTTCAAGAGAAGCTCGGCATCTCGGGAGGCGGCCACCTCGTTCAGATCGTCCTCATGATGCTGGTGATGGTGATGGTCATCGCCACGCTGCTGACCCTGGCGGAGCGCAAGTGGTCGGCCTTCATGCAGGACCGCACCGGCCCCAACCGCGCGCGCATCGGCCTGCCGATCATCAAGGACATGGCCCTGGCGGGGCTGCCCCACATCGCCACCGACGTGGTGAAGATGCTGACGAAAGAGGCCTTCCGCCCCGCGTCGGCGAACCGGTTCCTCTTCGCGCTGGCGCCGATGCTGGCGTTCGCCCCGGCCTTCGCGCTGTTCCTGATCGTCCCGTCGGGCCCGACCCTGACCATCACGCTGCCGGCGGCGGTGGGCGGGTACACCTCGACCGTCATGATGTCGCCGACCAACCCCGACTCGGGCCTGTTGATGCTCTTCGCGATCGCGTCGCTCGCGGTCTACGGCACCTCGCTGGCCGGCTGGTCGTCGAACAACAAGTTCGCGCTGCTCGGCGGCGTGCGGGCGTCGTCACAGATGGTCAGCTACGAGGTCGCCCTGGGCCTGTCGCTGGTGGGCATGATGGCGGCGTTCTCAACGGTGCGGCTGGCCGGTGACGACGGCATGGCGGCGATGCAGGCGAAGTACCTCTGGTCCTTCCGCGCCGGGGGCTTCGACATCGGCCTGCCCCAGTGGGGCATCTTCCTCCAGCCGATCGGCTTCTTGCTCTTCTTCGCGGCGGCCTTCGCCGAGACCAAGCGCGCGCCCTTCGACTCCCCTGAAGGCGAGTCGGAGATCGTCGGCTACTTCCTCGAGTACTCGGGCATGCAGTTCGGCCTCTTCATGATCTCGGAGTTCGTCGAGGTGGTGGTGCTCTCGGGCGTGCTGGCGGCCATCTTCTTCGGCGGCTGGTCGCTGCCCTTCGGCAACGAGTGGCTCACCAACCTGCAGGTGATGAAGGACTTCCCGATTCTGCTGGGCGCCGTCTTCGGCACCATCTTCTGGGTGAAGGTCGTGCTGCTCTGCTACCTGCAGCTCGTCATCCGGTGGACGTTCCCCCGCTTCCGGTACGATCAGATCCAGACGCTGGGCTGGAAGATCCTCCTCCCGCTGGGCCTGGTGAACCTCTTCGTCTCGACGGCCCTCATCTTGTGGGACCCGTCGCTCAAGGCGCTGGCCATCGCCGGGCTGCTCGAGATCGTCGCGATCGCGATGCTGACGCTGACGCCGCCCCGGCAGGTGCGTCGTGAGCAGGCAGAGGCCGAGCACCACGGCGGCCACGGCCACGACGACCACGCGACTCCAGCCCCGGCGCTGTCGGCCGGCCACAGCGGGCACTGAGCAAGGCACATGGCGAACATCACGCACGGACACGCCCACGCAGCCGTTCAAGAGAAGCGCGAGCTGATCGAGAGGGACATTCGCGAGACCGCCTACATCCCTGAGCTGCTCAAGGGCCTGGCGATCACGACGAAGCACTTCTTGCGAAACCTCTTCGGCGAGCGAGACCCGAACCCCGAGGTGGTGGACCGCACAGGGCTGTCGACGATCAGCACGGTGCAGTACCCCGAAGAGAAGGTGCCCTACCCGCCCGGCTACCGCGGCCTGCACCGCCTGGTGCCTCGCGAAGACGGCAAGCCCCGCTGCGTCGCCTGCTACATGTGCGCGACCATCTGCCCGGCGCAGTGCATCTACATCGAGGCCGACGAGTACGACCCCGCTGACGACGCGGCCGAGTCGCGGGTGATCGAGAAGTTCCCCAAGACGTTCGTGATCGACGAGCTGCGCTGCATCGTCTGCGGGCTCTGCGTTGACGCGTGCCCCAAAGACGCGATCCGCATGGACACGTACACGCACACGCCCAGCGAGTACACGCGCCAGGGCTTCGTCTACGACATCCCCCGGCTGCTGGTCGGCCCGGCCGTCACCCACCCCTCCGACCCCTGGTACAAGCGCGGCTCCTCAGAGGCGCCCGATCACCAGCACATGGAGAAGCACACCCGCATCGGCGAGGGGCTGGTCGCGCTGGGGCTGCCGCACAACACCATCGAGGTCGACACCTCGAAGCCGGTGGCGGTGACGAAGTTCATCAAGTGAAGCCTGGAGGGCTGGCGCGCGTCGCCAGGCCCTCCGTCGACCTCTGGCCCCGGAGCGCCCTTCGTTCTTGGTGCGCTGAGGGGCCGTGTCACACTCCGCGCCCGTGGCCGAACAAGCGCAGCGCCCATCGCTCCTCCTGCCATTCAAGAGCTGGCGCGTGGGCGCGGTCGCGCTCCTCTCGCTCTCTTCTGGCCTGCCGCTGGGCCTCGTCTGGCTCTCGGTGCCGACGTGGATGGCGGCCGCCGGCGTCGACATCAAGACCGTCGGGCTGATCACGCTGGCCCAGGCGCCCTACTCGTTCAAGTTCGTCTGGGCGCCGCTGATGGACCGGGTGTGGCCGCCGCTGCTCGGCCGCAAGCGCGGGTGGATCTTCGTCACCCAGCTCGGGCTGGCGGCGTCGTTCGGGGGCCTGGCCTCGGTCGCCACCTCGCCCACCGTCGGCACCATCTCGGCGCTGCTGCTGGCCATCTCGTTCGTCTCGGCGACCCAGGACATCGCGGTCGACGCCTACACCGTCGAGGTGCTGCGCGAGGGCGAGCTCGGCCCCGCGGCCGGCGCGCGCACTGCGATGTACCGCGTCGCGATGTGGATCTCGGGCAACGCCGCCATCTCGCTGGGGCCGATCTGGGGCTGGGACGTCACCCTGTGGGCCCTGGGCGCGCTCTTCCTCGCGCTCCTCCCCGTCACGCTGCTCGCGCCGGAGCCGCTCACCCAGCCCGCGCCCCCGACCTCGCTCCGGGCAGCCGTGTGGGAGCCCTTCGTCGGCTTCCTCTCGCGCCCGCGGGCCCTCGAGATCGCCGCCTTCCTCTTTCTCTACAAGCTGGCCGACAACCTCGCGAGCGCGCTCATTCGGCCGTTCCTCCAGCAGCACGGCTACGACGCGTGGGACGTGGGCGTCGGCAGCGGCACCGCCACCCTCATCTCGATCGCGCTCGGCACCGTCATCGGCGGGGTGCTGACCGAGCGCCTCACCGTGCCGAAGGCGCTGTGGATCTTCGGCGTCATCCAGGGGCTCACCAACGTCGGCTACGCGGTGGTGGCGGCGTCACCCGTCGATCGAACGTTGCTGTACGTCGCGGTCAGCCTCGAGAACTTCACCGGAGGCCTGGGCACCGCGGCCTTCTCGTTCCTGATGTTGAAGCTCACCGAGAAGCGCTTCTCGGCGACCCAGTACGCGCTGCTGTCGAGCCTGTTCGGCCTGGGGCGCACCCTGACGGGACCGCCGGCCGGGGCCCTGGCCGACGCGCTGGGGTGGAGCGTCTTCTTCCTCCTCTCGATCCCAGCGGCGCTCCCCGGGCTCCTGATGCTGCACCGCTTCGCGCCCTTCTCGAGCCCGACGGTGATCGAGCTGTCGGCCGACGACGTCAAGCCCATCGAGCGTGGCCCGCCGTGGGCGCCGGCGGTGTTGTGGCGCCGGGGGCTGGGCGCCTCGCTGCTGGCCACCGTCGTGGCCGTCGTCGGCGCCTCGACCCTGACCGCCCTCAAGGCCTGGCGAGAGACGAAGCACTTCGACCTGGCGACCGCCGTGTGGGCGACGGTGGCCCCGCGCGCGCCGGCCGAGGCCATCGACCTCGTCGGCTCGGTTCTCTTCGGGCTGATCATCGGGCTCGCGGTGGCGGCGACCCTGGCGGCGCGCGGCCGACCGGCCGCCGTGTGAAGTCTCGCAAAGAGCAGGTCCGCGGGAAGCGGAGGCGCTCCCGGTTGGTTAGGTTCGCCCCATGCTGGGTCTTCGAATCGCCATCGGGTTGGTCAGCCTCCTCGTCTTCGGCGGGCTCAACCTCTTCCTCTTCAAGCGCCTCGTCAGCGACGTCACCACCAACCCGTGGGTCAAGCGCGGGCTGAGCGCGGTGTTGATCGCCACCTACGCCGCGGTGCCGCTCCTGCGCTGGTGGGGCGCCGACGGGAACCCGCCCTCCACCGCCACGCTGGTGGTGCTGATCTTCTGGGGCCTGCTGCTCAACGTGCTGCTGGTGCTGGTGGGCTTCGAGGCGGTGAAGTGGTGGATGAAGCGCCGGGCCGCGAGCGGGCAGCCGGCCGGCGCCGTGGGCAGCGGCGTGCCGACCCTCGAGAGCGTCTCGGTGGTGGCGCCCGCCACGCCGGCCGTCGTCGACCCCGAGCGCCGCCGCTTCATCGCGCGCGTGGGCGCCGCGACCGCCCTCGGCGTGGGCGGGGGCCTGACCACCTTCGGCGTCTACCGGGCGATGACGCCGCCCGAGATCACCGAAGTGCCGGTGCGACTGCCGGGGCTGCCGAAGGCGCTCGAGGGCTTCACCATCGTGCAGCTCTCCGACATTCACGTCGGCGCGGTGATTCAGGAGAAGTTCCTCGACATGCTGGTGACCGAGGCCAACCGCGCCAGGCCCGATCTGGTGGCCATCACGGGCGACCTCGTCGACGGCTCACCGGCGTCGCTGGGCCGCTACGTGGCGCGGCTGCGCAACCTGCGCTCGCGGCACGGCACCTACTTCTGCTCGGGGAATCACGACTACTACTCGGGGTGGGCGCGCTGGTCGGCGGCGCTGCCCGAGTTCGGCTTCACGGTGCTGCGCAACCGCCGCGTCACCATCGGAGACGCCGGCGGCTCGTTCGATCTGCTGGGTGTCGACGACTGGGGCCGCATGGGCGTGGGCGACTACGATCTCGACGCGGCCACCGCCGACCGAGATCCCGCGCGCGCGTCGGTGCTGCTGGCCCACCAGCCGTCGAACCTCGAGGCCGTCTCGGCGAAGAACGTGGGCCTGCAGCTGTCGGGGCACACCCACGGCGGCCAGCTCTTCCCCGGCACCATCGTCGGCGCGCTGATGTGGCAGGAGCGCAACACCGGCCTGTCGAAGCAGGGCAACAGCTGGCTGTACACCTCGCGCGGCTGCGGCTTCGTGGGGCCGCCGATGCGCATCGGCGCGCCGCCCGAGGTGGTGAAGCTGGTGCTCACCAGCGCCTGAGCCTCAGCGCAGCTCGCCGCCCAGCTTGAAGGTGATGATGCAGCCCCGCACGCCCGCCATGTTCGCGGAGCGGGCGATCAGGCTGTTCTCGATCTGATCGCACTCGTCCGTCGGGGGCATGGTGTCGTCCACCAGGCCCAGGGCGTTGGTGACCTCGAGCTCGAAGGTCTGGCCGTTGTCGCGCATGGTCCAGGTCTCGAGCTGGGTGAGCTGGCAGGCGCTGTCGCGCTCCATGCCGGTGGTGTCGCGCACGCGCAGCGCCTCTTTCAACAGGGGCCGGCGGTACTCGAGCTCGGTGCCCGAGATGTCGAACACGATGCCGCTCGACGAGTCGGTGCAGGTGGCCGGGTCGAGCGAGCTGCAGCTCTGCGCCTTCGCCTTCTTCGCGTCGGCGTCGGTCTTGTAGATGAGGAAGCTGTTCATGCCGACCGGCAGGGCCGACACGCTGGCCCTGAAGTCGGC
Source organism: Myxococcus sp. (assembly GCA_014879945.1). Classification (GTDB taxonomy): domain Bacteria; phylum Myxococcota; class Myxococcia; order Myxococcales; family Myxococcaceae; genus Xiheimicrobium. Next base: position 18,513 of record JACSRE010000079.1, read on the forward strand.
GGCGTCGGCGCACGCGCCCCACTCGAGCGACGAGGTGCCCACCTTCCAGAAGTAGGTCGCGCTGGGCGCCACCGTGGTGCGGCCCTGAACCGGCTGCGGGCTGACCGTGCCGGAGCACCCCGCCGTTCCCACCACCACTGCCGTCACCCAGAGCGCGCGCCACATGGTCGGGCAGGCTAGCGCAGGTCGCCCCGGCAAGGCTTCAGCCGACGATGATGCCCTTGCCCTGCCGGAGCACCTCGAGCTGATCGTCGAACAGCGACACCACCGTCGAGGGCTCGTTGTGCTGCACCCCGCCGTCGAGGATGAGGTCGAGGCGGTTTCCGAGCTTGTCCTTGATGTCCTTCGCGTCGATCAGCACCTCGCCCTCGAGATCGGTGGCCGAGGTGGTGACGATGGGCCGGCCGAGCGCCGAGGCGATGGCGAGCATCAGCGGCGCCTGGGGCACCCGAATGCCGACCTGCCGCTGCTTCGTCTGCATCATGTCGGGCACCAGCTTCGTCGCCGTCAGCACGAAGGTGAACGGCCCGGGGGTGAGCTGCTTCATCGTGCGGTAGGCGAACTTGCTGACGATGGCGTACTTCGAGACGTCGGAGAGATCGGGGCACAGGAAGGCCAGCGGCTTCTTCCGATCGCGGCCCTTCACGCCGTAGAGGCGATCGATGGCCTTGCGCGAGGCGAGATCGCACCCGATGCCGTAGTACGTGTCGGTCGGGTAGGCGATGAGGCCGCCGTCCTCGAGCACCTTCGCGGCGCGCTCCACGATGCGCGGCTGCGGGTGGCTGATGTCGACCTCGAGAATCGGCGCAGTGCTCATGGCGCACGAGCCTGTACCCGAAGTCGTCAGCCTTTGCAGGACTTCCACTGGGCCTGAAAGGCCTCGACGTCGGGGTCGTAGGTGAACTCCACCTGGCAGCGATCGCCCAGCAGCACCGCTGACATCACGCCGCCGAAGTCTGCGTGGAGCACCGCGCGGGCCCTCCCCTTCGGGTCGAAGAGCGCGATCGACAGCCGCGGCTGGCAGGGGGTCGAGGCGGCGGTGACGCTGAGGGCCGACGAGGGCTGGCTCTTCACCGCCAACCACACCTGAGACGACGGCCCCGGCTGCTTCGCCGGGCACAGCTTGCCGAGATCGGTCGCGGGCCACTTCCACCCGTCCACCAGCGACGGCGCGCGGCACGGCGCGAGGCCGGTGAAGGCGCCCTGGCTGGCGTGCTTCATGGCCGCGGCGAGCGTGCCCTTCTTGAAGAGCTTCGCCTCGGCGCCCGGGTTCTGCTCGAGCCACTGCTGAACGCGCTCGAGCATGGTGAGGGCGGCCCCCATGGCGCGCAGGCTCGAGACCGACCGCGTCGAACACTCAGGGCCTGCGTAGGTGATCAACCGGTCGCCGCCCTCGGCGGGCCCGTCGCCCTTGAGCACCTCGACGGTGAAGACCGCGAGCGGCGGCTGGAGTGGCTTGAGCGCCGGCAGCGCCGTGAGCGCCGCCGCGGTGAAGATGGTGAGCATGCCCGGCCTTATGCCGTGGGAGCGCGGGCGCGGTCTAGCGTGACGCCCGCCGCAGGAACGCCGCCGCCGCCTCGACCGCGCGTGGCTCGTGGCGGCCGAAGGCGTGGCCCGCGCCCTCGATCACCACCAGCTCGAGGGCGTCGTTCTTCGCCACCAGCGGGCGCAGCACCTCGAGCGGCCCTCTGTCGTCGACGTCGCCCTGCACGATCAGCGTGGGCACCCGAACGGCGAGCAGGGCCCCCTCGTCGTCGGGGCGCGGACGCCCCGGCGGCCGAACCGGAAAGCCCAGCAGGACGACGGCGCGCACGCGGCGCAGGCGCGCGTACCGCAGCGCGACCCGCCCGCCGAAGGAGCGCCCCACCAGCGCCGGCGCGCTCCGGCCCGGCACCTGCGCCGCCAGGTGCGCCAGCTCGCGCTCGAACCCTTCAGATGGCCGCCCGCGCGGCAGGCCGGGGAACTGCGGCGTGTACGCCGGCCCCGCCGCCGCCGCCACCTTCACCAGGATCGGCTGTCGCGCCGCGCCGTTGAAGCCGGGCAGCAGGATCAACGCCCGCGGGGCCGTCACGGCGCGCCCAGCAGCCGCGCCAGCACGCCCGGCCCACCTTCGAAGCGCAGCAGGAACGCCTCTCGAAAGCCCTTCAGCTCGTCCCAGCTCAGATCGATGGCCAGGCCGTGGGCGACGGGGTCGCGCAGGCGCTCCTTGGCGGTCTGCACGAAGCCGGCGAGTGAGTCGACGAAGGGCTCCGAGAGGCCGGCCTCGAGCGACAGGAACTTCGCGAAGTCGGCCAACGGGCCGTCGTGCCGCCGCGTCAGCGCCCGGGCCACCTCGCCCAGCGAGGGCGCCTTCGCCTCGAGCGAACGATCGAAGGCCTCGACGAACCGATCGAAGTACTCGGCGCGGCGGCCTCGGCGCTCCCGCACGGCCCCGTTCAAGAAGGCCTCGCGGCGCCCCTCCCGCTCCAGCCAGGTGTCGAAGCGCTGCACCAACAGCATGAAGAGCGCGCGCTCGAGGGCGCCCGAGAAGAGCACCGCGACCGCGGCGGCGGGCAGCTCGGAGTACAGCCCCTTCTGGTACGTGCGCTCGGCCACCAGCACCATGCGCAGGAGCGTCTCGGGGCACTTCGCGGCGACGCTCCCCAGCCCCTCGTCCACGATCGCGCGCGCCTTCTCGTCGCTGTCACGCTCACGCGCCTCGAGCTCTTCGCGCAGGCGCAGGGCCTGCTCGTCCTTCACGCGCCTTGCGTCACGCTCCAGGCTCCTCGCGCGGGCCTCGGCGTCGGCGGACTGGTGCTTGAGGCGCTGCAGCTCCTGCCGCATGGCGTCGAGCTCGCCCTCGCGGGCCAGGAAGCGCCGCTTCATGGCCTCGGCCTCGGAGCGCGCCGCCGCGATGCGCGCCTCGGACGAGGCCTTGAGCTCCTGCTTCCACGCGACGCGCCGCGACGACGACTGACGCGCCGACGCCGCCTCGGCGTCGTTTGGGTCGAGCTCGAGCGCGCGGGCGAACGACGCGTCGGCGAGGTCGAAGTCGCCGCGCTCGGCGCTCAGGTGGCCCAGCTCGAGCCACACCCGCGCGCCCAGCAGCTTCAGCTCGGCCTCGGGCATCGCCCGCGCCTCGTGAAGCAGCGCTTGCGCCTCGTCGGGCCGCCCCAGCAGGCGCATGGCGCGGGCGCGAGAGACGAGGCGCTCGAAGTCGTAGCCGGGGAGCCGCTCGCCGACCGAGCGGTCCGCGCGGTCGAGCTCGGCCAGGGCCTCGGCGGCGCGCCCGCGGCTCAGGTAGACCTGCGCGAAGAGCAGCCGATCCTCCGCGCTGCCCGTGTCGCCGCGGCGCTGGATGAAGGCCGTCGCGAGGGCCTCTTCTCCGTTGAGCTGGGCCGCGAGCGCCGCGTGGGGCAGGTGGTCGGCCTCGAGCTGGCCGTCGGCGTCGAGCGCGCGGAACCGCTCCACCGCCCCGCGGAAGTCGCCCTGCATCAGCCGACAGTCGGCCTCGATGGCCCGCGCGGCGGAGCGAATCGTCGCCTCTTTCGACGAGGTGCCGATCTGCACGGCGATCGTCTCGGCCCCGCGCGCGTCTCCCCGCTGCGCCCGGGCCAGCGCCAGCACCAGCCGCGTGTCGTCCCCCCCGCCCGTCAGGAGCGCGGCCGCCAGCGTCGTCTCGGCCTCGTCGATGCGCCCCAGCTTGAGCAGGCCGGCGGCGTAGTGCGTGAGGAAGGTGGGGTCGCGGCGCATCTGGTTGCGCACCCGCGACATCAGCTCGACCGCGCGCGCCGACTCGTTGGCGTGCAGGAGCAGCGCCCCCAGGCGGACCATCAACGACGGGTCGTCGGGGAACCTGGAAAGGGCCTTCTCGAGGAACGCGCGCCCCTCGACCCGCCGCCCCAGCAGCTCGAGGCACTCGGCGTACAGCGCGTGCGCCTCGGCGCCGGGGAGCACCGCCTCCTCGATCACCGGCTCGAGCACCTCGAGGGCCCGCGCGTGGGCGCCGGTGCTGACGAGCAGCCGCGCCTGATCGAGGAGCGCCGAGGCCTTGCGTTTGTTGAGCCGTGCCACGCGCGGACTGTACCTTGGGTGGCGCTCGGGGCCGTCAGGGCTTTTCCGGCGGCAGGAAGAAGGCCTTGACCACCAGGGGCGGCGCTGGAGGCGGACGCGGGCCGGGCGGCGGCTTGGTCGCCGAAGGAGGGGCCGCTTCGCCCAGCCCGAGCGCCACCAGCAGCTCCTGTCGCGTCTTGTAGCGGCCAGCTTCGGCGCCGAACCGTTCTCGCGCCCGCGTCAAGAGCTCTCGCATGGTGTAGGCGCGCCCAGTCATTCCCGGTGCGTTTCTCACTCGGGGCTGTGGTGGTCAACGTGCCATCATCGCTCCGGTTTTGAGCGAGCTGCCGCGAGTGCTGTTCTGCTGCTTCGACGTGGTGCCAGCACCACACGCGACGTCGCGTCGAATCACCGAGTACCTCAAGGGCCTCGTCGATCACTACCAGGTGGTGGTGTTGTCGGTGAAGACGCCAGACCACTCGCACATCGAGCGCTACCACGGGGCGCGGCTGCTCCGGGTGCCCGTCGGCAGCGGTGACCTGCGCTCTCGCATGGAGGCCTTCGACCGCGCGGTGCGCCGCCAGCTCGAGAGCGAAGAGTACGTGCTGGTGCACTTCTTCGACCCGGTGAGCGGGTACCCGCTGTGCGAGCGGCGCGGCGACTTTGGCTACAAGCTCGTCTACGGGGCCTTCCGGTTCCCCTCGAGCGACCTGCCCTCGCTGCTGCCGACGGAGGGCGCGAACAAGCGGCTGCTGGCGAGATCGCGACGGCAGGAGCTGTTCTGCCTGATGAACGCCGACGCCGTGGTGGTCGGCAGCCAGACGGCCAGGGCCCACTGCGTCTCGCTCGGCGTGCCCGAGGCGCACGTCAACGTGCTGCGGGCGCCGGTCGATCTCACCCCCTACGTCCCCGAGGCGATGGGCCGGCCCGACGGGGCGCCGGCGCGGCTGATCCACCTGGGCAGCCACGGCCGCCACCAGGATCTCGGGCTGCTCCTCGAGGCGATGGCGAAGACCCAGACGCCGGTGAGGCTGGCGCTGGTGGGCCCCTCGTCGCCCGAGCTGACGCCCGCGCTGAAGGAGCGCGCCGCCGAGCTGAAGCTGGGTGAGCGCGTCGAGTTCCAGGAGCCGGTGGCCCACGACGATCTGCACAAGGTGCTCGCCGCCGCCGACATCGGCCTGGTGACGTTGACCGACGAGCCGCGCAACCGCGGCATGACGTCGCTGGCGCGGGTGGGTGAGTTCCTCGCCGCGGGTCGCCCGATGATCTGCGCCGACCTGCCGCTGGCCCGCGAGCTGGTGCCGGCCGAGGCCGCCCGCTTCTACACACCGGGGAGCGTCGAGGCCCTCGCCGCGGCCATCGACGCGCTCGCCGCCGATCCAGCGCTGAGGACCTCGATGGGGGCCGCGGGCCGCGCCGCCGCCGAGGCCGTCGACAGTCATCATGTGCGCGACCACCTGATCGCCCTGTACGGGCGCGTGGCGCCGGCGGTGGTGGCGCCGACGGACGCGCACGTCGACGCCGCCGACCCCTCTGACGCGACCCAGCTCGGCGCGCCCCTGCCGACGGAGCTCGGTGACGTCACCCAGGCGGGCCTGCGGCTCCCCGGCGCCGAGGCGCAGAAGCTCGACGTCGGCACCAACAAGGTGAAGACCGACCCCGCCGCGGTGGCGCCCGTGGCCGAGGCCGACACCGGAACCGATCAAGCGGCCCTCCGAGATCGCCCGCCGGTGATGGGCGTGCTCTTGCGCGACGACGGTCCACCAGTGGCCGAGGCGACCGACCCGGCGGTGGCCGCCAACCGGGAGGCGCCGGTGGTGATGGGGCAGCCCCTGACCGATCGCCTCCCCGACCCCGACGCCATCACCGACTACAACGTGCGGCTTGG
>JACSRE010000051.1 GCA_014879945.1 Myxococcus sp.
CGCGTTCCTCGAGGAGTCGTGCCGGAAGAACGGCCGCAAGGTGCTGCGGGTGGCGCCCGACGCGCTCGGGTGCGTGGGCTCGGCCTGGACGCTGGGGGCCTGCGCGCGGCGCCGTGGCCACATCGCCTCGACGTCGGCCAGCGTCACCAGCGGCCCCTCACAGAGGATCGCCAGCCGCTCGACGAGGTTGCGCAGCTCGCGCACGTTGCCCGGGTAGTCGTGCTCGAGCATTCGCCCAAGCGCGTCGGGCGCCACCCGCAGCACCTTGCGGCCGTTCTTCCGGCACGACTCCTCGAGGAACGCGTCGATCAGCACGGGCAGATCGTCTTTGCGCTCCCGAAGGGCAGGGGAGCGCAGCTGCACCACGTTGAGCCGGAAGTAGAGGTCTTCGCGGAAGCGGCCCTGGGCGATCTCGTGCTCGAGGTCCTTGTTGGTGGCGGCGATGACGCGCACGTCGACCTTGATGGTGTCGCTCCCGCCCACGCGCTCGAGCTCACCCTCCTGCAGCACCCGCAGGAGCTTGGCCTGCATGGCCTGCGGCATGTCGCCCACCTCGTCGAGGAACAGGGTGCCCTCGTGGGCCAGCTCGAACTTGCCGCGGCGCGCCGCCAGGGCGCCGGTGAAGGCCCCCTTCTCATGGCCGAAGAGCTCCGACTCGATCAGCTCGTGCGGCACGGCGGCGCAGTTGAGCTTCACGAAGGGGCGGCTCTTGCGCCTGGACTGCTGGTGAATGGCGCGGGCGATCAGCTCCTTGCCCGAGCCGTTCTCGCCGGTGATGAGCACCCGGCCCTCTGAAGGTGCCGCCCGCTGAATGACGCCGTAGACGCGCTGCATCGACGGGCTCTGGCCCAGCATGTCGAAGCGACCACCCTCGGCCTTCAGCGCCTCGAGCTCCTCGACCACCCGTGACAGCTCGAGCGCGTTGCGCAGCGCCAGCAGCAGCCGGTCGCGAGAGATCGGCTTCTCGAGGAAGTCGCGGGCGCCCAGGTGCGTAGCCTTCACCGCCGTCTCGATGGTGCCGTGGCCGCTCATCATGATCACCGGCAGGCCCGGGCGCAGCGCGGCGATCCGCTCCAGCGCCGTCAGCCCGTCGAGGTCGGGCATCTTCACGTCCATCAGCACCACGTCCACCGGCTTGTTCGCGATGACGTCGAGGGCCAGCTGCCCCCCGGCCGCCAGCTCGGTCTGGTAGCCCTCGAGCTGCAGCGCCTGGTTCAGCGTCAGCAGGATGTTCTTCTCGTCATCGACGATGAGCACGGTGGCGGGCATGTGGGCTCCGAACGGCAGGGTGTGGTCATTCTGCCGCGCCTGGCGGCGTCACGGGGCAGCTCTGCAACCGCTCGGCCGGGTTGCCTCGATTTTGTGACAGGCGCCCATTGAGTTCTCATCGCCTGCGGCAACCGCTGAAGATCGTTGCTCGCGTGAATGCTCCCCTGTAGGAGCCGTCGGCCGTCGCTCCCACAAGGCCCCCGGAGAACCTCCATGCGTCAGCTCACCGCTCTCGTCTTCGTCGTTTCCACCCTCGCGCTGACCGGGTGCCCGCCGACGTACCCGAACTGCAAGAGCGACGAGAACTGCACCGAGAAGGGCGAGGTCTGCGTTCAGGGCCAGTGCCGTGAGTGCGCGACCGACGAGAACTGCAAGCCCGGCTTCGTCTGCGACACCAACAAGTGCGTGCCCAAGCCCGAGTGCGGCCCCGGCGTCGGCCCCTGTGGCACCGGCAAGAAGTGCTCGGGCGGCAAGTGCCTCGTCGACCCCAACTACAAGCCCGAGGGCACCTGCTCGACCAACGAAGACTGCCCCTCGGGCCAGACGTGCCAGGGCGGTCGCTGCGCGGCCCCGGTGACCGTGAAGGACGCCTGCACCTTCGAGTCCGTGCGCTTCGAGTTCAACGAGTTCAGCCTCACCAGCGCCGCGCAGTCCACGCTGGCCCAGTACGCTGACTGCATCAAGAAGGGCTCGCTGCGCTTCACCCTCGAGGGCCACGCCGACGAGCGCGGCACCGAGGAGTACAACATGGTGCTCTCGCAGAAGCGCGCGGCGTCGGTGCGCAAGTACCTGGTCGATCTCGGCGTCGCCGGTGGCGCGCTCGACACCGTCGGCTACGGCGAGAACAAGCCGGTGGCCTCGGGCTCCAACGAAGCGGCCTGGGCGGCCAACCGCCGCGTCGAGTTCAAGCGGAAGTAGGCGCTCAGGGGCAGGCGGTGATGCCGCTGATCCACTGATCGATCAGTGCCACGCCGTCGCCGTGCACCAGTGACGTGCCCAGCGGCGGCATCCGGCCCGCCGCGATGGTCTTCATGCGCAGCGAGATCAGCGACTGGGCCGGGCTCATCGGCGTCAGCAGCCGCGCGCCCCGAACCCCCAGCTCCCCGTTGAGCGGCGCGGTGTTGCAGACGCCCGTCTGCATCAGCGACAGCGAGTACCGGAAGTCTTGCGGTCCCTGGCCCATCGCGTTGCGGTGACAGTTGGAGCAGTTGCTGTGCAGGTAGGCCCGGGCGCGGGCGTCGACGGGCCCCTGGCCCTCGGGGCGCTCCAGCCTCGGCAGCTGCCCGGAGGGCCCGGCCAGCGGCGCCGACAGCAGGCCGATGCTCGCGAGGGTCTCGAGCTGGTTGGCGATGACGTTGCGCGGGTAGACGAGCTCTCGGTTGAGCTGCGCGAGCTCGAGCCCCAACGTGCGGCCGGCCGAGGCGGTGTGGCAGGCGAGGCACTGCGCGCGGCTCGGGTACTGCCAGGTCTGGGTGCCCACCACCTTCGACTTCCCTGCCGGGAGCAGGTCGGCGTCCGACTCGTCGTCGCGCCACTCGTAGCTGTAGCCCGCCCACTGGCCGTCTGGGTGTCGCAGCATCAGCCGGGTCTCGACGCGCTTGCCGCCCAGGAGGAACGTCTTCACCGTCACCGTGCCGTTGGGGAAGTCGAAGTCGCCGTCGGCCTGCACCTGAATCGTGGCGCCGTCGGGCAGCGCGAAGAAGCGCTCCTTGTCGGCGCCGTCGCTCCACAGCGGCGCGTTGAGCTCGTAGGGGATCAGCATCGGGCCCGGCTTCTTCACGTCGGCGGCGTCGAAGCACCCCGTCTGCGACAGGCGCTGCGGGAAGGTGGACGGCATCGGCGTGCCCATGGGCGCCAGCCGGTGCACCTGCCCGTTGGTGAGCCCGAGCACGTACACCTCGCCGTCGAGCGTCTGCCCGAACGACGAGATGGCCAGGTTGGTGTCGGCGAGCTCCTCGATGGTGCGCGCGCCGGTGACCGGGTCCTCGGCGACGGCCATCACGCGCCCCGAGTTGTAGTCGCCGAAGACGAAGCGCCCCACCAGCCCGGGGATCGAGGCGCCCCGGTAGACGTAGCCGCCGGTGATCGAGACGCCGACGCTGCGGCCGTAGGCCACCACCGGGTCAATCATCCCCGGCGTGGCGCAGCGCTGGGTGGTGGAGCCCATGCGGTTGAAGCCCTCGCACGGGTTCCAGCCATAGTTGCCCCCGTTGACGATGACGTCGACCTCCTCCCACGTGCCCTGGCCGACGTCGCCGGCCCAGAGCTCGCCGGTGGCGGTGTCGAAGCTCCAGCGCCAGGGGTTGCGCAGGCCCAGCGCGTAGATCTCGGCGCACCGGGTGGTGCCTGCGCCGGCGTCGACGAGGGTGTCGGCGCGGCCGTTGTTGCAGACGGTGCCGTTGGCGAAGGGGTTGGTGGGCGGAATGGCGTAGCGCTGCGCGGCCGGCACCTCGACGTCGATGCGGAGGAACTTGCCCAGCGTGGTGTCTGGGCGCTGGCCGGCGCCCAGCGGGTCTCCGCCCGAGCCGCCGTCGCCCAGCCCGATGTAGAGGAAGCCGTCGCGCCCGAAGGCGATGCCGCCGCCGTTGTGGTTGGTGTACGGCTGGTTCACCTCGAAGAGCCGCTCTTCGCTCATGGGGTCGAAGGTGGCGCCGTCGTCAGTGGTGCGGAAGCGCGACACCACGCTGATCTGCGGCGAGCCGGTGCGGGTGTACGAGAGGAAGAGCTCCTTGCGCGCCGGCCACTGCGGGTGAAACGCCATGCCCAGCAGGCCGCCTTCTCCCTGCGCGTTGACGCGAGCTGCGATGGTGATGACCTGCCGCACGTCGGCGGGGGTCGCGCTGTCCCGGTTGGGGAAGGAGCGCACCACACCGGCGCGCTCCATCACGAAGAGCCGATCAGGCGTGTTGGGGGCCTGGAGCAGCAGCATCGGCAGCGAGAAGGTGAGGGCGGGGAAGGCGCGAACGATCTGCACCCCTGACGCGATGACCGGGCGCGGGGGCGCCAGGCAGGTGGGGTTGGCCGGGCGTGCGAGCAACCCCGGGCCTGCGTCCACGAGGGGCGCGGCGCCCCCATCGGCACCACCATCGGCCTCGATGGTCGCGCCGCCGCCGCTGCCTCCGCCGACCCCGCCGTCGACGGCCGAAGGCCCCGGGCAGGCGACGAGCAGCAGCACGCAGACCGCGCCGAGCGCGGGTCGAAGGATCATCGTCATGGGCAGCTCCTCAGGGGCAGGCGTTGACGCTGTTGATCCACGCGTCGATGAGGGCCGTGCCCTGTGCATCGACGATCGCGCTCCCCAGCGGCGGCATGCGGAAGGTGTCGAGCGCTTTGGTGCGGATCGAGAGGAGCGATTGGCTCGGGTTCATCGGCGTGAAGATCAGCGCGCCCGCGACGCCCGCGTTGCCGTTGCTGGGCGCGCGGTTGCAGAGGTTCGTCTGCAGGAACGAGAGGCCGTACCGGAAGTCGGCGGGGCCCTGGCCCTGGCCGTTGCGATGACAGCCCGAGCAGTTGGCGTGCAGGTACGCGCGCGCGCGCTCCTCGACGGTGCCCATGGCGCCGAACGGGTCGGGGAGGCGAGGGAGCGACGCGACGGGCCCGGGCAGCGCGCCGGCGAAGTAGCCGACCGCCGCGAGCGACTCGACCTGGTTGGCGGTGACGCCGCGGGGGTAGGCCAGCGCTCCATTGAGCTGCGCCAGCTCGAGCCCCAGCGTGCGCCCCGCGACGGCGGTGTGACAGGTCAGGCACTCGCCGCGGCTGGGGTAGGTCCACGTCTGCGTGCCCACCGTCTTCGTCTTGCTCCCGGGGAGCAGGTCGGCGTCGGACTGGTCCGTTCTCCACTCGTAGGTGTAGCCGGCCCACTGCCCGTCGCTGTGTCGCACGAAGAGGCGGGTCTCGATCTTCTGGCCGTTGAGCGAGAACGTCTTCACCGTCACCGAGCCGTTGGGCAGCTCGAAGTCGCCGTCGGCCTGCACCGTGATGCGGGCGCCATCGGGGATGGCGAAGAAGCGCTCCTTCGCGGCGCCGTCGCTCCAGAGGGCTGCGTTCACGGTGTACGGAATCAGGGCCGGCACCGGCTGGGTCGGCAGCGTCGGCGTGAAGCAGCCGGTCTGCGAGAGCGTGGCGGGGAAGGGCACGCCGGCGTCGGTGCTCGCAGCCTGGAAGCGGAAGAGCTGCCCGTTGTTGAGGCTCAACATGAAGACCTCGCCGTCGAGCGTCTGCCCGAACGAGCCGAGCCCGCCCACCGCCGTCGCGATGCGCTCGACGCCGCCGTCACGCCCGAGGGTGGGGTGGTCGCTCACCACGTAGACGCTGCTGTTGTAGGTGTCGGCGAAGACGAACTGACCGAAGAGGCTCGGCACCGCGCTCCCGCGGTAGACGTAGCCGCCCGTCACCGACACCGACTGCGAGCGGTTGAGCGCGGCCACCGGGTCGATCAACCCCGCCGTCGCGCAGCGGGTGCTGGTGGAGCCGGTGCGGTGAAAGCCCTCGCAGGTGCGCCAGCCGTAGTTCCCGCCGAGGGTGACGAGGTCGATCTCCTCCCAGGTGCTCTGGCCGACGTCGCCGACCCAGAGGTCGCCCGTGTCCCGATCGAAGCTCCACCGCCACGGGTTGCGCAGGCCGTAGGCGTAGATCTCGGCGCAGCGCACCACGGGGCCCGCGTCGATGGTGCGGCTCGAGGTGGTCTGGTTGCAGGGCGCGCCGGTCGCGGCGTAGGGGTTGGTTGACGGAATGCCGTACCGCGCGCCGCCGTCGCTCACGAAGGGCACGTCGACGTCGATGCGCAGCATCTTGCCGTGGAGCGTGTTGAGCTGCTGGCCCGCGTTGTTCGGGTCGTTGCCCGAGCCGCCGTCGCCGAACCCGATGTAGAGGAAGCCGTCGGGGCCGAAGGCGATGCCGCCGCCGTTGTGGTTGTCGAAGGGTTGGTCGAGCTCGAGGAGCCGCTCCTCGCCGCTGAGGGGAAAGGTGGCGCCGTTGTCGGAGCTCCGGAAGCGGGAGATGACGCTGATGAGCGGGTTGCCCCCGCCGCGGCCGGTGCGGGTGTACGAGACGAACAGCTCCTTCCTCGTCGCCCACTGCGGGTGAAGGGCGAGGCCGAGCGCTCCGCCTTCGTTGAAGGAGTTGTTCACCAGCGTCGAGAAGTCGAGCGGGGTGGTGACCTGCGCGGTGGTGACGCTCGCGACGTTGGGGAAGGCGCGAACGCGGCCGGCCTTCTCGAGAATGTAGATGCGCCCGGGGTCGCTCGCGCCCTGCGCCAGGGCGATCGGCGCCGCGAACGAGATGCCGGTGAACGCGCGCACCACCTGCACCGCCGATGGAGGACGCGCCGGGGCCACGCAGGTCGGGTTGGCGGGGCGCGAGAGGAGCCCGAAGCCACCATCGTTGACGACGACGTAGCCTCCGCCTGCTGCGGAGCCGCCCGCCGCGGAGCCGCCCGCCGCTGAGCCGCCCGCCGTCGAGCCGCCTGCCGCCGAGCCGCCTGCCGCCGAGCCACCTGCCGCAGAACCACCTGCCGCCGAGCCACCTGCGGCGGAGCCACCCGCCGCGGAGCCGCCTGCCGCGGAGCCACCTGCTGCCGAACCACCAGCCGCGGAGCCACCTGCCGAACCACCAGCCGCGGAGCCACCAGCCGCGGAACCACCAGCCGCGGAGCCGCCCGCCGCGGAGCCACCTGCGTCGCCGCCCGCGTCCCCACCGCCTACCGCCGACCCGCCGGCGCTCCCTCCACCAACGCCAGAGACGCCTCCTCCGCTCGCGCCGCCTCCGGTGGCGCCGCCGTCGCCCTCCACGCTGGTGAGGCCGTCACACCCCGAGACGACGAGGGCGGCGACGAGACTGCCGAGTGCCATTCGCATGGCCAGCGAGTGTGGTCGAGGTGGTGGCCTGATTCAAATCAAGGCTGCGGCGCGCCGCTCAATCGCGACGCAGCGAGGGCCACGGCGCGGCGAGCAGGCCTGCGACCTCTTCGACGAACCCTGGCTCACCGGGGCTGCGCGTGACGAACTGCTCGACGACCGATCCAGCCGCGTCGATCGCGGCGAGCGCGTGCTGGTACCGCTCTCGTGTCGAACCGCCATGCACCAGGACAGTGAAGTCCGACTCCCGCTCGAGGAACGGCAGGTCGGGCACCTCGAACTCCGACGACTTCACGTGCATTCGCAGGGGCCCGTCGGGGAGCGGCGCCGCTGGCCGGGCTGGCATCAACGCCGCCCGAACGAGCGCGTCGTCGACGGCTTCGAGCTCGAGCGACTGCGCCGACGTCGATGTCAACGCCCGCTTGGTGGTGATCGCGGCCGTGCCTTCAGGCAGCGAACGCACCAACGCGTCGTCTCCGCTCACGAAGAGAAACGGTGTCAGCGCTGCCGCACACAGCCCCAGGAGGAAGTCAGTCTCGGACAAGAAACGGCCCCCGACCTCCCACGCCAGGCCGACGTCGAGCGCGTGGCTGATGTACCCGGGGACGCCTCCGCCGGCGTGCATGCCCAGCGCAGCGACCGCGTCCACGCCCGAGAAGAGGTGCCGGTCGAAGGCGTCGTGGCGAAAGTCGTGGCGCGCGCGCGGGTCGAGCGCCTCGAGGACCAGGTTGGGGGCCTCGGTGCCGTTGCGGTGGCTGTCCGAGACGACGAACTCGGTGAAGCCCTGCCTCGAGAGCCCAGCGATCGCGAGGTTCACCTCGTGCGTGGCTCGCAGCCTGGCGCGTCGCCACGCCGGCTCGCCGCCGATGAGGCTGGCGACGGAGTCGGCGCCGTGCACGCCTTCGAGATCGGTGACGAGGAGCGCGCGCATCGGTCGGGCAGCCTACTTCAGCAACGCCACGAACTCGGCCTCGGTCAACACCTTCACGCCCAGCTCCTTCGCCTTGGTCAGCTTGGAGCCCGCCTCTTCGCCGGCGACGAGGAGGTCGGTCTTCTTCGAGACGCTCCCCGACACCTTGCCGCCGCGCCGCTCGATGGCCTCTTTGGCCTCATCGCGACCCATGCCGGCGAGGGTGCCGGTGATCACCACCGTCTTTCCGCTGAAGGCGCCGGCCTCGACGATCTCGGGCGGCGCGGGCTTCACGCCCGCCTTCAGCAGACCCTCGACGACCGCGCGGTTCTCGCCCTCGTCGAAGAACCCACGAATCGACGACGCCATCTCGGGCCCGATGTCCTTCACCAACTGCAGCTCCTCGAGGCTCGCGCCCATCAGCTTCGGCACCTCGCGGAAGTGCTCGGCGAGGGCCTTGGCGGTCGCCTCGCCCACGTCGGGAATGCCCAGCGCGTAGATGAACCGGCGCAGGGTCGTCGCCTTCGACTTCTCGATCGCGTCCAGCAGGTTCTGCGCGCTCTTCTCGCCCATGCGCTCGAGGCCGGTGAGCGTCTCGAGGTCGAGCGCGTAGAGGCCGTCGACCGACGAGACGAGCCCCTTCTCGACCATCGCCTCGCACAGCTTCTCGCCCAGGCCGTCGATGTCCATCGCGGTGCGGGTGGCGAAGTGACGCAGGCGCCCGGCGAGCTGGGCCGGGCACGCGCGGTTGGTGCAGCGGGCGATGGCGCCGTCCTCGGCCTTCCTCACGGGGGCGGCGCAGACGGGGCACTGGGAGGGGAAGACGAACTCCTTCTCGGCGCCGGTGCGCTTGCTGGTGATGACCTTGACGATCTCGGGGATGACGTCGCCCGCGCGCCGCACGAAGACCCAGTCGCCCTCGCGCACGTCCTTGCGGCGCAGCTCGTCTTCGTTGTGGAGCGTGGCGCGAGAGACGGTGACGCCGCCGACGAAGACCGGCTTGAGCTCGGCGAGCGGCGTGATGGCGCCCGTGCGGCCCACCTGCACCAGAATGCGCTCGACCTGCGTCTCGAGCTCCTCGGGAGGGAACTTCCACGCCACGGCCCACCGCGGGCTCTTCGACACCTGGCCCAGGCGCGCGCGCAGATCGGTGCTGTCCACCTTCACCACCAGGCCGTCGATCTCGTAGGGCAGGGCGTGGCGCTCGGCGAGCAGGCTGCTCCAGGCGCCCTTCACGCCCTCGAAGCCCTTCACCTCGTAGCGCCGCGGGTTGACGGGCAGCCCCCATGACGCCAGCGCGTCGAGCTTCTCGACGTGGCTCGCGAACTCGCGGCCCTCGACGACGCCGACCTCGTAGACGTAGAGCGAGAGCGGGCGCGCGGCGGTGTTCCTCGAGTCGAGCTGGCGCAGCGAGCCGGCGGCGCTGTTGCGCGGGTTCACGAAGGCCTCTTCGCCCCGCTTCACCAGCTCGTCGTTCATGCGCTTGAAGTCGGCCTTGCGGATGAAGACCTCTCCGCGCACCTCGAGCAGCGCAGGGATCTGCTTGCCCGACAGCTCGAGCGGCAGGTTGCGAATGGTCTTCAGGTTCTCGGTGACGTCTTCGCCGATGACACCGTCACCGCGCGTCGAGCCGCCCACGAAGCGGCCCTTCTCGTAGATGAGCTCGATGGCCAGCCCGTCCATCTTCGGCTCGCACAGGTAGGCGACCTGCTCGACGTTCATCGCCTTGCGGATGCGGTCGTCGAACTCGGTGAACTCGGCGTCGTCGAAGACGTTGCCGAGCGAGAGCATCTGCTGCCGGTGCGTCACCTTCTCGAACTTCTCGAGCACCGCGCCGCCGACCCGCTGGGTGGGCGAGTCGGGCGTCACGAGCTCGGGGTGCGCGGCCTCGAGCTTCACTAGCTCGCGCATCAGCGCGTCGTAGGCGGCGTCGGAGATCTCGGGGGCGTCGAGGGTGTAGTAGCGGTGGTTGTGGTGAGCGAGCTCCGCACGGAGCGTGGCGACGCGATCAGCTGGCTTCATCGGCCCTCCCGGCACGGGGCGCGTTGAACCTCAGGAAGGCGCTCCGTGTCTACGAGCGTTCAGCGATTGCGGCGCCGACGAAGGGTCCACGCGGCGACGGCGAGGAGCGGCCACATCGTCGAGGTCACGCTGCAACCGCAGCCCATCGGGGGGGGGACCTCGGTCCCGCCGCCGGCTGACGCGGAGCCGCCAGCTGACGCAGCGCCGCCAGCCGACGCGGTGCCGCCAGCCGACGCGGAGCCACCTGCCGACGCGGAGCCACCTGCCGACGCGGAGCCACCTGCCGATGCGGAGCCACCCGCCGACGCGGAGCCACCTGCCGACGCGGAGCCACCTGCCGACGCGGAGCCGCCTGCCGACGCGGAGCCGCCTGCCGACGCGGAGCCGCCTGCCGATGCGGAGCCACCTGCCGATGCGGAGCCACCTGCCGATGCGGAGCCGCCACCCGCCGCACCGCCACCCGCCGCGCCGCCGCCGGATCCGGTCGCGCCCTTGAACCCCGCCACGATCGTCCATCCCGGGTTCATGGGCGCCATCTGGTACGCGCCGACCGTGGTGGGCGTCCCGCGGGGCGTGCCGTTGAAGTCGTCTGCGGGGGCCACGGGCCCTGACCCCGCGCCGATGAGCGCCGACCCTGCCTTCGGAAAGACGTCGTTCGGCACGGTGCCGCTGAAGTTGGCCGCCACGAAGTCGTTCGCCAGCACGCCCGGCGTCAGCATCGGCCCCGACCCCACGCCCACGTTGTTGGTGAACGTCACGAACGAGCCGGAGGCGTTGACGAACAGCGCCGCGCCGGTGGAGGTGTAGACCGCGTTGTTCGCCACCAGGATCGGAGCAGTCGCCCCACGCACCGCGATGGCGCCGCCGTTGGCGTCGATGACCGTGTTGTTCACGATGCGCACGTTGCCGGTGCCGCCCGCCACCTGCATGTGCGTCTGCACCGAGATGCCGTCGTTCACCGCGCTCAAGATGATGTTGTTCTGAATCGTCGCGTCCTGGCTCACCTGAATGCCGTGGTCTCCGCACCGCCAGAGCACGTTGCGCGAGACGATGTTCGGCGTGTTCGTCTGGGTGCCCGCGCTGTACAGCGTGATGCACGGGTACTTCGTGTCGTGAATCACGTTGTCGCGGATCACGTTGTTGTAGCTGCCCTCTTTGAGCTCGATGCCGTCACCCTGAATCACGCTGGCGCCGTTGGTGTGGTGCACCCAGTTGCCCTCGATGAGCGAGTTGGCGAACTGGCACCCGTTGCTGTTGCAGCCCAGGTACATCGCCTCGCCGGTGTCGCCCGTGTGGTGCACCTCGTTCCTGAGAATGCGGAAGCCGTCGTAGGTGCCGCCGGTGTCGTTGGCGCGAATGGCCACGTCAGCGGTGTCGTGCACGTTGCAGCCCTCGAGGGTGACGAACGACGCGGCCGACAAGAAGCGCAGCCCCGCCGAGCCTCCCGAGAACTCGAGGTCTCGCAGCACCAGGTAGCGCCCCGAGATGTCCATGATGTTCTGGTTTCGGTTCGGCCGCGTGATGTGCGCGCGCTCGCCCGTCTTGCCCCGAATGACGATGGGCATCGCGGCCGTGCCGCTGCCGCCCAGCGGGAGCTGCGAGGTGCCCAGGGTGTAGGTGCCCCCGCTCAAGATGAGCTCGTCGCCAGCGTTGAGGAGCGAGAACTCCATCGCCAGGTTGGCGCCCGGCGCGATCTCTTTCGTGGCCGCGATGGCCGGCAGCGACACCAGGAACAGGGCGGTCAGGGCTCTCATGGGCGGCGACCCTAGAGACGCCGGCTCCGAAAAGCACGAGCCCTACGTGGTTCGCCTTGACACCAGAAAACCCTGCCCGTACCTTGGCCGCGCTGTCGGAGCGCATCTGGAATCCCTGACGCGCTCCGCTTTCCCAACACCGTCACATTCACCCGGGTGAGCAGCACGCAGCACTCCTCCCCGGGCGACCCCGAGTACGACCGTCATGGCCAGGACACCCGCCAAGTCCGACAAGAAGCGCGCCCCGAAGAAGGAAGACGACAAGAAGAAGAAGCCCGTCAAGCGCGCCGCGCCCGCCGAGGCCGAGGTCGAAGAGATCCCCGATCCGGTCGAGGCCGATGACGATGAGCGCGACGAGCGCGACGGCGACGAGGGTGACGACCGCGACGAAGACGGCGAGGTGCGCGTCAAGCCGGTGCTGACCCCGATGAACCGGGCCGTGCGCGACGACGACCTCAACGAGGCCCAGATCTCGGGCGAAGAGGTGGTCAAGAGCGAGGCCGAGCAAGACGCCGCCGCCCAGAGCGACGAGTCGGCCCCGCACGCCCAGCTTCAGGAGCTCAAGCTCAACGACCTGAAGCGCATGAAGATCACCGAGCTCTCGAAGATGGCCCACAACCTGGGCATCGAGGGCACGCAGGGCCTCAAGAAGCAGGAGCTGCTCGTCAGCGTCCTCTCAAACGTCACCGAGAAGAAGTACGAGGTGCAGGCCGAAGGCGTGATGGAGATGATGAGCGACGGGTACGGCTTCCTCCGCTCGGCCGACTCGGACTACCAGCCCAGCCCCGACGACATCTACGTCTCGCCGTCACAGGTGCGCCGCTTCAACCTGCGCCCGGGCGACACCGTCACCGGCCCCATTCGTCAGCCGCGCGAAGGCGAGCGCTACTTCGCCCTGCAGCGCGTCGAGAAGATCAACTTCGCCGACCCGTTCTCGGCCGACGTCAAAGAGCGCATTCTCTTCGACAACCTCACCGCGCTCTACCCGACCAAGAAGCTCACGCTCGAGCACGACCCCAACGACTACACCACCCGCATCATCGACCTGTTCTGCCCGATCGGCCTCGGCCAGCGGTGCCTGATCGTCGCGCCGCCCAAGGCCGGCAAGACGGTGATGCTGCAGAACATCGCGCACGCGATCTCGAAGAACCACCCCGAGATCCACCTCATCGTGTTGCTCGTCGACGAGCGGCCCGAAGAGGTGACCGACATGCAGCGCTCGGTGCGCGGTGAGGTCGTCTCGTCGACGTTCGACGAGCCCGCCACCCGCCACGTGCAGGTCGCCGAGATGGTGATCGACAAGGCCAAGCGGCTGGCCGAGCAGAAGCAGCACGTCTGCATCCTGCTCGACTCGATCACCCGCCTGGCGCGCGCCTACAACACCGTCGTGCCTGCCTCGGGCAAGATCCTCTCGGGCGGCGTCGACGCCAACGCGCTGCACCGGCCCAAGCGCTTCTTCGGCGCCGCGCGCAACATCGAAGAGGGCGGCTCGCTCACCATCATCGGCACCGCGCTCATCGACACCGGCAGCCGAATGGATGAGGTGATCTTCGAAGAGTTCAAGGGCACCGGCAACAGCGAGATCGTGCTCGACCGCAAGCTCTTCGAGAAGCGCATCTTCCCCTGCCTCGACATCAACAAGTCGGGCACGCGCAAGGAAGAGCTGCTGCTCCAGCCGTCAGACCTGGTGCGCATCACCGCGCTGCGGCAGGTGCTGCACCCCTTCACCCCGATCGACGCGATGGAGTTCGTGCTCAAGCACATGCGCCCCAGCAAGGGGAACGCGGACTTCCTCGGTGGCATGAACCGGTGAGCCGAAGGGCCCGCGCCCGTTGCGCCCCTCCCAGCACGGGGGTAAGCCCCGGGCCCTCATGTCGCGGGTCGCCCCTCTCGTCCTCAGCCTGATCCTCCTCGGCTGTCCCACCACGACCATGCCGCCCCCGCTCCCTGCGGACGCGGGCACGGCAGACTTCGTGGGGCGGGCCTGCAACGTCGACGCTGAGTGCGGCGTGCTCCGCTGCGACAAGGTGCGGCGGCAGTGCATCTGCCTGTCCGACGACTCGTGCCGCATGGGCTCGATGCTCGGCGCCGTGCCGAAGTACTGCAACAACTTCACCGGCCAGTGCGTGGAAGAGATCGCCGGCTGCCGCAACGACACCGAGTGCGCGACGGGCGAGTTCTGCGACCCCAGCATTCGCGCCTGCCGCCCGCTCAAGAGCTTCTGTGAGACGTGCTCCAGCAACAACGAGTGCGGCGGGCAGACCGACAACTGCGTGCTCGACGCGACGCTGAACCAGAAGTTCTGCGGCAAGGCCTGCACCGACACCGCCGACTGCCCCCGCGGCTCGACCTGTCAGCAGAAAGACGGCGCCGCCCAGTGCTGGCCCGACAAGACGCCGCAGGGCACGCCCGCCACCTGCCGCAACTTCCAGGGCTGCGTGCCCGACAGCCAG
Source organism: Myxococcus sp. (assembly GCA_014879945.1). Lineage (GTDB taxonomy): Bacteria > Myxococcota > Myxococcia > Myxococcales > Myxococcaceae > Xiheimicrobium. The sequence continues at coordinate 14,264 of JACSRE010000051.1, forward strand.
CGCAGCTGCAACGTCACCGCCGACTGCATGGACTCGACGCAGCGGTGCGACCCGCGCCAGGGCAAGTGCGTGGCGGCCCAGCAGGTCTGCCCCTTCGGCACCACCTGCGACCCGCGCGCGCGCCTCTGCGTGGCCGAGTGCTCCCGCGACGCCGACTGCGGAGACGCCCGCCTGCGGTGCATCAACCGCCTCTGCGAGCCGCTCAACGAGTGCATGATGGACGCGGACTGCGCCGAGAACCGGGTCTGCACCAAGCCCCCCGGCGAGCCCACCGGCCGCTGCCAGCCCTTCTGCACCACCGACGCCCAGTGCCCCATCGGCCAGGTGTGCGCCCGCACGGCCAGCAACCGCTTCGGCTGCGCGCCAGGGTGCTCGTCGAACGCCGACTGTGGGCTCGATCAGCGCTGCAACACCCGCACGAAGATCTGCGAAGGCCCGATCATCGGCACCTCGCGCGCCTGCCAGGCTACCAGCGCGTGCAACACCTGTGAGGTGTGCGAGGGCTCGACCAACCTCTGCCGCGGCGCCAAGGCCGACTTCCCGTTCTGCCTCGCCTGCGCGACCTCGGCCGAGTGCCCGGGCGGAACGTGCGTGGCGCTCCCGGGCGGCGCCAGCGTCTGCGCCCGCTTCTGCGGCGGCGGCACCGAGTGCCCTCAGGGCTTCGCCTGCTTGACCCTCACCACCGGTGGCTCGGCCTGTGTGCCGGCTGACCGCAGCTGCACCGGAAAGTGCCCATGACCCGCCTCGCTGCTGCAGCCATCGCCTGTGTCGCGCTCATGCTGTTCTCGGTGAGCGCCTGCTCGGTGATGCCCAACGGGCCGCGCGAGACCTGCGGCAACGGCATCGACGACGACGGCAACGGGCTGATCGACTGCGCCGACCCCGACTGCAAGGGCAAGGCAGAGTGCTCGTACGACGGCGGCTTCTTCGGCTCGTGCGGCAAGTGCGGCACCAGCTGCACCAACCAGACGCAGTGCCTCACCACCAGCTACTTCAACGACGTTCCGCTGCCGTACTGCGAGAACCCCGACGGCGGCTCGGAGAAGAAGTGCACCGCGTTCGCGAAGAACGTGCAGGTAGACGTCATCCTCAACGCGCAGGGGGCCTGGGGCACGCTGATCGGGCCGACGCGCAGCATCGCTACGCGCTTCATCAAGCGAAAGGCCGCCGACGGCACGCCCGTCAATTGCATGATCGTCGAGGCGGCGGCGGCCGGCCGCACGGCCGCCAACGCGAGGCAGCTCGAAGACAGCGGCCGGTTCACCTACCAGGGCATCGACGTGCGGCCGATCAGCAACGCCTCGGGCAGCATCCCCATTCGGTTCCTCAACGTGCTCGTCGGCGGCGACTTCCTCATCTGGATGGAGATGTGGGGCGGCCCTCCGGACAGCACCACCAAGTTCCCCACCGGGAACCGGCTGGGCTTCGAGTGCTTCGACGGGCCGTCGATTGGCCAGCAGTGGGCGCCGATCACCGAGAACGACAACTGCTCCGCGACCGATGGCGGCATGGCGACCTGCAAGCAGTTCCAGGTGCAGGCGACTCGCGGGCCTCAACCGTAGACCGCTCGCGTGGCGCCTCCTCTGCCCCAGCCACGCCAGCTCGTCCTCGGGGGGCAGCTCCTCGCAGGCGCCACCCAGCAGCCGGTGTTCGCGCCCTTCGATGGGCGGCCGCTCGCCCCCGTGGCGCAGGCGTCGAGGGCACAGGTGGAGCAGGCGCTCGTGGTGGCCTTCGAGGGCCGGGCGCGGTTGGCGCGCGCGTCGGCCGGGCAGCGCAGGCGGCTGCTCGACGGGCTGGTGCAGCGGCTGCGAGATCACCGGCAGGCCTTCGTGGAGCTGATCGTCCACGAGGCCGGCAAGCCGGTGACGGCGGCGCGGGCCGAGGTCGATCGGGCCATCGAGACCTTCACCCTGGCCGCGGCGGAGCTCTCTGGCTTCGGCGGCGAGACGGTGCCGGTCGACTTGATGCCTGGCGCCGAGGGAACGACGGCCGAGGTGCGCCGGGTGCCCGCCGGCGTCGTTGTCGGCGTCGTCCCCTTCAACTTTCCGCTCAACCTGGGCGCGCACAAGGTGGCGCCCGCGCTGGCCGTCGGAGCCCCCATCATCATCAAGCCGCCGCCCCAGGCCCCGGGCGCGATGCTGCTGCTGGGCGCGCTGGCCCTCGAGGCGGGGGCCGACCCGGCGGCGCTGCAGGTGCTCCCGTGCGCGGTCGAGGTGGCCGAGGCGCTGGCCACTGATTCGCGGGTGCGGGTGATGAGCTTCACCGGGAGCGCGCGGGTGGGCTGGCACCTCAAGGCGAAGGTGAAGGGCCGCGCGGTGCTGGAGCTCGGCGGCAACGCCGCGGCCATCGTGCGCCATGACGCCGAGGTGCCGAAGGCGGCGAAGCGGCTGGCCCTGGGCGCCTTCGCCTACGCTGGGCAGGTCTGCATCAAGGTGCAGCGCATCGTCGTCGAGCAGCCCGCGTGGGAGGCCTTCCTCCCAGCCTTCCTCGCCGAGGTGGACGCCCTGGGCGTGGGAGATCCCTCACGGGAGGACACCGTCGTCGGTCCGGTGATCGACGCGGCGGCTGCCGAGCGCATCGAGGCGTGGGTCGACGAGGCCGTCGAAAAGGGGGCGGTGGTGCTCCGCCGCAGGCCACGCGCAGGCGCCGTGCTGGCGCCGGTGGTGCTCACCGACGTGCCCAGAGACACCCGCGTCGTCAGCGAAGAGATCTTCGGGCCGGTGGTGGTGCTCGAGCGCGTGCCCTCGTTCGACGCCGCCCTCGAGTCGGTGAACGCGGGGCGCTATGGGCTGCAGGCGGCGATCTTCACCAACGAGCTGTCGGCGGTGCGCCGGGCCTTCGCCGAGCTCGAGGTGGGTGGCGTCATCGTCAACGACTCGACCTCGTTCCGCAGTGACAACATGCCGTACGGCGGGGTGAAGGACTCGGGCCTGGGGCGCGAAGGCGTGCGCTACGCGATGGCCGACTTCAGCGAGGAGCGGGTGCTGGTGTTGCGGCCCTGAGCTAGCGCTCGCGGCTGGGCGGGCTCGAGTGGCTGAGCGTCACTTGCAGCTCGCCGAGCTTGCCTTGCATCTTCTGGCGCTCGATGGCGCGGGCCCGGCGATCGCGGGCGTCTTGCAGGCTCTGGGCGACCAGGTCGAGCGACTTGAAGGGCTTGCCGATGTACCCGTCGAGCGAGGCCAGCCGGCCCAGCGCCCCCTCGGGGTAGGCTGTCATCAGCACGATGGCGGTGGTGGGCGAGCGCAAGCCCAGCGCGTCGATCAGGTCGAGCCCGGTGCCGCCCTTGAGGTTCTTGTCGGTCAGTACGACGTCGTAGGTGGTGGTGTCGATGAGCGAGATGGCGGCGGCCAGGGTGGTGACGCCCTCGGTGAGGTAGCCCCGCGTGCGCATCGCCAGCATCAGGAGCTTCACGATGTCGGCGTCGTCGTCGACCACCAGCAGTCTGGGAGGGAGCTCGCCGGACATTCGACAGGGTCTACCAACTTCTTCGCCCGCGCTTCAATGGCCTACGTCCATCGGAGCGCATCCCGTTCGGCCCAGTAGATGGCTGGCGACAGGGTGAGCTCCTCGAGCAAGCGGGGGGGCACCACCAGCCCACGGGCCGCGAGGTTCTCTTCGACCTGGGTCTTCGTCGCCGCGCCGCTGAGCACCACGTCAGCGAAGGGCTGCGCGAGCACGACGGCGAGCGAGAGGGCGTCGGGCGTCGTGCTCCGGCGGGCGGCCTCGTCTCGCAGGGGCTGAACGTCACCGCGGGGCGAGAGGCGGCCGTTGGCGAGGCCTTCTTTGATGATGACGCGCACCCCTGCGGCCTTCGCGGCCAGCAGCGCGGGCCCGGCCGAGCGCTCCAGCAGGTTCCAGGTCGCCTGGACCCAGCCGAAGAGCGGCGCGCCGCCCCGGCGAACCGAGAGCAGTCGCTCGATCAGTTCGGCCTGCCGTGGGCCCGAGACCGACGCGCCGATGGCGGTGCCTCCGTCACGCACCCGGGCCAGCGCGTCGAGCAGGTTGTCGTCAGCGAGGGCCGGGCTGTCGGGGGTGTAGGAGTGGATCTGGTAGACCCGCAGCGCGTCACCCAGGAGCGCGCGGCTCTCGGCCCACTGCGCCTCGAAGTGCGCGCACGAATGCTCCTTCACCTCGTGCACCTCGGCCTGCCGCTGCCAGCCGGCCGTGTACCGGTAGCCCCACTTCGACGAGACGAAGGCGTCGCGGTGCCCGCGCGCGCCCAGCCACGCCGCGAGGAACTGCTCGGCCTTGCCGTAGGAGCGCGCCGCGTCGAAGTGACGAACGCCCAGGCGCCAGGCCGCGTCGAGCGTCTCGAAGGCCGCCGCGCGCATGCCCGGTTCCGAGCCGTCGACGATGTCCGTTGCGTGCCCGAGCGTCATGTAGCCGGGGCGCCCGAGCGCGGCGAGCCCCAGCCCGAGGGTCGCGGTCACCGAGTCTACTCCCGGGTGAGGATCTCGACGCCCGTCTCGGTGACGAGCACGGTGTGCTCGAACTGCGCGGTGCGGCGCAGGTCCTTCGTCACCACCGTCCAGTCGTCGTTCCAGTGCGACTCCTCCCAGGTGCCGAGGGTGATCATCGGCTCGATGGTGAAGGTCATTCCCGGCTCCATGCGGGTGTTGGAGCGGGCGTCGAAGTAGTGAGGGATCTGCAGGTTGCTGTGGAACACGTCGCCGATGCCGTGGCCGCAGTAGCTGCGCACGACGCCGTAGCCGTGCGCGTCGGCGTGCAGCTCGATGGCGCGGCCGATGTCGCTGATGGGGCGGCCCGGCCTCACCGCCTCGATGCCCTTCATCAGGCACTCGTGGGTGACGCGCACCAGGGCGCGTGACTCGTCGTCGACCGAGTCGCCCACCAGGAAGGTCGCGTTGCAGTCGCCGTGCATGCCGTCGAGGAAGACGGTGATGTCGAGGTTGACGATGTCGCCGTCCAGCAGCACCCGCCCGTCGGGGATGCCGTGGCAGATGACCTCGTTCACCGAGGAGCAGATCGACTTGGGGAAGCCGCGGTAGTTGAGCGGGCTGGGGTAGCCGCCCAGCGAGACGATCAGATCGTGCGAGTAGGCGTCGATCGAGTCGGTGGTGACGCCGGGCTTCACCTGCTCGCCCGACTTGCGCAGCACCTCGGCGGCGGCCCGGCAGGCGCGGCGCATGCGCACCAGCTCTTCGGGCGTGCGCACGTTGCGGCCCGAGCCCCGGCTGGGCACGCCCGTCTCGGCGTAGTCGGGGCGCCGGATCATGATCGGCACCTCGCGCTTCGGCGTCACCTCGCCGGGCACCACCTTGTTGGCCTCGAGGCGCTTGCGCTCTTCCTTCAGGAAGACCTGGTCGGCCTCTTTGTGGCACTTCTTGTATTTCTCAGAGGTGCCGCACCAGCAGGGGTCGTTGGGCCTGGGCAGCTTGTTGGGCGGCCGGCGCGCGGCGCCGTGGGTCGAGGCGGGGATGGTGACGTTCACGGGGAGTCCTTCACGGCCAGGTGGCGCTCGATGCGGCCCAGCGCGTCGATCATGCGCGCGCGGTTGATGCGGCCCTCGGTCGCCTCGCCCAGGGCGAGCAGCTGCTCGGTGATGAAACGGCTCAGGAAGAGGATCATCGGTTTTTCGCTCGCCGTCAGGCCCGCCTCGAGGTGGCGCTGGTTTCGCCAGTAATCGCCCGTGGCGTCGAAGTCACGCGCGAGGTCCCACCGGGTCAGGCGAAAGGCCTCGGTGTACACGGCCCTGGCCGGCCGGGTGGGGCGCTCGGCCAGCATCGCCTCGAGGGCCGCGCCGGTCTGCGGGTCGAACTCGGTCACCTCGGGGGGCCAGACGGCCAGATCGTTGGCGAACAGGCGCGAGGCCTCTTCGAGCAGGTGCTCGATCACCGGAATCGGTTTCTGCTCGAGGATGAGGTCCCACCGGGTTGGCTGCATCGCGGCTGCTTTCTGCCCACGACGGCGCGCGCGGAGCAAGCCCCGGACGGCTAGCGCAGCGCCACCAGGCGGCCTGGCTTCGGCTCGGCCGGCACCGGGAGCCCGTAGCCGGTGAAGAGCTCACGCCGGATCACCTGGTACACGGTGCGGCTGGTCACGAACTCGCGGTGCTTCACGTCGGCGATCTCGACGTTGCTGATGTTGGGCGCGCCCTGCTCGGCTTCGGCCAGGCAGCTGGGGAAGGGGTTCACCCCGTCGGCCTTCGAGAAGATGCTGGTCAGGCGCACGTCGCGGGGGAAGGCGCCCATCTTGAGCCGCCGAATGAAGGGCGACATGGGCGTCAGCTGCCAGATGCTCCGTGAGATGAGCCCGTGGGTGAGAATGCCGAAGTAGGCCGAGGGCGAGCCGTTGTGCGGGCTGCCGAGGGTGATGAGGTTCTTCACCCGCCGATCGCCGCCGAGCCGCTTGACGTAATAGGTGCCGATGATGCCGCCCTTGGAGTGCCCGATGATCGAGAGCGGGCCCATGTTCGGGTAGCGCTGGTAGAGGCGGTCGATCTTCCGGCGCACCTTCTCGGCCGTGGTGTCGATGGCGTTGGTGTTGAACGCGTCCTTCCAGCCGCCGAGGTTCATGCTCCACACGCAGAACTGATCGCGGCGCAGGCGGGTCTCGAGCACCTCGAAGACCCGGCGCGTCGACATGAAGCCGTAGAGGAGCAGCACGGGCCGGGGGCAGTTGGTGAAGTCGGTGCGCCGGCGCACGGTGTTGGTGGCGTCGAGGTCGAAGTACCCCTTGAGGTACTCGGCCTGCTTCTTCAGCTGTCGAACGCGTCTGCGAAGGCCCAACATACGGCTCCCATTTCCAGGCCCGGCCGGTCACCACAACTCTAGCGGCGCCGCGCCGAGCGCGCGACCTCGCGACCGGTGGGAGCCGGCCCTTCATGTGGGCTGCTCAGGCTTCGCCGCGATCGACGCGCCGCGCCTTGCCGACGAGCACCTCGGCGAGGGCCTCGACGATGGGCAGGCCCGGGGTGCGCTGCAGCCAGAAGAACTCTCCCCCGGCGTTGATCTCGAGGAAGACGTGGCGACCCTCGGGCGTCACCACGAAGTCGGCGGCGGCGTAGTTGAGGCCGAACCACTTCGTCAGCCGCAGCAGCCCGCGCTCGACCGGCCGCGGGAGCTGGTACTTCGTCCACGCGTCGATCAGCGTCATGCCCTCTTTGCGCCAGTCGAGCTTCGCGCCTTCGAGGGCCTGCGAGTCGACGGCCGCGGTGAAGACCCGGTCGCCCACCACCGTGGCGCGCAGCTCGACCTTCTTCTCGAGCTTCTCCTGGAAGGTCATCGGCGAGAGCGCCAGCCCGTCGAGGTGCTCGAGGTCGTCGTCCGAGACGGTGTTGGTGAAGACCACGTTCTCGACGTCGCCGCGCCAGATGGCGAACGAGTGCTGCATCTTGGTGATGACGGGGCCCTTGAGGCTGGCGGCGAAGCGGCGCACGTCGTCGGGGAAGTTGCTGAAGAGCGTGCGCGGAATGTCGAGGCCGAGCTCGCGCGCCTTGCGCAGCTGCAGCTCCTTGTGATCGCACCGGCGCACCGCGCGCAGCGTGTCGAGGTGGAAGCAGCGGCACGCGGCGAGGGTGCCGTAGAGCTGGCGGCGGCTCTCGTCGACGCACGCCGGGCGCATGTCTCCCAGGGTCTCGGGGAGCTGCCCGCCCGCGAGGAAGCGCCGGTACCAGATGCTCTTGAGCTTCTCGAGGTCGACCACTCCGGCTTCGGTGTGCAGCACCCGGCGCGTCTTCTTGTTGGTGAACTCGGTCGAGATGCCCACGGCGGTCGGGTAGCGATCGGTGTCGAGCCGAACGCCCTTCGCGCCGTGCTTCTTCAGGGCGTGGCGCACCAGCTCCACGCTCTCGTTGTCATCGCTCCGGGTCACCAGCAGCACGTTCACGGTCGTCGTCCTCTCCGGGTCAGGGCGCGCGCGAACGCGCCCGAGATGTCGTAGCCCAGGTCGCGCTCGAGCCAGCCCCATTCTCCGGCCGGGTTGACCTCGAGGAAGACGTGGCGGCCCTCGGGCGTGACGATGAAGTCGAGCGCGCCGCTGACCAGGCCGAGCTGCGCCAGGAGCCTGAGGCTCTTGCGCTTCACCGCCGCGGGGAGCTCCGCCCTGGTCCACCCGACGTCGTCGCGCTGATCGAGGCGCCGCCAATCGACCCGGCCGCGCTCGGTCTTCGAGGCGTCGATGGCCCCGGCGAACACCTCGCCCCCGACGATGATGACGCGCAGCTCGCAGGCCTTCTCGACGAGCGGCTGGAAGATCTGCGGCGCATAGCGGAGCTGGCCCAGGCGGGCGAAGGCGTCGTCGTCGAGCTCCGAGGTGTAGACGAAGCGCTCGTGGGCCTGCATGGCGTAGCTCAGCGGCACCAGCAGCTTGGTGATGAGCCGCGGCTCGACCCGGCGCAGGCGCTCGACCCACGCCGGGCTGTTGGTGACGGTGGTGGGGGGCAGGTCGAGGCCCAACCCGTGCGCGATCTTGAGCTGCAGCACCTTCGACTCGGCCCGCATCGACGGCTCGAGCGCGTTGACCCAGCGGCAGTCGGTGAGGTGCACCAGCGCGTCTTGCAACGCGACGCGAGACGCCTCGCCGCACGCCTCGCGGTCGGCCGGGGCCATGGCGTCGGGGAGGGTGGGGGCCCACAGCCTGCGCAGCCACACCGCGCGGACCTCGGAGAGGCGAACGGCGCGATCGGGGAGCTCGAGCACGGCGTCGATGCCGGCGACGGTGCGCTCGACGGCGAGGGCGCAGCGCAGCGGGAAGGTGTCGGTGTCGAAGCGCACCGCGTCCCACCCCTGCTGCCGCAGGGCGCGCTGGACGCGGTCGATGGTGAAGGAGTCGCCCGAGTGCGTGAGCAGCAACGCAAGAGGGCGCCGGACCGAAGCCCGACGCCCTCGCGCGCTGCCGACGGAGCGGGTCCGCCGGAGCGTCGTCATCTTCCCGGCGTCACTCGTCGTTGTCCGAGGGGGCCTTCATCGTCGTCACCCGCCCGCCGCCGGGGCGCGCGCCACCGCCGTCTTCGTTGTCCGACGGGGCCTTCATGGTGGTGACGGTGCCGCCGCCGCCGACGCGCCCGCCGCCGCCGTCTTCGTTGTCCGACGGGGCCTTCATGGTGGTGACGGTGCCGCCGCCGCCGACGCGCCCGCCACCGCCGTCTTCGTTGTCCGAGGGGGCCTTCATGGTGGTGACGGTGCCGCCGCCCCCGATGGCTCCGCCGCCGCCGTCTTCGTTGTCCGACGGGTACTTCATGGTGGTGACGCGACCGCCGCCGCCCACGCCCGTCCCGCCGTCTTCGTGGTCCGACGGGGCCTTGCGGGTGATCGCGCCGCCGCCACCGCCGCCGTCTTCATTGTCGGAGGGGGCCTTCATGGTGACCGCGCCGCCGCCGCCACCGCCGATGGCTCCGCCGCCGCCGTCTTCGTTGTCCGAGGGGTACTTCATGGTGGTGACCATGCCGCCGCCCTCTTCGTGATCGGAGGGGGCCTTCTTGGTGATGGCTCCGCCGCCGCCGTCCTCGTTGTCCGACGGCGCCTTCATGGTGACCGCGCCGCCGCCCTCTTCGTGGTCGGACGGGGCCTTCTTGGTGATCGCGCCACCGCCCTCTTCGTGGTCGGACGGGGCCTTCTTGGTGACCGCGCCCGCGCCCCCCTGCTGGCCTTCGAGGAAGCGGCTGAAGAACGGCTCCACCGAGACCTTGCCCTTGGCGCCGATGGTGACGGGGCCCGCGACCATGGTGATGCCGGCCAGGCCGCCCGAGCGCTCGATGAAGAACGACTTCACCTTGTTCGGATCAGCCGGCTTGGCTCCAGGCGCGAGCGCCCCGACCGGCACCAGGGCCGTGAACGAGTACTGGTCGGCGCCCTTGCCCGCCTTCAGCGGCACCCGCACGAAGCGCTGGCCCACGGGCATGCCGGCGGCGTGAAACTCGAGGCTGCCCGCCTTCGAGGCCTGCTCGAAGGCCGCCTTGAGCGCCTTGCGGGTCTCGGCCTTCGAGCAGGCCTCGAAGGCGGGCAGCCTCGAGTTTCAC
>JACSRE010000396.1 GCA_014879945.1 Myxococcus sp.
GGAGGCTCGGCGGCGGGTGGCGCGCCAGGGCTCTGCGCCCTCTCCACGCTCGACGCAGGCGTTCCGGGAGGCGAGATCTACCCCGACGGCGGGTTCCTCCCTGGCGGGAGCGCGGTGCAGGCCGACGGCGGTGTCTTCGCCACGGCCACCAGCACATACTCGGGCTACCCCGCGTCCAACGTGCTCGACTTCGACGTCTCGACCAGCTGGTACATCGACTCGACCTGCTTCGCGTGGTTCTCGCTCTCGTGCTGCGCGGCCGAGTCGATCCTGCTGAACCTGGCGCAGCCGCGCACGTTGGTCGGCGTGGTGCTGCGCGGCAACCGGGGCGCCTACGAAGACGGCTACGACTTCCTGACGGGGCGGCTCGACTTCTACGACGCCAGCGCCGCCCTCATCGCGACGCGCACCGTCGTCTTCAACCGGCCCGACGGAGACTGGGCGACGACCTTGAGCCCACCGGTGCCGGGCGTGCGGGCGGTGCGCTTCACCCCGGGCCTCGCGGAGGACTCCGCCTCGGGCATCGCCGACATTCGCCTCTACGCGCAGTGAGCCGATGACGAGCCACCGCGACGAGGTCTCTCGCATTCTCACCCTGACGAAGGGCGACTCGGAGCGCGCCTTTGCCCTGGTGGAGCGACAGCTCTCGGTGCTGGTGCTGCGCACGCAGGTGATGCTCTCGCTCTCGGGCATCGTCATCACGGTGACGGGCTTCTCGGGCCGCGCCATCGCGCAGACCAACGAGCTGGCGCGCGTGCTGGTGTCGGCCGGCATCGTCATCGTGCTGGCCGCGGCGGTGACGGCCATCGGCGGCGTGCTGCGGCTGCGCTGGCTCACCCAGGAGCTGACCGACGACCTCACCCAGACGCTCACGCGCATGCTGGAGATCCGCGACGCGAAGTCGCGCTTCCTCACCGTCGCGCTGCTGCTCTTCATCGTCGGGTTCAGTTGCTACTGCGTGGCCATCGCGCAGATGTTGATCCACGTCGAGCTGGCGCGCTGACGGCCTCCCAGGTTCGGGCGCGCCGCCGAGGTCGACGTCACGGCGAGGAAGGCCAACCGCGTGAACGCCGCACGGGAGGCCGCGACGCGGGCGAAGACGACGCGCCGGGTTCTGTCCTTCTCCGTCGTCTCGAACCAGTAGCCCGGTGTGCCAACCATGGGCGGTCTGCGCGCCTGGCATCGGCGGCGGCCCCATGCGCCGGCCTCGACCAGGCTCCGACCGCGAATCGACCAGGGCCTCTGGCTGCACCGGAAGGCGATAGGGTCGCGCCAGTGAGCTCGACGGCACCGACCCTGCGCGACCGGCTGTACACGGTGATCTTCCTTCACGACACGCGCGCCGGGAAGGCGTTCGACGTCGCGCTCCTGGTCGCGGTGCTGCTCAGCGTGCTGGCGGTGGTGCTCGAGAGCGTCGAGGCCGTTCGCGTGGGCTACGGCGACGCGCTGCACGCCGTCGAGTGGGTCATCACCTGGGCCTTCGTCGTCGAGTACGCGCTGCGGGTGTACTGCGCCCCCGGGCGCCTCCGCTACGCGGTGAGCTTCTTCGGCCTGGTGGACCTGGTGTCCATTCTCCCCGCCTTCCTCGGGCTGATCATGCCGGGCGCGCAGTCGCTGCAGGTGGTGCGGGTGCTGCGGCTGGTGCGCGTCTTCCGCGTGCTCAAGCTGGGCCACCTGGGCGGTGAGGCCGACTCGCTGCTGTTGGCGCTGCGGGCCAGCGTGCCGAAGATCACCGTCTTCGTCGGCTCGGTGCTCACCCTCGTGGTGGTGGCGGGCGCCTCGATGTACCTGGTCGAAGGCCCCGCGCACGGCTTCACCAACATCCCCACGGGCATGTACTGGGCCATCGTGACGCTCACCACCGTGGGCTACGGTGACCTCGCGCCCCACACGCCGATGGGCAAGGCGCTGGCCTCGCTCCTGATGATCCTCGGGTACGGCGTCATCGCGGTGCCCACGGGCATCGTCTCGGCCGAGATGGTGCGCGGGCGCAGGGAGCCCACGCTGCACCAGTGCACCGCCTGCGGCGTCCGAGAAGACCGGAGCGACGCCGCCTTCTGCAGAGCCTGCGGCGCTCGCTTCGCCGCGCGCTGACGAACGCTGCGCGCGCCTTCAGCGAAGAACGAACCAGGCCAGCGCCCCGAGCGCGCCCAGGCCCAGCACCCCGCCGAGGAGCCACCCGGCCCACCCGCGCTTCGGCGCCGCGTCGGCCGCCACCTGCATTCGGCCCACCAGCTCGCGATCGATGGCCGTCGCCACCGCCTCGTGCATCGCCGGCGCCGGTCGCCCGGGGTGGCTCTTCACGCGTGGCACGGGTCGGGTGCTGTCGTCGCCGGGCGGCCGGCTCGAGCTCGACAGCCGTCCTGGCACCTCGGGGTTGAACGCCGGCTCGGTGCGCTGCCCCACCTCGTGCATCGACACCCGCGGCCGCAGCGTCTTCGACTCTCCGGTCGGCCGGACGTCGGCGTCGGCGAGCGCGGGCGGCTGGGTGGCCGGGAGCTCCCCACGCGTCGGCGTGCTCCCCTGGGCCGTGAGGCGGGCTTGCACCGCGCGCACCTCGTCGAGCGCCTCTGCGGCCGACGAGGGCCGCCCCGACGGGTCACGAGCCAGCAGGCGGGCCACCAGCGCGTCCAGCTCCGGCGGCACGTCGGGCTTGAGCGTCGAGGCGCGCGGCGCGTCTTCGTGGAGCGCCTTGATCAACATCTGCCCGACGTTCTTCCCCACGAAGATGGGCCGGCCGGTGAGCAGCTCGAACAGCACGGCCCCGGTCGCGAAGAGGTCGGTGCGCGGGGTGACGGGCTCGGAGTTGATCTGCTCCGGCGCCATGTACCCCGGGGTGCCCAGGATCGCGCTCCCGGTGAGCTGCTGCCGCTGCTCCGGCGTCATCGACTTGGCGATGCCGAAGTCCAGCACCCTCAGGCGCGGCCCCGACGGCCCGTCTTGCACGAAGAGGTTGTGCGGCTTGAGGTCGCGGTGCACCACGCCCGCCGCGTGGGCCTTCTGGAGCACCTCGAGCAGCTGCGCGATGAGGCCCAGCGCCAGGCCCATCGGCTGCGGGCCGTCCTTCTCGAGCACGTCGGCGAGCGCGCGGCCCTTGAGGAACTCCATCAAGAAGTAGTGCAGCCCGTCGCGGGTCTTCCCGAACGAGAAGATGTCGACGATGGCCGGGTGCCCGATGGCGTTGACCACCCGCGCCTCGTTGATGAACCGCTCGATGGCCTTCGGGTCGCTCGCGAACGCCGGGTGCAGCACCTTCACCGCCACGCGCTTGCCGATGACGGGGTGTTTGGCCTCGAAGACCGCGCCCATGCCGCCGGTGCCGAGCCGGGCGACGATCTCGTAGTCGCCGATGCGCTGCCCGATGAGTGACGCCGACACCCGCCGAGTCTCACCCACAAGTCGAGCCGAGCGAAGCCCGATGACCGAGGACCGGTCGAGCGGGCGCTCCGGCTGATCCACCCCTGTCCCGGACGCCGCCCACGCGCAGCCCAGGCCGTGGCCTCGGCGCAACAGACGCCCCCGGCCACGCGCAGGAGCGCACAGCGAACGACGTCGCATGGCGGAGCTTCGGCGCGCTGACGGCTGCAGGACGGACTCGCGCTCCCTGGCGGCCTGCAGCAGCCGCGAGCCCACTTCGCCGACGCCGGACGCGCTGCCATCGAAGGGCCGGCGCGCTCATCGGGCGGGCCGAAGCCGGCAGCGCAGGCCGGGCACCAGCTCGAACACCTCGTCGAGGCCCACGCCACGGCGCCCCCTCAACGGCTCACCGCTCCACGACGGCTGCAGCGCCGCTGACACCGACGGCGACACCTCGAGCACCCAGTCGTCTCGGCGGCGGAGCGAGACCGGCGCGCTGGCGTCGAACGGCACCAGCGCGGCGCCTTCGCCCACGGGCACCAGGCTGACGTCGGCCTCGAGCGTGAGCCCCGGCGCGCCCGTGAGCGGCTCGACGTGGGTCCACCCGTCCCACGACACGACCTCGAGCATCACCGCGCTGGCGGGCCCTTCGCGCGGGCCCGCGGGCCTGGCGCCTCGGCGCGCCTGCGCCTCGAGCCCGTCGCGCTGGCGGAAGTCGTCGAGCTGCCAGGCGCCGCGGTGGCCGGCCTCGAGGCGCTCGAGCTGCTGCAGCGACGGGGGGCGCGCGAGCAGCAGCGCCAACTGCACGCCGTCATCCATCGACAGCCCCAGGGTTCGAACGACGCGCAGCCCGGGCGTGGCGTGCGCGCTCCGGGCCAGCGCCTCGACGAAGCCGGTGAGCTCGAGCTGCGGGTCTCTGACGACGACCCGCCAGACCGAGGCCCCCGCGAAGTGCGCGTCGACCACCCCCGCGGCGACGGCGGGCGCGAGCGCGAAGAGGTGGCGGGCCTGCTCCGCGCGCGGCACCGGCCGGCGCAGCGCCTCGGCCAGCGGCGCGCCGCGCTCGAGCGCCCAGTCGCGGTACACCAGGGCGAGCGCGTCGTCGTGCGGGCGCGCGGCCGTCTGCGCGTCGAGCCCCGGGTGGCGCGCGCCAGGCCAGTCGGCGTCGAGGAACCGCGAGGGCCCCGCGCCGCCGTCGATGACGTCGCCCGTCTGCAGGCCGCCGCCGCCCGTCACCCGCCCGTTGAGGCGCACCTCGAAGCCGCGCGAGACGTGCAGCCGCCACGCGCCCTCGTGCGCGTACACCGCCCAGAGCATGTCCCTGAGTGCGTGGAGCGAGCCGAGGGCCTCGAGGCGCTCATCGTCGAGCCGGCTGCCCAAGCCCGGCGCCTCGAAGGTCGAGGTGGTGCCCGTCTCGAGGTCGACCAGGCGCGGCATCTAGAAGTCACAGAAGCACACGCCGAAGTCGCAGGTCCTGATGCGCCCTCGTGGACAGCTCGGACACACCCGGCAGGCCACGCCGCCGGTGCCGCACGCCGAGACCGAGAAGTCACCCGGAGCGCACGTCGGCGTCGAGGTGGTGCAGCCGGTACAGCAGGAGCCGCTGACGCAGCGGCCGCCGGTGCACGCGGTGTAGTCCGCTGCGTTCGCGCCATCGACGCACACCGGCCCGCCGCTGCTGCACGAGATGACGCCCGTCTTGCACTGCGTCGGGTTGCCGGTGCACGCGGTGCCGGCGCTGCAGGCCACGCAGCTGCCCGTGTTGCACACGCCGCCCGGGCACGCGGACCCGGTGGCGGTGTTGCCCGTCTCGGCGCACACCGGGGTGCCCGAGCTGCAGACGATGTTGCCCGTCTTGCAGGGGTTCGCGGGTGTGCAGCTGGCGCCCGCCACGCAGGGCGTACACATGCCCACGTTGCAGACGCCGCCGGTGCACGCGGTGCCGTTCATCTTGTTCGTGCCGTTGACGCACACGCCGCTGCCCGAGCTGCAGTCGATGACGCCGTTCTGACAGGCCGAGTTCGGGTTGCTGGTGCAGCTCGCG
>JACSRE010000397.1 GCA_014879945.1 Myxococcus sp.
AGATGTGTATAAGAGACAGGGTGCGCCCTGCGCCCATGCCTCCGAAGAAGGTCGCCGTGGCCGACACCCTGGGCCGCGAGCGCGTGCTGCTCGACCTCGCGCGCTCGGCGCTCTCTCGAGGTGACAACGCGAAGGCGCTCTCGGCGGCGCAGGCCCATGAGGCCCAGTTCGCCGCGGGCCAGCTCGTCGAAGAGCGCGAGGCGCTGCTGGTGCAGATCCTCTGGAGCGCCGGCCGACGGGACGACGCCGTGCGACGCCTGCACGCGTTCAGCCGCCAGTTCCCCGACAGCCCGCTGCGCCCCTCGCTCGACGCGATGATGCGCTGATCAGCGACTCACCATGACATGTAGGTGACGC
This sequence comes from Myxococcus sp., assembly GCA_014879945.1. Taxonomy (GTDB): domain Bacteria; phylum Myxococcota; class Myxococcia; order Myxococcales; family Myxococcaceae; genus Xiheimicrobium. The sequence continues at coordinate 358 of JACSRE010000397.1, forward strand.
ACCGGGCCGGTCGGTTCGCGAGAAATTCACGCGGCAGACGCGCACACTTCACCGCCGGGGCCGAGAAATCGGCTCCGCAGCGATCGACCACCACCGGGAGGCAGCGATGCACGACGACCTTCGCAAGCTGGGAGTACGCGTGGAGCAGTTCTTCGACTGGTACCGCCGGCAGGAGCCGGAGCTGGTGCCCGAGACCGCCGCGGAGATCGTCGCGTCGTTCACCTACCTCTCGTCGCACCCCTCGCGGGAGCAGGCGCGCAAGCTGCTCCCGGCCACCGAGACGTTCGCCTTCGGCGCGCTCTGGGAAGAGATGCGGTTGGCGCTCAAAGAGATGGCGCGCGCCTGACGACGGGCCGGTGACGTTGGCTGGCAAGGTGGGCCTTCGATGCCTACCATCGACGCATGACCTCGCTTCCGCCGTGCCCGTCGACGCTGACTGACGCTGGAGGCGCTCCGCGCTACGGCACCTGGGAGGGCGGCCTCGACGTGGTGCGCTTCGATGACTTGAAGGGCGCCTACGCGCCAGGCCGGCTGGAGCGCCTGGCCACCCACAAGAAGTGGCTCTACGGCTTCATCGCCACCCGCGAGGTGGCCACCTTCTTCGCCGTGGTTGACGTGAGCTACTCGAGCAACGCCTTCGCCATGGCGGTCGACCTGTCGACGAACCAGGTGCTGGCCAACGACGGCTTCCTCGGGCCGCCGCGGCCGCTCACCCGCGTGTCAGACCACCCGGGCCCGGGCCTCGACGTCGCCTTCCGACGGCCCGACGCCGTCTTCACCGCCAGCCGGCCCTTCGGCGACGAGCGCTTTCACATCTCGACCCGCATGGGCCTGCCGATGCCCATCGTGGGCAGGAAGCTCGAGGCCGACTGGAGCCTGCTCGCCGCCGGCGCCGCGCCTGCCCTCACCGTCATCGCGCCGGTCGACGGCGGCATCGTCAACGTCACCCAGAAGTGGGCGGGCCTGCTGGGCTTCGGGCAGCTGCGCGCGGGTGGAAAGAGCTTCAACCTCGACGGGGGCGTCGGCGGGCTCGACAGCACCTTCGGCCTGCTCGCGCGCCGCACCGCGTGGCGCTGGGCCTTCGCCTGCGGCCGCCTCGACGACGGCACGCCCCTGGGCATCAACCTGGTCGAGGGCTTCAACGAGTCGCGCGATGACGTGAACGAGAACGCGGTGTGGCTCGGCCGGGAGCTCATTCCCCTCGCCCGCGCGCGCTTCACCTGGAACCGCGCCGACGTGCTCGACCGCTGGAGCGTCACCACCACCGACGGCAAGCTCGAGCTCGAGTTCCGGCCCATCGCCGCTCACCTCGAGCACCGAGACCTCAAGCTGGTCGTCAGCCGCTTCGCCCAGCCCGTGGGCCGGTGGAGCGGCGTCTTCCGCCACGGCGGGCGTGAGTACCGATTGGTCGACGTGCCGGGCGTCGCCGAAGATCAGGACGTGACGTGGTGACCCGCCTCGAAGGCGCCGTGGGCCCCGAGCTCCTCTCGCCCAACGCCTCGGTCGACTCCGACCACCCCCTGGTCGTCGAGTACGCGCGCCGCTTCGTCTCACCCGAGGGCGCGGTGGCCACGGCGGTCGCCCTCTACGGGGCCATTCGCGACGGCTTCCGCTACAACCCCTACGAGGTGAGCCTCGCCCCCGAGGCCTATCGCGCCAGCGAGGTGGTGCAGCGCAGCAAGGCCCGCGGTGGGCACTGCATCGACAAGGCCCTGCTGTTCGCCGCCTGCGCCCGCGCGCTGGGCATTCCCAGCCGGCTCCACTTCGCCAACGTGCGCAACCACATCGGCACCGCGCGGCTCGAGGCGATGCTGGGCACCGACCTGCTGGTGTTTCACGGCTACACCGAGTTGCACCTCGAGGGCCGCTGGGTCGCCGCCACGCCGGCCTTCAACGTCGAGCTGTGCGCGCTGCTGAAGGTGCCACCGCTGGAGTGGGACGGCAGGACCGACTCGGTCTTTCAGGCCTTCTCCCCCGAGGGCGGCCGCTTCATGGAGTACGTGCACGACTACGGCGCCTTCGCCGAGGTGCCCCACGCCTTGATGGTGTCGGAGTGGGAGAAGCACTACCCCGCGGTGCGGGCCGGCACCTGGCCCCGCGTGAACGCCTGAGCCCCCGGGGCGACACGCCCTGATGTTGGGTTCAAACGCGCCCCCGCGCGGGCTACCGTCGGCGCATGGCTCCGCCGCTGGATCAGATGACTGAGGTGCTGCAAGCAGACGTCGCCCGGTTCCCCAGGGCCAAGCTCACCGTCGTGAAGGGGCCCGACAAGGGCGGCGAGGTCTCGCTCGAGGGGCAGACGGTCGTCATCGGCAGCGATGAGTCGTGCCAGCTGCGCCTGGCCGACCCTTCGGTCTCGCGGCGCCACGTCGAGCTCTCGGGGGGCCCGGGGGGCTACCGCCTGCGCGACCTGCGCAGCACCAACGGCGTCTTCATCGAGGGCGTGCAGGTGCTCGACGCGCGGCTGTCCGACAAGACCCGCTTCACCGTCGGCCGCAACGAGCTGCGCTTCGAGCCCGAGCGCAGCGAAGTGCAGTGGCCCCTGTCGGTGCACGAGCGCTTCGGCGAGGTGCTCGGCAAGAGCCTGGTGATGCGCCGGGTGTTCGCGATGCTCGAGCGCGCCTCGTCGACCGAGTCGCCCATCGTGCTCGAGGGCGAGGCCGGCACCGGCAAAGAGGTGCTCGCCCGAGGCGTTCACGACCGCAGCGGCCGCCGTGAAGGGCCCTTCATCGTCGTCGACCTCGGCGCCTCCAACGAGGCCCTGATGGAGTCGGACCTCTTCGGCCATGACGTCTCTTCGGCGCGCCCCACCGCGCGCCCCGGCGCCCTCGAAGAAGCCGACGGCGGCACCCTCTACCTCGACGAGGTGACGGAGCTGCCCAACGCGCTCCAGGCGCGGCTGTTGCGCGCGCTCGAGACGCGCGAGTTCAAGCGGCCAGGCCAGGGAGGCATGGCGAAGGTCGACGTGCGCGTCATCGCCTCGACCCAGAAGGACCTGGACGTCGAGGTGAAGGCCGGCCGGTTTCGCGAAGACCTCTCGTTTCGGCTCTCGGTGTTCCGCGTGCGGGTGCCACCGCTGCGCGAGCGCCCTGAAGACGTACCGCTGCTGGTGCGCCACTTCGAGGCCAAGGCGCGCGGCGGCCCGCCGCTGTCCGACGACACCGTCGAGATGCTCACCCGCCACGACTGGCCCGGGAACGTGCGCGAGCTGCGCAGCGTGCTCGAGCGGCTGGCGGCGTTCCCCGACCTCGGCGCCGGCGCCATCGCCCGCGCCCTCGGCAAGAGCGTCGACCCCTCGACCGAAGACAACAGCGGCGCGCGGCTGCGCAACGAGATGTCACAGCAGCTGCTCGCGCTGCCCTACCACGAGGCCAAGGACCGGGTGCTCGAGAGCTTCGAGAAGACGTACCTGCTGGAGCACCTCAAGGCCGCCAACGGCGTGGTGACGCGCGCGGCGCAGCGGGCCGGCCTGCCGCGTCAGTCGGTGCACCGCATGCTCCGACGCTTGGGCATCAACACCAGCGACGAGGGCTGACCATCACCGCGGCCCGCCGGCCTGCGCCAGCCGCGGGAAGACGTCGGCGCCGGGCATGAAGACGCCGTCGGCGAGGCGGTGCTCCCCTTCGGCCGTGCGTAGCCGGAGCGTGCGCTTCATGACGAAGTCGAACAGCAGCGGGTCGTGCCGGTCGATCTCGTTGAGCAGCGCCCGCTCGTCTTCGGTGAGGAACCCGGCCTTCACGATGGCGCGGGTCTGCATCAGCGCGTTGATGGCCGGCAACGGGTAGTCGGAGCCGTTGACGAGCCTCGCCTGCAGCGAAGCGTCTCGCAGCACCGTCTCGAGCGGGCGCCCGACGCGGTTGACGAGGGTGAGGGCCGAGGTCTCGCCGAAGAGCAGGCCCTTCCACTTCGGCTCGCGCATCAACCTCAGGAAGAGGTCGAAGTTGTCGAGCCACGGGTTGCCGGGCGCGTCGAGGTCGGGGTTCTGGCCGAGCGAGGCGCAGTGGGCGACGACGGTAGTGACGCCGTGCTCGAGCCCGCGTCTCAACAGGAGCGGGTTGCCCAACCGCTGGCGCTCTTCAGAGTGCACGGCCTTCTCTTCGCCGGCGTGCGTGATGAGCGTCAGCCTCAGGCGCGCCAGGGCTTCGTAGAAGGCGTCGCAGCGCGCGCTCGACGGGTCGATGTTCATCGCGTTGGGGAGCCACTTCACCGCCACGCAGCCCAGGGCCGCGGCCCGCTCGAGCGCCTCGAGGGCGTCGAGGCGGTACGGGTGCACCGAGGCGCACGGCACGAAGAGCTCGGGCCTGGCCTGCGCCAGCGAGGCGACGTACTCGACGGGCGTGAAGAACTCGGTGTCATCGGGGAGCGCCCGGCCCCCCTCGTCGTAGGCGCGGTCGAAGGCGAAGAGCAGCAGCCGGCCGTGCGGGCGCTGCGACGACACCAGGGCCGTCAGCCGCTCGACGTACTGCTGGTCGGCGCGGGCCAGGTCCGTCACGCCCGACGCGCCGAGGTAGATGCTGAACTTGAAGTACTCGGCGGGGTTCGCCATCGACTGCATTCGTTCACCCACGGTACAGCCCGAGCCACCCGCGCCCAGCCCCACGACGTGCACGTGGGTGTCGAGCACCTTCGACGGGTCGAGCCCCTTCCACGCGCGCGCCACCAGGGCCTCGGCCTCGCTCGAGAGCGGACCAGCCGGCGCGGCGGGCCGGGCCAGCCGGGCGTGACCGAAGCGGAAGCCGCTGAAGAGCGCCGCCCCCGACACCAGCACCACGAGGTTTCGGCGGGTGACGAGCGGCATCAGCCCCAGCGTACGCGAGCGATTGGGGCGCCAGAAACACTTCGGCCCGGCGCAGTCGTGAAGACTGGCCGGGCCGCGGTGCTGCGCTGTCGTCTCTCCAGCGTCTTCCCGTCGCTCACACCTGCCGTGGACTCACCCAGCTGCGTTCGACGGGTGCCTCACGACGAGGAGGGCTGGAGTCTTCTT
>JACSRE010000117.1 GCA_014879945.1 Myxococcus sp.
GTGCGCAGCCGTTTCTGGCCGGGCCGTCGCTTCGCCGACTTGATGGACTTGAATTCGCAGTCGCTGCAGTGGCGCGACGACTTCGCGAACAACCGCGTGCACGAGGTGACGGGAAAGGTGCCGGCGCTCGTCTTCCAGCATCAGGAGAAGGCGCTGCTCAAGCCGCTCCCCACTGCGCCCTTCAACACCGACGACGTCGAGGGCCAGGCGGTGACGAAGTCCTTCCGCGTGCGCTTCGACAGGAACACCTACTCGGTGCCGCCGAACCTCGTGGCGCAGTCGGTGACGGTGCGCGCCAATGAGTGGGTCCGCATCTTCCTGGGCCCGAAGGAAGTCGCCGCGCACCCACGCTGCTGGCGCGCCGGCGAAGACCTCGAGCTGCCGACCCACCGTGCGGCGGCGCTCAAGCTGAAACCCGGCGCGAGCCGCGATGGGCTGCCGCCCGTGCTGCTGAAGATGGGCGATGTCGCGAAGCAGTACTTCAAGGTGGCCGCCGCCGGGACGAAGTCGCTGCACCGAGAGACAGTGCGGCTCGTCTTCTTCGCTGAGGTGTACGGCGTCGCGGTGACGGCCGACGCCATGAGCGAGGTGATGGTTTCAGGCCACGTCGGCGCTGACTACGTCGAGTACGTGCTGCGCCAGAAGAAGGGCCTCGAGCCCGGCGCGGCGCCGCTGCGACTCGGTCAGGCAGAGCTCGACGACGCCTCGCTGCCGGAGCCAGACCTCTCTCGCTACGACGCGCTCGATGCGCCGCGCCCCGAGACGAAGCCCATCACCGAGGAGGACGCATGAATCGCGAAGACGAGCTCGAACAGGTGCTGCAGAAGCTCAAGTGGCTGCGGCTGCCAGGCATGATGCGCGCGCTGCCTGGGCTGCTCGCGAAGGCATCGGCTGAGAACCTCACGACGAGTGACGTCATCAGTCGACTCTGCGACGAGGAGAAGGCCAGCCGGATGAAGAGCGCCATATCACAGCCAAAGTGAAGGGCGCGCGCTTTCCTGAAATCAACACGGTCGACGGCTTCGACTTCGACTTCTGTCCGGTGCGCAAGAAGCTCAAGGCGCGCTACCTCGCCCTGCACGACGTCAGCTTCATCGACAAGGGCGTCAACCCGCTCTTCATCGGCTCGCCCGGCACCGGCAAAACGTACCTCTCGCGCGCGCTCGCCTGGCGCGCCTGTCAGGCCAACCGCCGCGTCGTCTTCGTCAGCGCCGCTCGCATGCTGAACGAACTTCACGGCGCGGAGCTGCACGGCGCCCTCGAACGCGTCCTGCGTCGCTACGTGAAAGCCGACCTGCTGTGTATCGACGACTTCGCCGTGCTCGCGATGGACGCGGCGCAGGCGAAGCTGGCCTTCCAGGTCATCAGCGAGCGCTACGACCACCGACGCTCGACCTGCATCACCACCAATCGCATCTTCAAGGACTGGCCGAAGGTGTTCCCCGACGCGCTCAACGCGCAAGTCATCGCCGAGCGCCTCACCGAGCGGTCCGAGCGCTTCATCATGGATGGAAAGGGCTACCGAGACCCACGCGACTGACGGCGCTCCGCTGTCCTCGAACTCGACCGGCGAGACCAAGCCCGCCCGCGCCGCTCACCCGCGAGCGCGTTGGCCCTGCGCGTCCTCGGCGCTGAGGTCTGGGCGAAGAACCGTCCGCGCGTCACCGAGTGGATCTCTGGATCTCGGTGATGTCGGTGGAACTGGATCACCTCGTCATCGGTGGCGACATGCGGGCGAGCTGCACGTCGGTCGTTCGGTCGAACTCCGCCAGCATCGGCTCGAGCGCGCCGACCAGCTCGCACGACTCCCCGTCTTCGCCTCGCTGGCAGCCGCGCTTCGCGAGGGCCCTGGCTTCACGGAGGGCGACCTCCGGGTCCTGCGCTTTCCCCGATGCGTCGATGCGATCCACGGCCATCAAGGTGCAGGGCCCGCCGGTGTGGCGGACGAACTCTCTCCGTGCAGACCGTCGGGCCGATCACACAGGGTCGAGCACGATGCGTTCGTAGATCTCGTCGACGGGGAACGAGATCGTCGGCGACGCGAGCGTCACCGCTTCGCCCGCGCGGAACTCGCGTTCGTCCCAGCCGGTGTTGCTGCGCTCGACGAGGGTGATGCTCCGCGTGCGGTGCGAGATGAACAGAACGGCCTTCAGTGAGGGGATCTGTTTGTAGTGACTCAGCTTGTCGCCACGGTCGTAGTCCTCGGTGCTCTTGCTGGTCACCTCGACGAGCACGGCGGGGTTGATGATCGCGTTGGCGTCGATGCTCGAGACCAGACGCTCTCCGCAGACCACGGAGACGTCCGGAAACGTGCTGAGGTCGGAGGCCTCGACGCGCACCTTCATGTCTGACGTCGACGGTCGGCAGCCCTTCGGGAGCAGTCGGTGGAACACGCCGATGACCGCTGCGCTGAGCTCGGCATGTGCGGGTGTTCCACCGGCCATCGCGTAGATGGTCCCGTCGCAGTACTCGAGCTTGAGCTCACTTCGCTCGAGAGAGGCGAGGTAGTCCGCATAGTCGTAGTGCAGGCGCCTGCCAGTGCTCATGGGTTTCGGTTCTAGTCACCAGCCCCGTTGGAAGGCAGCCATCAAGGGTCTGCGTCACGTCGTGGAACGTCCTCGCGCGCAGGCGCAGAGCGTGGCGTCGCCGACGAGGAGTGAGCTTCGGGCGCTGGGGACACACCAGCCGGGGCAGCATGACGTCTTCCAGCTTCACGCCCGGCTCGCCCACCACCGTGCCTGCTGGTTCGACAGTGAGCCTGAACCCCGAGGCCTCCAGGTCGACCTCCTTCGCCGGCTCGCACGTCACCCGATGCGTCTCGACGTCGAACGGGCACGTCACGTTCTCCTCGATGCCGCTCGCGAGGTCCTTCGCCTGGGCCACCTGGCCGAGTCGGCGCGCAGCGCCTCGACGTCGTACCGGGCGGGGAAGGTGTGGGCCCTCCTCGCGCTGACTGGCTGCGCCCTCTACGACAACGCCCGCTCGTCAGGGCTCCGGCAGGTACGCGAGGGACAGGCCCGCGGCGCTCCTGAGGAGCACGTGGACGCCGCCGCCGTTGCCCGAGAGGTCCTTCACCACGCCTGTCACGCGCTGCTCCGGGGCCAGGCCGGCGACGGTGATGACGTCGACCAGCGCGCCTTCGCCGGTCCACCGTGCGCTGACGCCGCGCTCCGGGTAGCTCAAGCACAGCACCGTCGCCGACAGGGCCGGGCCCTCGTCGGCGCCGCAGAGCGCGAGGCTGTCGGTGCTCGGCTTCTCACCGTCGAGCGTCGCGTCGAACGTCGCGGTCACGCCCGCGGCGCTCACCACGCGCACCACGCCATGCTCGTCGAGAATCGCCAGCCGCTCGTCGTCGAGGGGAAGTGCCCGGCCCGTCGCGTCAACCGTGCGCGCGGCCTGCGTCAGCGCGGCGTGCTCCTCCCACGCGTTGCCCTGCCGCTCGAGCACCTGCCAGGCGCCGCAGGTGCTGACGACGAGGCGTCGCTCCGTCGGCGAGACGGCCAGCGACGAGACGTTGCGGAAGGGGCCGGCCGTCGTCTCCACCCCGCGGGCGCTGACCTCGTGCACCGCGCTGTCCTCGACCACGAAGGCGTACCCCCGCCGCCCGGCGGCGAGCAGCGGCGGCGTCACCGCCACCTCCGTCTGGAAGTAGCCCAGCCATGGCGCGAGCTCGCAGCCCGAGCCGGTCAGGCGGATGAGCGTCGCGTGCCCAGGGCCCTGGGTGAGGGCGTAGAAGCCCGGGCCGCGGCCCGCCCACGCCGCGGCGAGGGAGACGGTGCCGGGCGGGAGCGCGCTCGCGCTGCAGCGCTGCGCCACGCGCACGGGGACGCCGGCTGAGCTCGCGACGAGCGCCGGAGGCACGGTGGCCCGCGCGAGCCTTCGCGGCGCGGCGAACAGCAGGCCCGCGCTCGGCGCGACAGGCACCACCTCGGCCGTCGGCGAGGCCAGTGGCTCCGCAGGTCCACCACAGGCCATCGAGAGGCACAGCAACCCAGACGCGGCGAGGTGACGAAGCAGGCGCATGCCCGGCGGTATGCCGGACGCCGAAATGCGAACACGCGCCGCACCGCACACTCGCCGCCCAGGGGGCGCGGCGCTGGCGTGGCCTCGATGGAGTCAGCCCGGTCGCGAGCCTGGCTCAGGCGCCGCGGGCAGCACGCGCGGCAGCAAGAACCCCGACCGCCGCACGTACGCCGCCCACTCGGGGTAGCGCGACATGCTGCGCTCCTTCTGGAGCAGGTTGGGCACGAAGACGCCCAGCCACACCCAGGCCAGCACCAGCCACGGCGCCCAGTGCATCGAGACCGCCGCGAAGGCGCCGTACAGCATCATCTCGCCCAGGTAGTTCGGGTGCCGAACGCGCGCGAAGAAGCCGTCGGTGATGAGCCCGCGCCTGGCCTTGAGGGTGAAGTACTTCTGCGCGTCGCTGCCCATCATGATGACGACGCCCATCACGTACACCAGGCTCGCCGACGCCAGCAGCCACCCGGGCGCGTCGACGCGCTGAACCACGATGAGGAGGGGCGCCACCCAGTACAGGCCCAGCGCGCCGAGCCACATCATCACCGCGCCGCCGAAGGTCACCTTCTTGTCCCAGCTCGGGTCGGGGAAGGTCGCGTCTTTGAGCAGCCAGCACAGCCCGTAGCTGCCGTGCAGCGCGGCGTACGTCCACGCGGTGGGCGTCCAGCAATCGAAGGCCCACATCAGCGCGAGCATGAACGGCAGCGTGCCGCCCTTCTGCGCGTTGATGACCCACGAGGCCTCGAGGACCTTCGGCCCCCCGAGGAAGTCATCGGAGAGGTGGTCGCGCAGCTTCGTCCAGGTGTCGAGGGCGCTCATGGCGTCGACGGGCGTCTACGTGGCGTTCGGAGGCGGCGTGGCCGCCAACACCCGCTTCGCCTTGCGCTTGCGCTGCACCATCACCAGGGTGCCCAGCAGCGCGCCCGCCGCCGCGCCGCCGCCGACGCCCCGCATCTGGTAGGTGATGAGCGTCTCTGCGCCGCGGCCCGCCGCGATGCCGCACATGCACATGCCGTCGCCGCTGCCGGCGGTGTTGTCCCAGATGATGAGCCTGGGGCCGAGCAGCGTCACCGCGAGAATGCCCAACAGCGCGCCCGCCACCGTGAAGTTCAGCACTGCCCGCAGGAGAGCCATGGGCCCTGCTTAGCAAAGCCACGCGACAAGTCTTCTCAGGCAGCGAGAACGGCGAGGTGGTGAGCACTGGAGTGTTCGGCGCGGCCCCCCACCGCTGGTGCGCCGGCAGTCCAACGTCAACGGCGGGTGGGCCGGATCACCCCCGGTTCAGCGCCGCGGCGCGGTGGCAGGGGCCGTGCACCAGGGCGCGGCAGAAGCGGT
>JACSRE010000114.1 GCA_014879945.1 Myxococcus sp.
CGAGGGCGGAAGCGGTGACGCCTCGCTCGACGACGGGGCCGCCAGCGTGCGCCTCGCTTTGAGCGGCTTCGGCGCGGCGCGACGCGGGGGCGGCAGGGGCTGCTCGGGCGGCGGCGTCGGCGCCGGGTCGGGGACGCGCTGCGACGCCCCCTCGTCAAGGAGCGCCCGTGGCACCGGCTCGAGGCGTTCGGTCGGCGCGGTGCGCGGGCCGCCTGCGGCTGGCTCCCGGTCTCGGAGCGGCGGCATCGACACCGTCGCCGGCTCGGGCTCCTCGTCAGCGGTGATGCTCGCGGCGGCCGGTGGCTCGGGCTCCGCGGCCGGCTCCACCGCCGACAGCGCTTCGTCAGCGAAGTCCACCACCTGCTTGTCGTTGAGCGCCTGGAGCACCACGCTCATCTCGAGCTCGCCGATGCGCGCCTTCTTCGCGAGCGCCGGCACGTCGCGCTCGCCGTCGATGAGCGACACCACGAAGGCCTCGAGCTCGCTCAGCGACAGCGCCTTCTTCGTCAGCGAGGCCACCACCAGCGGAATGCCCGTGCTGCGGGCGACCGAGAAGACGCGCGTGGGGCCGTCACCGCCGTCGTCGCCGAGGCCCACGGGCTCGACCGGGCCCGAGGGGCGCTCGCTGGGCACGCCGCGCTGCGGCACCTCGAGCATGCGCCGCACGACGCTGAAGTCGGCCGACTCGTTGGGCCGGTCGGGGAGCTGGTTGAGGTCGAGGATGAGCTCGCAGTTGGCGCACAGCAGGTCGTCAGGCGACACCGCCGCTCGACACGACGGGCATGTGTCCCTCACGCGCACCGCAGCGAGCCGACCACAGGCGCCGCCCCTCGTCACCGGTCAAGCGCGGTGCGCGCCACCCTGCAGTCACTCGCGCAGGCGCCCGGCCGCGTACGGCCCGGCGAGCATGGCCTGCGGGTCGCCGCGCCCCGGGTCGCCCCACGCGCCGAACACGTCGTAGATCTGCCCCTCCACCACCACCGCGTCGCTCCCGTAGCGGTAGCCGTCGCTCATCGGCCGGCCCGGGTGGTTCACCACGCGGTGGGCGTCGAAGCCGTGCGCGCGCAGCGCGCCGATGACCCACGTCATCATCTCGAACGCGACCGCGCGGTCATCGCCCTTGTCGAAGAACTCCGGCTTGTGCTCGCGAACCCACCGCGCGGCCGAGAGCGCGGCGGCGGCCCCGCTGCTGCGGTCCACCGGAGCGTCGAGGTACTCGGGCCGCGCGGGCACCGTCGACAACGCGGGGCCTGGCTCCGCGTAGGTGCGCGGCGCTGGAGCTGGAGCTGGAGCTGGAGCGGGAACGGGAGCGGGAGCCGGGGCAGGCGGGGCCGTCGGCGGCGCAGGCGCAGGCGCAGGCGAGGTCGTGCGGCTCCGGTACTCGTCACTGGTGAGAAACACCTCTCGGAGCTGCGCGCGGGTGACGCCGGCCTCGAGGCCCTTCAGGTGGGCCTTCATGCCCTCGACGTCAGGCGCCCGACCGAGCAGCTCGCGGTACAGCCCCACCACGTAGCTGGCGTTGGCCTGCCTCTGCTCGAGTGTCAGCCCTGCCGGCCGTTTCGCCTCGAACCCATCGGCCCACCGCCCCAGCTGCTCCGCCACCGAGCGGGCGAGCGTCGCGCCCAGCTGGTGCCTCGCCGCGCGAAGCGCCTGCTGCACCTCGGGGTCTCTCCTCAGGACGTCGGTGGCGCTTCGGAACAACGGCGTGAGTCTGCGCTGCATGCGGGCTCCTCGAGTGGGCTGGTGGTGGGCCCGGGCCACTGCACGCCGTCGGCCACCTGTCGGCGCCACGCGCGGCTCCGGTGAACCTCGCGTGGTGACTCGTGAGCGCCACCGCGAGTGTGGGGACGGGCGCCGGGAGGTGGATGGCGCGCGGCCACTCCAGTCGGCTGCACAGGCGCTTTGCGAAGCGCCCCGAAGCAGCCTCCGTTTTGACGGACGAACGTCCGTCGCGATAGAGAGGTGAGATGAGCGCCGACGTCGACATCGACCGCTGGCTCACCACCCAGGGCTTTGGGGCCGAGGGGCGCGGGCGCGCGCGCGCCGAGCTCGAGCGCCATGAGCTCACCCGCCCCGGGAAAGCGCGGCTGAGCCTCGAGAAGCTCGACCGCGCCACCGCCGTGCTCGGGGCGCGCTTCGTGCTCCACTGTCACGCGGCCGACTGCATCGCCTGGGCGCGCGCGACCGGTCGAGCGCCGCTGACCACCGACGTCAAGCAGGCCTGCCAGCGCTGCGGCGGCAGCGAGAACGCGCGCGCGGCCCAGGCGTTGACGGAGGCGGGAATTCGCAAGCTCGTGGTGGTGGGGGGCACTCCGGCCACGCGAGAGGAGCTCGAGCGGCTGCTGGGCGGGAAGGTCGAGCTGCGGCTGGTCGATGGCACCCGGCACCGGCCCATCGACCGCGCGAAGGCCGACCTCGAGTGGGCCGACCGGGTGTTGCTGTGGGGGGCCACCGAGCTGCACCACAAGGTGTCGAAGCAGTACGCCGACGCGCCCAACGCGAAGCACCGCGTGGTGCACGTGCCCCGGCGCGGCGTCGCGCAGTTGCTGGCGGGCGCTGTCGAGTCGGTGACCCGCGCCGCGCGCTGACGGCTACGCGCTGACGGCTACGCGCTGACGGCTACGCGCTGACGGCCGGCCTCACCCCCGGAGCGCGCGCAACGCGTGCTGGAGCGTCTTGAGCGCCGCGCGGGTGCGCGTCTTCACCGTGCCCAGCGGGACCCCGGTGTGCGCGGAGATCTCCCGGTGCGAGAGCCCCTCACGCCACGACAGGTCGATCAGCAGGCGCTGCTCGACCGGCAACGCCTCCAGCTTCAGGCGCAGCGCCGCGCGCGCGCGCACGAGGTCGACCACCAACTCGGGCCCGGGGCTCGAGGCTTCGGGCGCGCGCCCCGCCAGTTCGGCCGTGCGTTGGCTGGTGCCGTTGCTGCGGAGCCGGTCGATGGCGCGGCTGCGGGCGATGGTGATGAGCCACGCGGCGACGTTGGCCCGCTCCGGCTGGTACTGCACCGCGCGCCGCCACGCCTCGAGGAAGGCGTCCTGCATCACCTCGTCGGCCTCGGCGCGGTCACGCAGCAGCTTGAGAATGACCGCGTACACCGTCGAGCCGTGGCGCGCGTACAGCAACCCCAGCGCGTCGCGGTCACCACGGGCGAGGCGGTCGGAGAGCTCGCGGTCCGAGGCGACGCTCAACCGTCCTCCGGGAGCCCCACCACCGAGGCGCACACGCAGGCCAGGCCCGGCAGCGCCGTGAAGCTGTGTGAGGTGCCGCTGGCCCGAACGTCCAGGGCGCCGCGCCAGAACTCCAGCGCCGAGGCGTCGTCGCGGTAGCCGCCCTCGAGCACCAGCACCTGCTCCTCGGTGCCGTGGGTGTGCAGGGGAAAGGTGGCGCCCGGGTCGAGCCGCAGCAGCGTGCAGACGTAGCCGCTCCACCTCGGCCCCGCGTCGACCGGCATCAACCACGCGCCCGGGCCCGGCCCTTCGAGCCACTGCGAGGGGTCGTCGATGCGCGCGAGCAACGCACGGGCCTGCGCCTCACCGACGTCGAAGAGCGTCGCGACGCTCGGCACGAGCTGGTCGAAGCGCCGCGCGCCTTCCAGTTGCTGGAGCACCGCCTGCCAGGGCAGCCGGGGCGCGGCGAAGCCCATCGCCGCTGCCTCGATCGCCTCGTCCGCTTCGCTGATCAGCGCCGCCAGGGCAGGGTCGGTCTCGACCAGGCGGCCCAGCCGCGCGCGCTCCTCGCGAGGCGCCGACCCCAGCGCGTACGAGAGCACCAGCGCTTCGAGCTCGTCGGCCTCGTCCACTGCCATGTGCATCACCGCCTGGCGTGGGTACGGGCCTGTCACCGAGGTGGATTTCGCCGACGACGCGCGCGCGCCGAAGTCGAGCAGCCTGGGGAGCGCTCGTTCGGGCAGCAGGGGAGGCCCGCCCGGGCCGATACGCCGCGCGTGAGTTTCGCTACAGTCCGGCGCCGTCGTCTCGCACGGGAGTCTCCTTGGTCGCCGCCGTCAGCCGCATCATGGTCGTCGTCGTCCTCGTCGCAAGCGCCGCGCTGGCCGGGGACACCGCCAGTTCCCGCGACGCGCTCGTGAGGGCGAAGACCACGTCCCGGGCCGCGCTGGCGCCGTTCGAGGAGCCGCCGCAGTCGGTCGACGACCAACCGGCGGCCGCGCGAGTCGCCAACGACGCACTCACTGTGCGTGCCCACCCGGCGGCGCGCTCCAACGACGTCTTCGGCGCCGGGGCGACCGGCCCGTTCATCGCCGCCGGCGTGCCGTTCATCCTCGAGGGCGCTTGATGTCGCTGCCGTTCGAGTTCGTCGTGCGCGAGGGCCCCGAGAAGGGCCAGCGAATCACCCTGCCCGCGGAGCGCTTCACCATCGGCGCGGGTGAAGGCTGCGCCCTGCGGTTCCCCGCCAACATGGTGCGCGAGCTCCACGCCGAGGTGTTCCGAGCAGCGCACGGCGGGTTCGAGCTCGAAGACCGAACCGGCGCCAGCCTGGTGTGGGTTGACGGGCAGGTGGTGAAGAAGGCCCCGCTGTCCTCGGGCTCCATCGTGCGCCTCGGGCGCCTCGAGCTGCTCTTCGTCTCGCTCGAGGACACCGCCTCGTTGGAGGCGACGGAGAACGGTGGGGGCCAGCCCACGCCGATGCGGCTGGCCTCGAGCCCGCCCGCCGAGGGTGGAGGTGGGCTGGCGGCCCTGCGCGCGCCGCCGCCGGGCCTCGCGGTGTCTGACTCGACGCTGTCGCCCTCGGCGCCGGGGCGCGCCCCCTCGGGGTCAGGGCGCTTCGCCGCGGGCGACGTCGTCGAGGGCCGCTACCGCGTCACCGCGCGCCTCGCGGCCGGCGGCATGGGTGAGGTGTACAAGGTCGAGCACATCGAGCTGGGCAAGCCGCTGGCGATGAAGGTGATGCTGCCCGGCCTCAACGCCGACCAGGAGTTCATCAACCGCTTCAAGATCGAGGCGGTCGCCGCCAGCCGCATCGGCCACCCGAACATCATCGACATCTCGGACTTCGGGCGCACCGGTGAGGGGCGCTTCTTCTTCGTCATGGAGTTCCTCGATGGCGTGACGCTTTCGAGCCTGGTGCACCGGCAGGGCCCGCAGGCGCCGGGGCGCGCGGTGGCGCTGACGCTCCAGGTGGCGAGGGCGCTGGCCGCGGCGCACGAGCTGCACATCGTCCATCGCGACCTCAAGCCCGACAACGTGATGGTGCTGCAGCGCCCGGGCAACCCCGACTTCATCAAGGTGCTCGACTTCGGCGTCGCGCGCGTGAAGGTGGGCGACGAGAGCATCGGCCAGACGGCGTTGGGCACCGTGGTGGGCACGCCGCAGTACATGTCGCCGGAGCAGGCCAGGGCCATCGTCGTCGACGCGCGCAGCGACATCTACTCCCTGGGGCTCATCCTCCACGAGCTGCTCACCGGCAAGCCCGCCTTCACCGCAGAGACGCCGCACCTCGTGATGGTGAAGCAGGTGGCCGAGGCGCCGCCGCCGCTGCCCGACTGGGTGCCCGAGGAGCTCAAGGAGCTCGTCTTCGACATGCTCGAGAAGGACCCGGCCGACCGCCCGCAAGAGATGAGGCACGTGGTCGCCGTGCTCAACGAGCTCAACCGGGTGCTGAAGACGAGCGACTTCGCGGTGCCCACCGTTGGGGCGAAGGAGCACACCTCGCCGACGCCGGGCCCGGGCAAGCGCACCCCGCCGACGCCAGAGCGAGGACCCACGCCGCCGCGCGTCTCGTCGGGCGACCGGTCGGCGCCGCGCGTCGTCGAGCCCACCGTGTCGGGCGCCGAGCCTGTCGCGCGCGATGGTGACCGGTCCGCTGGTGGCCTCGACTCCCCCAGGAGGCCCTCGCGCGCGCCGCTCGTCATCGGCGGCTTGCTGGTGGTGGCCCTGGGCGGAGGCGGCGCGGTGCTGCTGGGCGGCCCGGCGCCCGTGGAGCGGCCAGCGCCGGTGGCCCAGGTCGTCACGCCCAGGCCGATCGCCGTCGCCCCCCTGCCCGCGGTCGAGGAGCTGGCCACCGTTCGCATCGAGTCAATGCCCGAGGGCGCCGAGGTGGTGGTTGACGGCGTCCTGCTCGGCAACACCCCCCTCACGCTGAAACGAAAGCTGGGCGCCAGGGTCGAGGTGGTGCTCCAGCGGGCCGGGTTCCGCGCCGCGACGCGCACGCTGGTGATGTCGGCCGAGGTCCCCTCGGTGTCGGTGGTGCTCGAGGCCGAAGGAGCCGAGCGGCCCGAGGAGCCGCCGCCCCGCCAGTAGCCCCCCTCGACCACCGCGTCAGGGCTCGAGGTCTTCCGTTCGACGGCCAGCGCGAGGCGCCGGTCAGGGCACCACGTACCGCAGGCCCGTGTCGGCGTCGTTGCAGTTCCGCCCGCGCACCTTCACGGCGTAGCTCCCCGCGGCCAGGGCCGGCGCGTCACCGACGAAGGTGCCGGCGCTCGCGTTGAAGCTCCCGCGGTTGAGGGCGACGTCGCCGACCACCACGTCGAGGGTGGCGCTCAGGTTCTCGCCCGTCACCACCACCTGGCCATCGGGCGTGGCGGGCGGCGCGATGCCGGTCACCGAGGGGTTGGGCAGCGACGGGTCGCAGACGAAGAACGGGTAGCGGTCGAAGGCCTGCCCGCCGCGGTTGTCGCGCACCACCAACCAGATGGTGCCGGTGCGCCGCTCGGGCACCGGGTCTTCGGGGAACTCGGTCGAGCCCGGCGCGATGAAGGTGGTGGCGTCGTCGCTGGTGACGTCGAAGCGCTCCCGGCTGAAGCGCCCGCCGCTCGAGTACCACGCGCCCACCACCGTCTCGGTGAGGGTGACGTCGCCCGAGGGCCGCGCCTCGACGTAGCTCTGCCGCACGTCGTCGGGCACGCCCACCGTCAGCGCGAGCCGGCCGCCGGCCTTCACGGGGAGCCGCCCGTTCTTCGGGTGGCGCACCCCATCGACGAGCAGGTCGACGATGCCGGGGTTCCGGTTGCGCTGCTCCGGCGGCTTCTCGCTCACCAGCACGCGCGTCAGCGACACCACCACCGGCGTCTCTTTGCGCTCGATGCGCGCGAAGTACTCCCGCAGCTGGTCGCCGGTCGCGAGCGGGTCAACCTCTTCGCCGATGACGAGCCCCAGCACCTGGCCCACCGAGCCGGCGCGGCGAATCGGGCTGTCCTGGGCCAGTACGTCGAAGACGGTGGCGGTGGAGCGGTACTGCGCCGAGAGCCCGAACCCGAGCAGCTGCAGGCCCGGCGGGTAGTCGGTGATCTGCGTGGGCCTCAAGAGAATCGAGGCGTCGTTGCAGGCGCTGCGGCCGAGGTCCTGCGGGTCGGGCTCGCAGCCCACCCAGATGACGGTGCTGACCGCGCCGGCCTTCGCGGGGTCGGTCTTGAGCATCGACAGCCGCGACGTCTCGCCGGGGCCGACCTCAGGAGGCTCCGAGGCGATGGAGAGCACGCGCAGGTCGCCCACCAGCGTCTCGGGCGGGAAGGTGGCGTTGGTGCACGCCGAGCCAACGAGGAAGAAGACGAGCGCGCCTCTCACCCGCCCAGAGGTAGGCGACCGCGCGCGCGTTGTCGAGGCGCGGCTCATCGCGTCTGCGTCACCGCGCAGACGTGCGGCGCGTGGTCGAAGTACGTCTCGCGCAGCACCGGCGCGCGGCCCGCCGTCACCCCCGGCACCCAGCAGCCCCCCGTGAAGACGTCGGACACCACGTGGTCGATGTTCACCAGCCCGCCGTACGTCGCCGGCGCCGACGGGCCCATCGCGGTGAGGAACTGAAAGCGGCCGCCCGGCCCCGCGAAGTCTCGCCACCGCTGCGCGCTCGGGTCGCCTGGCGCGAAGCGGCCCGGGTCGGTGTTGAGGTCTCCGAGGATGAGGTTGCGCGCGCCGTTGGCGGCCGGGCCGTCCGCGAGCCCGAGGTCGACGAACACCTGGTCCACCTGGCGCTTGCGGCAGTCGGCGTCTTCGGCGCTCGCCCCCGAGGTGCCGTGCACGTGCACGACGGTGAGCGCGCCGCCGTCGGCCAGGTCGATGACTCCCCGCCCGACGCGCGAGCCCTGGCCGCAGCCGTCGACCCGAGCGCCCGCCAGCGCGTCGAGACAGAGGTCCTGCTCGCAGCCGCGCAGCGTCCCGAAGGCGCGCTTCACCGCCACGCACTTGTCTGGCTTCCCCAGGTTGCAGCCCACCTGGTAGCCGGCGCCCATCACCACCTGCGCCACCGTCGGGTCACCTGGCGCCCACCGCTCGCAGACGAAGCCCGCGCGCGCCGTGGCGGGCACGCTGGCGCAGTCGGGGCTGTGGAAGACCTCCTGAAAGGCGACCACCTCGGGCTGCACCTCGGCGAAGAACGCGCGCGCCTGCTCGACGATGGGCGCCCACGCCAGGCCGTCGCCGTAGAACTGATCAGACAGCGCCGCCTGGCTCGGCCCGTACCCGCCGTCGGGTGTCCACGGCTGCTGCTCGGTGGTGCCGGTGTTGAAGGTCACGGCGGTGAAAGACAGCGGCGGCGGCACCGTCGCCGGGGAACACGCTCCCAGGAGCACCACCAGGCACTGCGCGCGAGGCCGCATCATGCGCCCTCATACCGCACCACGGCTCACGGCCAGCGCTTGAGCGCGGCGCGCGCGAAGCTCCACTCGGGGGTGACGAGCTCGCCCTCGAACGCGCTGGCGTACCAGGGCGAGGCGTCGGCGGCGTTGGGGTTCTTCAGCACGTGGACCTCTTGCGCGGGCATGTAGCTCTGCAGCAGCAGGAAGCGCCGCTGGCCCGCTTCGTCGACCACCACGTCGGCTACCAGCACCGCGTGGCCGGGGAAGCCGCCCTTGATGAAGACGTCGCCCGGCGAGATGGTGGCGAGCTTCGCGGGCTTGAGCTCGCGCTCGAGCGACGCGGTGCCGGCGTACGCGAAGACCTGCACCAGGAACTTCTTGAAGCTGGCGTAGTCCTGCGCGGGCGAGGCCGAGAAGCGCAGGCGCTTGCCGGCGGTGTCGTTGAAGGCCACCTCGCGCGCGCGGCCGGTGGAGAAGAGCCACTCGGCGCGCAGCCGCATCACCGCGTCGGCACATTGTTGGAGGTCCCTGGCGCCGACGTCGACGTCCACCACCGCCGCGTGAACGTCTTGCCGCGCCTTCGGGGCGCCCGTGTACAAGAGCACCTGACTCCCTTCAGGCTTGAGCGGCAGCCCGCGCAGCCATTCGCCGAAGCTCCCCGCCGCTTCGTCGGTTCGGTGAAAGCGCTCCGGCGGGGGCAGCCGCGCGGCGAGCGTGTCGGAGGCCGGGACCGGCGCGCTCCGCCAGGGGTAGCTGGGGGCGGCCAGAAGGGTGAGGATCAGCGGCGCGAGCGCGGTCATCGGTGGCCAACGCCCCGAAATGGGTCGGCGTTCCTTCGGCCTGGGTGACGAGTGGCAGCGGGCGTTTTCTCAACAGTTGCGACCAGTTCGGTGACGACGGGGTAGGTTGAGGTGCTCCAATCGCGCAGAGCGCCGGTATTCTTCGGCTTTTGGAGGCAACTGCACGGAGCTGATCCACGATAAACCCGCATCTCTCGCGCTTTCTCGGGGTCCTCCATGTCCAGCGTCCGCCGCAATCCGGTTCAGAGCTTCCTCAAGACCGTCAGCACCAACGCGTCGAAGACCGCCGCGACCGTCAGCAAGACGCTGCAGAAGACCGCCACCACCGCGAAGAAGAACCTGCAGAAGACGGCGACGACGGCGAAGAAGAACCTGCAGCAGACCGCCTCCACCGTGTCCGCCAAGGGCCGCCAGGTCGCCGACGCCACCAAGAGCGGCATCAACCACGTTCGCGAAGAGACGAAGAAGCAGACCGTCGAGAGCGGTCACCAGCAGTGGGCCTCGAAGTTCGACGTCAGCGACGGCAAGGTCAACGTGGGCATCGGCCGCGGCTTCGGCCAGAAGATGGACGAGGCCCCGACGCTCAAGAGCAAGGCCACCAAGAACTACGAAGCCGCTCCCGAGGCCACCACCTTCAAGGACAAGGCGAAGAGCGGCCTGAAGGAAGCCGGCAACTCGGTCGGCATCAACGTGTTCGACCCCGAGAAGTCGAAGTTCGAGAAGGACTGGGACGCCACCAGCATCAAGACCAAGCGCGTCGACGCCGCCACCGTGGACAAGCAGGGCTTCGACACCGGCTACCGCGTGCTCGCCGCCTACGCCGACGGCTCGGGCCAGGTGCGCATCGGCAAGTCCACCAACATCGAAGGCAAGATTGAAGCGGGCGCCGTGCTCGCCCAGGGCACCATCGAGGGCAAGCAGAAGCTGGGCGCCGTCGACCTCACCGGCAAGGCCGAGGCGACCGTCGGCATCACCGGCACCGCCTCGGGCCAGGTGCGCTTCGACCTCTTCAGCGCCAAGCCCGCCGTGAAGGTGAAGGCCGGCGTCGACGCCTTCGTGGGCGCCAAGGTGAGCGCCGAAGGCCGCATCGGCAACGACTACGCCGGCGTGGGCGTCAAGGGCGAGGCGATGGCGGGCCTCGGCGTGAAGGCCAAGGTGGACGCCGGCATCGAGAACGGCAAGTTCAAGGCGAAGGTCGAGCTCGGCGCCGCGCTCGGCATCGGCGGCTCGCTCAGCTTCAGCGTCGACGTGAACTACCAGAAGGCCGTCGACTCGGTGGTGGGCACGGGCAAGAAGGCCATCACCACCCTCTCGAACGCCGCCTCGACCGTCGGCAAGACGGCCTCGAACCTCGCCAGCGGCGCGGGGAACCTGGCGAAGTCGGGCTGGAAGGCCGTGTCGAGCTGGTTCTGATTCGGCAGTTTGAGGCGTCGCGCTTCTCGGGCATCCTCGACGCATGACTGCGCTCCAGGAGCTGCTCGACAAAGGTGACCGCGAAGGCGCGACGGCCGCGGCCAACAAGACGCTGGCCACGAAGCCCACCGACGGCGAGGCGCTCTCGGCGCTCGCCCGGCTGGCGCTCGAGGCCGGAGACCTCGACACCGCGAAAGCCCACCTCGCGCGCGTCGGCCCCAAAGACCGTCAGTCCTACGAGGTGCTCCTGGCCGAGGCCATGGTGCTGCAGCTGAGCGACCAACCCGACGCCGCGCGCTTCGCCTTCGCCCAGCTCACCGCCAACCACCCCACGCGGCCCGAGGCGCTGTTCGCGCTCGGCCTGTCGCTGCTCGAGAAGCAAGACGCGGCCGGCGCCGAGCGCGCCTTCGACGCGGCCACGAAGCTGAAGCCCGGCCACTTCCTCTACCGCTACCGCCACGCCGAGGCGCTCGCGCAGAACGGCCGCTTCAAGGACGCAGGCCAGGCGCTGATGAAGACCATCGAGCTGCGGCCCGACTTCGTGCGCGCCTACCTCGCCTTCGCGCGCATGCTCGAAGCCAACGGCCAGCCCGACGACGGCCTCGAGATTCTCGCCGCGGGCCTGGGCGCGATGCCCAACGACCGCCAGCTGGTGGCGGAGCAGCTCCGCCTTCGCCTCGGCAAGGGTGACAAGGCCGCGCTCGCGACGGCCGACCTAGGGCTCGCCGAGGAGCTGATGCGGGGCAACGCGCACGAAGCGGCGCTCGAGGTCTGCGCCCACCTCGAGGCCAACGGCAAGGGCTCGGCGAAGGTGAGCGTGGTGAAGGCGCTGGCGCTCGAGAACACCGCGCACCCCGACGAGGCGCTCGAGGCCTACGCGAAGGCCATGGCCCAGGACCCGGCGGACTGGTCGGCGGCGAACAACCGCGGGCTGCTCCTGCTCGAGGAGTACCAGGACGACGCCGCGCGCCTGGCCGAGGCGAAGGCCAACCTCGAAGAGGCGGTGAAGCGGGCGGCGGGCAAGGCGGTCGATCCGCTCCTCAACCTCGCGCTGCTCCACGGGCGCCAGCAGCAGTACGCCGAGGGCATCGCGCTGGCGAAGCAGGTGGCGGCGCACCCGCACGCCGGCGCGCTCAAGGCCCAGGCGCTGAAGATGGTGGCCTCGATGGAGCAGGCCGCGAAGTCGCGATGAACGCGGTGCGCGCGGGCGTGGCCGTGCTGGCGACGCTCTTTGGCGGCGCGGCCTTCGTGCTCTACGGGTTGGCCGCCCAGCGGGTGTGGCGTGCGCGGCGACGGCGCGGCTTCCAGCGGGTCAAGGCGGTCGTCACCAGCGTGGGGTGGGAAGCCAGGGCCGACCAGCTCGGCGTGCTGCGGGTGGTGTTCGACGTCGACGGGCGCTCCTCGACGGAGACCGACCTCGGTGACGACGCGCGGCGCGACGACGAGCGGGCGGCACTGCTCGAGGCGTTCGCCGTCGGCACCTCGCACCTCGCCCTGGTGGACCCGTCAGGCGCGACGCCTCCCATGCTCGTCACCGGGCGCGTGCAGTCCTTCCGCGTTCCGCTCTTCATCGGCGTCGTCTTCCAGGTGGTGTCGGCGGTGATGGCGGGCCTGGCCTGGTACCTCGGCCAGCCCGGCAACCTGCTGGCGAAGCTGCTGGGCGGCTGAGAGGCCGCGCGCTACCGCTCGACGAAGTCGAGGTCGGCGTGAAAGCTCTCGTCCATGCGCCAGAGCGCCCACAGCCCGATGGCGATGCACGCCAGCCCCACGGCCAGCGTCGCGGGCACGGTGCCCATCACGGGCTTGAGCGCCATCCACGCCAGGGTGATGGGAATCGCCGAGCCGCGCACGAAGTTGGGGGCGCTCGTCGTCACGGTGGCGCGCAGGTTGGTGCCGAACTGCTCGGCGGCGGTGGTGACGAAGAGCACCCAGTAGCCGCTGGTGAAGCCGAGCAGCGCCATCAGCGCGTAGTACGTCGCCAGCGAGCGGCCTCCGAACGCGAGGAGCAGCCCGAGCGTCACCGCCAGGCCGCTCAGGAAGACGCCCAGCACCTTCTTTCGGCTCTTCAGCAGGTGGCTCGCCAGCCCGCTCGCCAGGTCCCCCACGGTGATGCCCGCGTAGGCCCAGAAGATGGTGCTGCCTCCGGTGGGCTTCGGCGACAGCCCCAGGGCGCCGCCAATCTCGGGCGAGAAGACGAAGAGCACGCCAGCCGCGAACCAGATGGGCATGCCCACCAACACGATGCGGAGGAAGCGCAGCGCGCGCGCGCGCGGGAAGAAGAGCTGGCGAACGTCTCCGTGCTGAAGGTCTTTGGACCGGGTGCGCTCGAACAAGCCGCTCTCGAAGACGCCGAGGCGGAGCACCAGCAGCAACAGCCCCGCCACGCCCCCCAGCCCGTAGGCGTAGCGCCAGCCCTCGGTGGCCGACCAGCCAATCAACGCCTCGCCGATGAGCCCGGCCGCGAGCGCGCCGGTGAGGCCAATGGTGGCGACCAGGGTGGTGCCCAGCCCGCGGCGCTCCTTCGGGAGCAGCTCGCTGACCAGGGTGATGCCCGCGCCCAGCTCGCCCGCGAGCCCGAAGCCCGCCGCCAGCCGACACACGCCGTACCAGGTGATGTCCTGCACGAAGGCGTTGCCGAGGTTGCCCAGCGAATAGATGACGATGGAGCCGAACAACACCGTGAGGCGGCCGCGCTTGTCGGCCAGCACCCCCCAGGCGATGCCGCCGAGCATCATGCCCCCCAGCTGCAGGTCGAGCAGCAGGCCGCTCGTCGAGACCAGCTGCGCGTCGGCGACGCCCAGGCTCTTCAGGCTCGACACCCGCAGCACCGAGAAGAGCACCAGGTCGTAGATGTCGACGAAGTACCCGAGGGACGCGAGCAGCACGGCCGCCGCGGCGGTCCTCGAGGTCGGCTTGGGCAACACGGCGGTCTCAGGCGTCATGACAACGGTCCCCCGTCGCGTCTCCGCGGCGGTCGTCGAGGTGGCTTGGGCGCACGCATGGCAGGGTCCGGTTCCTGATTCAGCAAGAAGTCGCCGCGCGACGGCCTGGGGCGGGAGCGCACAGGCGCGCCGTGCAGTACAGTCGAGCCGTGGGTACGCGGCCCTGGTTCTTGTGGAGCGTCGAGCTGACCGAAGAGGGCTTCAGGGCGCGTCTGCGTGACGACGACGCCGCGATTCGCGCGCAGTGGCAGGGCTTGCTGATGCGCGAGGCCCGGTGGCACGAAGTCTGGCAGTACCTTCGCCTGCGCGACGTGCTCGAGAACTGGGACAACATTCAGCGACACCTCGGCCGCAAGCGTGGTTTCTGGGTGTGGTTGCTTGACGGCTGGCGGAAGGATGGGCTGCTCGATGACCCCGCGACTGACGCCGCTGCAACGTGAGCTGCTCGACGCGTTCTTCGCCCGCACCCAGGCGCTCTTCCTCACGGGCGGAGGGGTGCTCGTCGGCTTCGACTTCGGGCACCGCACCACGGACGACCTCGACCTGTTCGGCTTCCCAGAGGTCGACCTCGACGAAGCCGAACGGGTGCTCACCGACGCGGCGTTGGCCGTCGGCGCCACCTGCGAGCCCCTGAGTCGGCACTCCGACTTCCGAAGGTGGCTCGCGGTCAGGGGGGCCGAGCGCTGCGTCGTCGACCTGGTTCGCGACCGGGCGCCCGTCGTCGAGCGAGAGAAGCGCCGGCTTGGCGCCCTGGTGCTGGACACGCGGCGAGAGATCGCCGCCAACAAGGTCGCCGCGCTCGTCGGGCGCAGCGAGCCCAGAGACCTCATCGACCTCAAGCTGCTGCTCGAGGCGGGCGAGCCGCTGGAGCGGGCGCTGGCCGACGCGATGTCGAAAGACGCGGGCGTCGATGCCGCGACCGTCGCGTGGACGCTCGATTCGCTCCGCATCGG
The DNA here is from genome assembly GCA_014879945.1 of Myxococcus sp. Classification (GTDB taxonomy): domain Bacteria; phylum Myxococcota; class Myxococcia; order Myxococcales; family Myxococcaceae; genus Xiheimicrobium. Next base: position 14,639 of record JACSRE010000114.1, read on the forward strand.
CCCCACTGCCCACCTCCCCGGTGGCGCAGACCCCGCGGCCCTCGACGCGTTCCGCGAGGCGCTCGTGCTGAAGCTCCGGGCGATGGCGCACGCCTCGACGCCGAAGTGATGAGGGGTTCGCCACGACGAGCCGCAGCGGCGCCGGCTCAAGGGGCCGGGGCGTCACCCAACTCGAGCACCTGCAGGTCGGCGAACTGCTGGCCCACGGTGTTTCCGAAGCCGAAGAGCATGCGCCGCCGTGGCGCGTCGATGATGGCCGAGCAACTGCCCCGCGCGGTCGGCGTGTTGGGCGTCGAGACGCGCGACCACCCCGGGGTCGCTCGACCGAGCTCGAGGACCGACAGCAGCGGCACCGCGCTCGTGCCATCTGGGGTTCCCGACCAGATGAAGAGCCGGCGCGTGGCCGGGTCGATGGCGCCGCAGCCGTTACGGCGGCCCGGCGCGTCGCTCGTCGCGTCGGCGAGCTTCGTCCACTCGAGCGTCGCGACGTCGAGCGCCCAGGCGTCGCCCGCGGCGTTGATGGGGTCGTTGCCCGCCGGCCGCTGCGCCCCTGAGAACACGACGAGCCGCTCGCCGTCTCGCGCCGCGAAGAAGCCGTAGCGAGGTGAAGGGCCCGCGCCGGGCGTGCTCACGGCCCTCCAGACCCTCGGCGCGTCGAGGGACAAGGTGTGCACGGCGTTCGAGACGTCGGCCCCGGCGAAGCCGCCGAAGCTGATGAGCCTGCGCCGGTCGGTGTCGAGCACCACCGCTCCCAGCGTCGCGGCGGGCGCAGGGCCCGTCGTGTCCACGCGCTCGAAGCGCACCGGGCTCGATGTGACGTCGAAGCGGTACACCTCGTCCGAGAGGTCATTCGTCGGTGTCTGGCCTCCGAAGAGCATGAACTCTCCTGCGCGCGCGCCGCCGGCGATTCGCCCGCCGCCGAGCAGGGGTGCGTCTACCGCGTCCACCTTCGTCCACGCGTTCGTCTTCAAGTCGAGGCGCCAGAGGTCGTTCACCACGGTGAACTGCCGCGGCACGAAGCTGAACCCTCCGTAGAGCCACAGCACGTCGGGTGCCGCCGGGTCGATGAAGAGCGACGGGTGCTCACGCGCGTCGGGGCCAGCCGCCGCCGCCCACGTCACCGGCGTGCCCCAGCGCACCTGGCCCGTCACCGGTACCTGGACAGGCATCGTCGCGGTGGAGCCCCCGCAGGCGAACTCGAGCTCGACCACCGCCGCGGCGCCCAGCGACTCGAAGCCGGGCCGGTAGACGAGCACGTCACCCTCGAGCGTGGCCTCGGCGCCCGCGGGCACGGTCACCACCGACAAGGCGACGTCGGAGCGCGACGGCATGAGGGGAATGCGCACCACCTCGCCCTGCTGAACCTGCGCCGGTACCGTTGGGCGGAGCGCGCACGGGGCCAGCGTCACGGGGTGAACGTCGAACGAACCGGAAACCCCGGTCGCGCCACACGCCAACATGCACGCCAGCGGCAGAAAAGTGGCAACTCGGCTGAGCATTCACCAGCCTTCAGCATCACCCATGCCAGCGTGGTCGAGCCCGCGCGTTCACCGGCCGACGACCGAACGCCAGGTCGCGGCCGGAAGCACGCGGCGGGCCTCGTCGAGGTCGATTGACGGGTCGAGGGCCAGCCAGCGACGGGAGGTCTCGGCGGCCGGCCCAATGAGCAGCATCTCGAGCATGGAGGGGGACGCCCGAACGACCGCGCCTTCGGCGACGTATCGCGCGAAGTGCGTCAGCAATGGCTCGAAGGCGCGGGCCTTCTCGGCGCCGAGTCGCTCGGCGTGCTCGACGAGAAAGCTCGCCCACGAGGCGGCGTGAATGAAGAGCGCCTCAGGGCGGCGGCGCTCGGTGAAGTCGAGGTACCCCACGACGAGGGCTTCGACGCTGGTGCGCGCGGTGCGCTTGGAGGCACAGGCGTGCGCGAGCGCGTCGAGCAACCGCGTCAGCGAGCGTGACCACGTCGCGGCCGCCAGGCCGTCCATGCTGCCGAAGTGGTGGTACAAGCTTCCGAGGCTCACCCGGCTCATCTGGGCCACCGCGTGAATGGTGAAGCCACTCCACCCACGCTTCGAGAACAGGGCGATGGCGGAATCCATCGCGCGCCCCCTCGTCTGGTCACCGCGGTCGCTCACGAGGGAGCGATACCGCACAGTGACGCCGCCTGTCGCCACAGGGCATCAGCCAGCGCGGCGTCGGCGGCGGTCGAGGGCAGCGGCTCGCGACGCAACTCGTTGAACCAACCACCGGTCACCCCCCCCCAGCGCCTCGTCGGTCGCCAGCCTCAGCACGCCGCGCGCTCCTTCGGTGGGCGACTTCCACCCGCGCTTGATGAGCCGGAGCAGCCACCCCACCGGGTCGCTGCGGTCTCCCAGACCGGTGCGAATCACGCCCGGGTGAATGGCGTTGTACGTCACGTTCCGAGGCGTGAGCCGCTCGGCCCACCGGGCGGTGAGCGCGAGATTGCACAGCTTCGTGGTCGCGTAGGTGCGCAGGGCGCTGAAGTCTTCGCCGGTCGGTGTCCGTGTGAGGTCGATTCGTCCCTTCACCGCGAGCCCCGCGCTCACCTGAACTACCCGCGCCGCGCTGGTGAGGTGCGCCTCGAGCAGGTGATTGAGGAGGAAAGGGGCCAGGTGGTTGACGACGAAGGCCTGCTCGAGGCCATCGACGGTGAGCACCTTCTCCGAGGGCCACACCCCTGCGACGTGCACCAGCAGGTCGGGAGGGCGCTTCAGGCGCAGCGTGGCCGCCACCTGCCTGACCTGGGCAAGTTCGTCGAGCGCGCCTACGACGACGTCGAGCGGACGCGCCAGCACAGCCCGCATCGAGGCCGCTGCCTCGTCTGTTCGAACGACCGCTGTCACCTCATGGCCGGCCGCGAGCAGGCCTTCCGTCACCGCAAACCCGATACCTCGATTGGCTCCCGTCACGACTGCGCAGCGCGGCATGTGTCCATGTTGTCACTAGAAATTTATTCTAGTCAACGGGGTCGGCTGAGCCTTTCTCCTGCGAACACCGCGTTCGTGGCGTTCACGCGGCGGCAACGCACGGGTGAGCCGTGCATGACCGCGCTGGCGCCGGCCCGCGGCTCGGGCTGTGATGCGAGGCACGTCGCACCACCTCAGGCCGCGCGTCACGGTCTGCCCTCGGGAGAGCCCCATGCGCATCTCGCAGATCGACCTCTGGCACGTGCAGGTGCCGCTGCACGGCACCTTCTACCCCTCGTGGATTCCCGGCTTCCCGCAGACCGAGAACCGCTTCACCCTGGTGCGCCTGCGCACCGCCGACGGCCTCGAGGGCTACAGCGCGGGCCCGGCGATGGGCCACGAGCGGCAGGGGCTCGGCTCGCTGCTGGGGCCGTACCTGCTGGGCGAGCGGGCCGACGACATCGCGATGATTCGGCAGCGCGTGCGCGAGATGGGCTACCTCGGCGTGCGCCTGGGCTGGCTCGAGGCCGCCTGCTGGGACCTCATCGGCAAGGCGCGCAACGTGCCGGTCTGGAGGCTCCTTGCGCCCGACGCGCCCACCACCGGCGAGGTGAAGCTGTACCTGTCGACCGGCCAGGTGCGCTCGGGCCTCGAGCACGCGCGCGTCATCGAGGCCGCGGTGGCCCAGGGCTTCGACACCGTGAAGCTGCGGGTGCACGCGCCCACGCTCGAAGAAGACGTCGGGCAGATGAAGGAGGCGCGCAAGCTGGCCGGTGACGCCGTGCAGCTCGGCGTCGACGCCAACCAGGCCTGGCGCGTCGGCGTGGTGGACGACGTCGCCCAGTGGAGCTTCGAGCGCGCTCTCACCTTCTGCAAAGAGATGGAGGCCCTGCGCTTCAAGTGGGTCGAAGAGCCGCTCGCGATGGACGACTACGCGGGCCTGGCGAAGCTGCGCGCCGAAGTGGAGCTCGACCTCACCGGCGGCGAGCTCAACAACCAGGGCCTGCCCGAGTTCGAGGTGATGCTCGAGAAGGGCTGCTACGACGTCTACCAACCCGACGCGGTCTTCACCGGCGGCATCGCCGAGACGTGGAACATCATTCAGCGCGTGAAGGCGAAGGGCGCCCGCTACACGCCCCACACCTGGACCAACGGGTTCGGCTTCGCCATCAACCTGCAGCTGTACGCCGCCTCGCCGTGGCGGGCCGACTCCCTGCTCGAGTACCCCGACGACGCGCCGTGGGTGCCGGCCGCCCGCGACGGGCTGCTGGTCGAGCCGTTCCTCCACCAGAAGGGCCGCCTGCCGTTGCCGACGAAGCCGGGCCTGGGCGTCGAGGTCGACCCGTGGAAGCTGCGGCGCTACGGCGCCCACTTCTTCAAGGCCACGAAGCTGCGCATGGCCGTGCAGGCCGTCGTCGACAAGGGCGTCGCCACCGCCAGGGAGCTGGGCGCCAGGCGCGACGCCCGCATGGCCGCGCGCAGCGCCGAGCTCGACGCGATGGTGGCCTCAGGCCGCGACCCGCTCGCCGAGACCCTCGCCCGCTGAGCCGGAAAATGACGCCGCGCAGGCCGATTTGCCGCCCCCGCGCACTTTTTTGCGATCAGCGGCGATCAGGCCCTGGCGCTCAACCCGTGAAGACCTCCGCGCTTCCCCTTCGTCGTGGATCAGACGGGAAGAGAGGGGGTTGCGACGAGCGTTCATCATGCGCACTGTGCTGATTCCAGCGGGGTTCTCGCGTGAAGAAGGTGAACGACATGAGCGACGCATTCGAAGGTCGGCAGGCGCAGTTCGACGAGATGATGGAGCAGCTGGCGCAGCTGCAGGCGAAGTACAAAGGCGTGCGCGGCGAGCTGCTCGCCAAGGTGCACGACGAGTTCGTGAAGCTCAAGCCGACGCGCTCGGCCACGGTGACGCCGGTGCGCGCGCCCACCGCGGCCCGCGGGCCCTCGCCGGTGACCGCGGCGATGTTGCCGTCGTGCCGGGTCTGCGGCCGCTCGATGAAGCAGACGAACGACAACTCGCTCGTCTGCCAGAACGGCCACATTCGCCTCGCCAGCTGAGGCGCCAGGCGGCTACTGGCCCAGCACGCTCATCGCGGCGTTGACCACGCCCGAGTACTGCACCTGCCAGAGGTGCGCGAGGGGGGTGTTGTGGGGCCCCTCCATCAGCACTGTCTTCGCGCCCGGCATCGAGAGGCCAGCCGTCGTCATGTAGCCGTCGCCGTCTTCGAAGACGCCCTTCCTGGGGCCGAGCGTGGGCGTGCCGGTGGTGCCGACGATGGTGATGCCGCCCGCGACCTGACCGCGCTGCTTCTCCCAGCTGGCGTTGAGGTCGTTGATCATCTTCGAGCCGACGGCGAGCTCGCGCGCGGCGTCGTCGACGTTCTTCACCGGGTTGCCCACCACGTTGCCGATGTTGCCCATGTACGTGCCGTGTGAGGCCGCGCCGATGAGCACCGCGTGCTCGACTTGAGGGCCCTTCGAGGCGTCGCGCTGGTCGAGGTAGAGCCGGAAGTCGGTGCCGCCGGCGGAGTGTGCCACCACGTCGAGCCCGGGCTGGCTGGTGGCCTTGCCGATGCGCTCCATGGCGCGGGCGATCTGCGGCGCCTTGAGCGTCGGCGAGGCCCACGGGTCCTTGTACTCGAGCTGAAAGAGCTTCGCGTTCTTCAGCTCGTCGCCGGTCACCTCGCGCCCCTGCGCGTCGTTGAAACGGAACTTGTCTTGCGAGGCCACGTAGACGACGACCGGCCCGTTGGCCTTGTTGGTGGCCAGCTGGTTGCCGAGCCCGTCGAAGCTCTGCGCGGGCATGGTGAGGCCGGGGATCATCACCACCGGGCGCTTGAGGGTCGGCGGCTTGTTCAGCGGCCCGTAGGCCACGCGCTGGGGGCCGGTCAGCTTCTCGGGAGGGCCGTCGGGGCGGAGCTTGTTGAAGACGCGGTCCGACATCCAGTCCTTGGTGGCGTTGAACTTGTCGATCTTCGGGCCCGGGCCCTGGCGAAACGCCTCGGGCGTCACCGCGTCCTTCAGGCGCTGGAGCGGGTTGGCGCGGGCGGGCTTCGGGCCCCAGCCGGTGGACTTCTCGGCAGGCGCCGGGGCCGGCGCGGGCTGGGCTGCAGGGCGCGAGCGCGGCGCGGCGGAGGTCGTGCGTGGAGCGGCGGGGCGGTCGTTGCGAATGGTTGCCATGGTGGAAGTGTCGGCGATGACGCCGCTTCGTCCATCAGCAGGCGACGACAAAGTGATGTGCAGCGCGCGCCAACGGCCTCAGGGCGCGGGCGCGGCGGCGAGCTCGAGCTGCACCTCGTTGGTGCGCATGAACCACGGCATGTACGGCGGGTCGTACCGCGCCCAGACGGGCTCGCCGACCGTCTCGAGCCCCGCCGCCGTCAGGCGCTTCTTCAGCGCCTCGAGGTGCTCGAGGTAGTTCGCCTCGGACCAGGTGCCCGAGTACTGAATGACGGCCACCGTCTTCGGGGGCACCTCACGCAAGGTGACGCGGGGGTCGTTGGGCGTCGGCAGGCTCGCCATCGTCCACGACGAGGGCATCGAGAACTGCACCACCCACTTCGAGCCCTTCGCCTGCTGCGTCACCGGCGCCGTCATCGCGATGCGCTCCGACTGGGTGACGGGGGCCGTCATGGCGATCTTCGTCTTGCTGGTGTTGCCGCCGAAGATGTAGCCGGCGAGGCGACCGAAGGCTTCGTTGCCGGCCTCTTTGCGGGTCGCCTCGACCTCGGTCTCGGCCACCACGGAGCCCGCGTACCGGCGCACCTCGAAGCCGTCGTACTGCTTGAGCACCTCATACTTGGGGGATTCCGTGGCCATCGCGAGCGCGCTCCAGGAGAGGACGAGGAAGAGTGAGAGGCGGGGACTCATGCTGACCGACTAACGCGCCCGACCTCAGCCGCCACCCAGACGGCCCGAAGGGCTCTCCGTCGATGGGCTGACCGAGCGAGAACGCCACCTTGCTTCGCGCTGGCAGCGCGTTGGCTCGATGGCCCGCCCTCGTCGCGCACCGAGCACCGCGAGCTGGAGTCAGCGCGCGTCGCGGAACCTGCCCGGCGTGGTGCCCGTCCACCCGCGGAAGGCGCGCACGAAGGTGGCCGCGTCGCGATAGCCGACCTGCTCCGCCACCTCGTGCAGCGGCGCGTCGCTGCGCAGCAAGAGCCGCTCGCTCTGGGCGCGCCGCACCTCGTTGAGCAGGGCGGCGAACGACAGCCCGTGCTCGGCGAGCCGGCGCTGCAGCGTGCGCGGCGTGACGTGCAGGCGCCTGGCGGCCCCGGCGAGCGTGGCCTTGCCGTGGGGGAGCAGCTCGATGACCGCCCCGCGCACGCGCTCGTAGGCGTCGTCGAGGTCGCCGCACGACTTCAGCACCGCCTTCCCGTGCTGCTCGAGGGCGCGGTTGAGCTCGGCGTCGGCCTCGGCGGTGGGCCGCGCGAGCGTCTCGCTCCTGAAGGACACGCCGTTCGAGGCGCGGCCGAAGGCCACCTCGGTGGTGCCGAGGAAGGCCAGCAGCTCGGGCGGGCAGGCCTTCTCGTCGTGCGCGAACCAGGCGCGCGCCGGCTTCACGTCTTCGCCCATCATCTCGCGGGCGATGCGCACGATGCGGCAGACGGTGAAGACGTTGCCCTGGCGCCCGACGCCGCCCTTCTTCGGCGCGCGGTGGTGGAGCGAGACCTCGTCGCCGTCCACCTCGAGGCTCCAGCGCACCAGCGGGTTGATCAACGCGCCGTACTTCGCGAGCTGCTCGATGGCCTCGCGGCCGGTGGGCGCGCTGCGCAGGCCGAACTCGAGCAGGCCGTAGGCGCCGCGGCCCATCGCGGTCGCCGCGTGCAGGCCGAAGAGCGGGTCACCCAGCAGCTTCGCGGCGTCGGCCAGCAGCGTGCCGAGCTCGTCGAGGCTGACCTCGGGCGTGGCGATGCCGTCGGCGGTGCGCACGTGCAGGTACTTCTTCTCGAGGCCCCTGGCGTCCTCGCCGTGGGCCCGCACGTACCCGAGCACCCAGGGCACCAGCGCGCTGGTGAAGCGCCGCGCCCGCAGGGCCGCCACGCTCAGCTCCCCAGGTGCGGCGAGAGGGTGCGGCCGACGCGCGGCACCGCCTCTTCGACGTGCTTCTTCGCCTGGGGGCGCAGCTTCTCGTAGGCGCCCTTGAGGGTGGCGTTCTTGGCCTTCTTGGCGCGGTCATCGGTGATGCCCAACAGCGCGTCGGCCACCTCGCCGGCGCGGCGGCTCAAGGTGTCGCCGAACTGCGAGGGGCTCGCGCCCGCCTTGCGGTGGTCGGCGTAGAACGGCTCGAGCCGCGTCACGAAGTCGTCGAGCAGCATGTCCATCGACTCGCGAATGATGCCCGGCTTCACCTTGCACACCACCGCGTAGGCCGCCTTGATGGCCAGGCCCGACAGGCCGCCCTTGCTCCCCACCTCGTCTTCGATGAGGCGCTCGCAGTCGGTGAGGATTCGGGGGCGCTTGCTCTTGTCGTCGAGCAGGCGGGCAACGAGGGTGTCGGAGGCGGTGGTCGCGTCGGTCATGAGGCGAAACGGTTTCTCACTGTCTGGTCACGAGGTCTACCAACTCACGCGCCGCCGGCCCGAGCGCGCCGCGGGTGGCCACCAGCGGCGTGAAGGTATGGGTCGCGCCCTCTCTCAACGGCAGCGCCACCAGCGCGCCGCGTGACAGCTCGTCGGCGATGAGCCACTCGGGCAGCCAGCCGAAGCCCAGGCCCGCGAGGATGGCGGCCTTCTTCGAGTGGAAGTCGGGCAGGTGCACGGTGGACTGTTGGTCGAGCGCGCGGGTGGCCAGCTGCAGCCGTGGGTCGCTCCCGCGCACGGTGAGCATCACCTGGTCGGCGAGGTCGGCCGTGGACACCTTCTGGCGCCTGGCGAGGGCGTGGCTCCGGTGCACCACCAGGCGCGCCTTGAGCCTCGGGAGCACCTGCGCGGTGAGGTCGGGCAGGGTCGGCGGCAGCACCGTCACCATCACCTGCGCCTGCTCGGCCTCGAAGCGCTGCTCCACCGCGCTCAACGAGTCGACGCTGATCAACACCCGCGTGGGCGCCTGCTGCTGCTTGAGCCGGCGCACCACCTCGAGCACCGGCGCGATGGGGAAGATGGCGTCGACCACCACCTTCAGCACCGGCTCCCAGCCGCTCTTGAGCTCGGCGCAGGTGGCGATGAGCTCGCGCTCGGCCTCGAGCAGGCGGCGGGCGCGGTGCAGCACCTGCTCGCCGCTGGGCGTCAGCTTCGTGCGGTAGCCGGAGCGGTCGAACAGCTCGAGCCCGGTCTGCCCCTCGAGCTGCTTGAGCGCGTAGAGCACCGCGGTGTGCACCTTGTTGAGCTCCTTCGCGGCGGCCTGAAAGGTGCCGGTGCGCGCGAAGGAGCTCAACAAGGTGCACACCGCGGT
>JACSRE010000205.1 GCA_014879945.1 Myxococcus sp.
GCCGACGCCGGATACCTCGCAAGCCACCGAGTGACACCGCACCCAACGACGGGACACCGCTTGGGGGCCGTGGAGTGCGGCAAGGCGCTGCTCGGCGACGAGAGCCCGCTGCTGGCGGAGGCGAGCCATGCGACGAGTCGTCAACGGACCCGGTTGGCGAGGGCAGCGTGGAAGTTGAGGGCGGGCCGTCCCGAAGAGCAACTCGCCGTGAAGAAGCCCGCCCCGAAGGTCCCGTGGAAGAAGCCGCCGATTCCGCCGAAGCCGGTGGAGACAGAAAGAGGAACAAAGCAGGAAACGGGACGCAGGGTCGAGTGCCGGGGCGGCGTCGGCAGAGCTCGGAGCGGTCGCTGTGAATCGGCGGGGCGGGCGCGCGGAAGGCGAAACCCAGGCGGCAGACAGACGTGGGCCGAGGCGGAGCCCGCGGCAGCGACGAGACGGTGCCTCAGCCAGCGAGCGGCAGGGCGGGCTGAGCGGTGGCAGGCGGGAGGAGCCGTCGCGCCGGGAGCCGATGGCCGAGCTGGGTGAGGCGATCCTCGGCGGCCCTGCGCGTGGAGTGGATGGCGATGATGAGACGGCGGCCGCCACAGGGGCAGCGCAGGACGTCGGTACCGAAGGTGTGCTGGTGGAGGCTGGCCCAGTCGAGTCTGCGTGACGGTCGACGACGCTTCTTGCTCGAGGCAGGCGCTGCAGGCGCAGGCTTCGGTGGAGGCGCCGTCACCAGCGGGCGAAGGGCCGCGTGCGGGCGTAGACGCCATGGAAGCTGGTGAGGTGCGTCTTCGCAGGTGGCACCGGTGACACCTGCCGGCGCACCAGTTGGCCCGCGGTGACGACGAAGGAGACGCCCTTCTTCGGTAGGTACTCGTACCGGCCGTCCTCGAGTCGACGCAGCCGCGACTCGGCCACCGGCCCGCGGGCTCCGTACCTGGCGAGCCGCTCGAGTCCTTGTCTGTCATTGCCATGCAACCACGTGTCGGCATGGAGCGAGAAACCGTGCGCCACCGCCACCCGGCCCGGAACACGAACGCGCAGAGGAAGTCCACACCTTGCTGTGGCTGGGCGACGGCGCCGTCGGAAACTGGCGCCTCGCCGAACAACTGCTGCCGGACGCCATCCAAATCCTCGACTGGTACCACGCGCTTCAGCACGCCGTGGAGTGCGGCAAGGCGCTGCTCGGCGAGGAGAGCCCGCTGCTGCCTCTCTGGCAGGAGCGCTCGACTCAACTCCTCGCCGCAGGCGACCCGAATGCCTTCATCGATGAACTCATGGCCTGCGTCCCGTTGCTGCCCCGCCGCTCGCGCAAGGAGAGCCTCGAGGCGCTCGACAACGTGGTCCGCTACTGCCGGGCCAACCAGCACCGCATGCGCTACGCGCTCTTCCGCGAGGCCGGCTACCCCATCGCCAGCGGCGCCGCTGGGGGTGATCTCCCTCGCGCATGACCCGCAAGAGGGCGCTCGGTCGCGCTTCGACGGGCGGCCCCTCAGGAGGCCGGGCGTCCGACCTCGCGGCCGGCCAGCATGGCGGCGACGACTGCCTGGACGCTCGGACGTTCGGTCTCAGGATCGATGAACTCGTCGCCCAGGGCTTTGGCCGCCTCGCGCGCCTTCACGTCCAGTCGCGGCTTCACGAACCCTGGATCGCCGATGACCAGGCCCTCGACCGTGCCGCCCTCGACGCGGAAGTAGGAGGTCTGCAACACCAGCCCCGCCCGAATCGTGGTCGCCACGATGGCGCCACCGTCGCCGCCGTCTTCGCAGCCGACGACGGTCTCGGCTTCGAGGTGCGAGGCGAAGAGGACGGGGCAGCCGCGCGCGTGAATCGCGCCCGCCGAGATCGCCCCGGTCACCACGAGGAAGCTCCCGCCGGCGTACTCCGTCCACGACAGCTTCCCCTTCACGATGAGGTTGCCGTCGACGACGACGTTGTGGCTGCCATCACCGCCATCGCTCGGGCCGTCGAACTCATCGACGATCAGGTCGCCTTCGTAGACACGAACCTCGTGTCCGTCCGTCAGGGGCTCCAGCGGCATGTCCACGCGGTCGAGCCTCGCCGAGAGGCCGAAGCGCGCGTCGGCGGTGGCTGGGTCGAGCACGGAGTAGTCCCCTGCGCCCAGGGCCTTCCCGGAAGGGCGAATGGTCCGCTCGATTCTCGTCGGCTCGTTCATGCGCGCAGACTACTGGGGCCGAACGAAGAACGAGAAGCGCAAGGTGAGGACGCGAGCCACGGAGGGAGAGGCGTCGCCGTTCGACGTGGCCTCTGGGGCCGGAGCCTCGAGGCCCGGCGTCGCGCCTCGTCGCAGGTTGGCGACAGAGGCTCCGTCGGCCGAAGCTCGTCAGGGCCTGGTGAGCACCGAGATCGCGCACAGCGCCTCGTCGAAGGTGAGCAGCCCACCGGCGTTCTCGGCCACCGCCACCTTCGCGTCGGCCACCTGCCGCGCACCTGCCTCGCCGCGCAACTGCAGCGCCAGTTCGTGCACCATCGCCAGCCCGGTGGCGCCCAGCGGGTGGCCCTTCGAGACGAGCCCGCCCGAGGTGTTGACGGGCCGCTCCCCGCCGAGCGCGGTGGCCCCCGAGGCGACATAGGGCCCACCTTCGCCGGCCTTCACGAAGCCGAGCGCCTCGACCGCCGCGAGCTCGGCGAACGAGGTGGCGTCGTGCACCTCGGCGACGTCGACGTCTCGCGGCCTCAGGCCCGCCGCTGCGAAGGCGCGCCTGGCGGCCACCGCTGTGACGCTCTCTTCGCCAGGCCCGCGCGGCGCTCCACCCGCGAGCGTCACCGTGCGCAGCCGCAGCGCCCGCCGCCGCGTCTCTTCGGGCAGCGTCTCGAGGTGCGCCGCCGAGCACAGCAGGGTCGCCGCGGCGCCGTCGCTGATGGGCGCGCACATCGAGCGGGTGAAGGGCCCCAGCACCGGCTTGTCGGCCAGCACCTCGGCCACGCTCATCTCCTTGCGGTACTGCGCGTTCGGGTTCTTCGCGCCGTGCGCGTGGTTCTTCGAGGCCCCGAAGGCGAGCTGCTCCTGCGTGGTGCCCCAGGTCTTCATGTGCCACCCGGCCTGCAGCGCGCAGACGTCGAGCATCAGAATGCGCGCCGGCGACGGCTCGAAGGGCACTCCACACGCAGGGGCGTGGGCCGCGAAGTGCGCCCGCCAGGCGTCGGGCGCGAGCTGATCGATGCCCTGATCGAAGATGCTCATCAGCTTCGCCGCGTCGGGCACGAAGGTCTTCTCCACCCCCACCGCCAGGGCGAGCCGCGCGCCACCCGAGGCGATCGCGAGGAACGCGCCGTGCAGCGCCAGGGAGCCGGTCGCGCAGCCCCCCTCGACGTTGATGATGGGCGTGTTGCGCGGGAGCGCCCCTCGCTGGAGCAGCGGCGTCAGCGCCACCTGCCCGCGAATGTTCGCTTGCCCGAAGACGTGCATCGCGCAGTTGCCGAAGTGCACGCTGCCCAGGCCCTCGAGGGTGGCGAGGCCCGCGTCGCGCTGCACGCCCTCGACCGCTTGCGCCGCGAGGGCCTGAAACGAAACCTCGGGGAAGCGCGCGAAGGGCGTGGTGAAGGCCCCGATCAGGAAGACGTCGTTCATGCCCGCCTCTGTAGTACCGGGCCCTGCTACCTTCACGCGCCATGACCAACGCGCGACCGAACCTCTACCTGATGGGCGAACACGAGCCCGTCGCCCGCGAGCTCGAGGCGAGCGAGCTGAAGGTGAAGGGCACCATCCCCCGGGAGCTCGAGGGCGCCTTCCTGCGCGCCTCGCCCAACCCGCAGTTTCCTCCCGAGGGCCGGTACCACTGGTTCGACGGCGACGGCATGGTGCACGGCTTGCGGTTTCGCGACGGCAAGGCCGGCTACCTGAACAAGTGGATCCGCACCGAGGGCTTCGAGGCCGAGCGCGCCGCCGGCAAGCCGCTGTGGACGGGCATCATGGAGCCGGTGAAGGCCAACGGCCTGAAGGACACCGCCAACACCGACCTCGTCTTCCACGACGGCAAGCTGCTGGCCCTGTGGTGGATGTGCGGCACGCCGTACCAGCTCGACCCGCGCACCCTCGCCACCCTCGGCCCCGAGCGCTTCGGCGGCAAGCTGGTGCGCAGCATGTCGGCCCACGCGAAGGTCGACCCGCGCACCGGCGAGCTGGTGTTCTTCGACTACTCCATCGTGCGCAAGCCGTGGATGCGGTACGGCGTGGTGAGCCGCACCGGTGAGCTGCTGCGCGACGAGGTGATCGAGCTCCCGACGCCGCACATCCAGCACGACATCGCCATCACCGAGCGCTACTCGATCTTGATGGACCTGCCGCTGGGTTGGGACCAGGCGCTGCTGGCGCAGGGCAAGCGGCGCATCGGCTTCGACAAGGACAGCCCGGCGCGCTTCGGCATCATTCCCCGCCTCGGCACCAACGCCGAGGTGCGCTGGTTCGAGGCGAAGAGCTGCTACATGTACCACACCATCAACGCCTACGAGGCCGGCGACGAGGTGGTGCTCGTCGGGTGCCGCGTGGGCGACCCGATTCCGAAAGATCAGCGCACCGACGGCAAGGTGGCGCGGCTCGAGTTCATCGAGCTGGTGCCGCACCTCTACCGCTGGCGCTTCAACCTCGAGACCGGCGCGGTGCACGAAGAGCAGCTCGACGACGTGGCGACCGAGTTCCCGCGGGTCAACGACGCGCTCGCCGGCACGAAGGCCCGCTACAGCTACAACCCGCGCGTGGCCCCGCGGCCCGATCTGATGTTCGACGGCCTGGTGAAGTACGACCTCGAGCAGAAGACGTCGACGACGTACGCCTACGCGAAGGGCTGGTTCGGCAGCGAGGCCGTCTTCACCGCCCGCCCCGGCGGCACCAGCGAAGACGACGGCTGGCTGGTGACGTGCCTCACCAACGCGGCGGAGCAGCGCTCGGTGGGCATCGTGCTCGACGCCCGCGACCTCGAGGCGGGGCCCGTCGCCACCGTGGAGCTGCCCCAGCGCATCCCCATCGGCTTTCACACCTGCTGGGTGCCCTGAGGCCTCAGCGCGCGAGCGTCTTGCCGAGAAAGGCCCGCGCGGCCTCTACGATGGGCGCGAAGCCGGCGCCCTGCTCGTAGATCTCATGGTGGTGAATGCCCTCGAGGGGCAGCAGCACCTTCTCGCCGCGGCACTTGCTGGCCATCGAGACGACCTCGACCCCCGACACCAGGGCGTCGGCGGCCGGGTAGATGAAGAGGCCGGCCCGAATCGTCGCGGCCACGTCCTCAGGGCGGAACTCGAACAGATCGGCGAGCGACTCGAACGTCACCTCGAGCCTCCACGTCGGGTGCGCGGGCGCGGCCGCCTCGAGCAGCGCGCACGTCTGCGGGTCGCTCGACAGCAGCTTCAGCACGCTCACGTACGACACCTCGCCGGTGGCGCAGAACCTCCGCCGGGCCGCCTGCACCTTGGCGTTGAAGGCGGCGAAGGTGGGGAAGGCGCTCCACACCCGGTTCAGGTCACCCGGGCCGGCGACGGCCACGCACGCCTTCACGCGGCCGTCGACGCCCGCGCAGCCCACCGCGATGCTCGCCCCCAGCGAGACGCCGAAGACCGCGAGCTGGGCCGCGTCGACCTCATCGACCGTCTCGAGGAAGGACAAGGCGCTGCGCACGTCCTCCACCTGCATGCGCGGCACCAGGCGGCAGCGGGGCTGGCCTTCGCTCTCACCGAAGGTGCGGTAGTCGAAGTTGAGGGTGATGTAGCCCGCGTCCACCAGCGCCGTGGCGATGCTGGGCAGCCACACCTCTTTCACGAGGCTGAAGCCTGCGCAGAAGACGATGGCCGGTCGCCGTTCGCCCGGCGCGAGGCCGTCAGGCAGCCGCAAGACACCGCTGCACTTCAGGCCGTCAGAGAAGAAGGTGACCCGTCGTTCCATCATGGGCCGCGAAGGTAGCTGAAGCCGGGCGCCTCAGACCCCTTCTTCGCGAACGATGAGCCCCCGGCACTTCGCCGCGCCACAGTGGCAGGGCTCGGCCAGCTCGGGAGGGAACTCGTAGTCGTAGGTGATCTCTTCGCCGGCCTTGATGTCGCGCCAGGCGTAGACCTTCGCCCAGGGCTCGCCGCGCTCATCGACGCCGAGATCGACCTCGGCGTTCGCCTCGCACGAGTGGTTGATCCACCGGGTCTGGTCCACCATGTCGAACCACAACGAGTCGGTGATGCGCAGGGTGTAGGTGTCGTCCCACGACTCGCCCTCGCGCCAGGCCACGCCCTCGACGTCGGCGAGCACGTCGCCCTCGCGGAAGTCACGGGTGGCCACCACCCCGTACCCGTGCACTCCCGAGCGCACCACCTTCAGTCCATCGATCAACGGCATGTGCGGCGTATGCCAGAAGGCCCGCCAGCGCGTCAGCATCTGGAACGTGACGCCGAAAGGTGCTCCCGTCGGGCGCCATGACCGCGCGACCGAACCTCACCTCGACCTCGCAGGTGCTGATCCTCACCGGCGCCGGCGTCTCGGCCGAGAGCGGGGTGCCCACCTTCCGGGGCGTCAACGGCCTGTGGGAGGGGCGCCGCGTCGAAGAGGTGGCCTCGCCCGAGGGCTTCGACGCCGACCCGCAGCTGGTGTGGCGCTTCTACAGCCTGCGCCGTGACGGGGCCGCGAAGGTGAACCCCAACCCCGGCCACGAGGCGATCGCCAGGCTCGAAGGGGCCCTCGGGGAGCGGCTGCTCCTCGTCACCCAGAACGTCGACGGCCTGCACGCGCGGGCGGGCTCGACGCGGGTGATGTGCCTTCACGGCGAGCTCTTCAAGACGCGCTGCGAGCGCTGCAACGTGCCCTTCGCCGACACCCGCACCTACTTCGACGGCGTGCCGCGGTGCTCGACCTGCGACAACCGGCTGCGGCCCCACATCGTGTGGTTTGGCGAGCTGCTCAGCTCGGCCCACCTGCGCCAGGTCGACGACTTCATCGAGCGCGCCGGGCGCGAGCTGATCTTCTTCGCCATCGGCACCTCGGGGCAGGTCTACCCGGCGGCCGGCTTCGTGGACGCGGCCCGCCACGCCGGCGGCCAGTGCTGGCTGGTCGACGTCGATCCACCCGCGGAGTACGCGCGCCGCTTCGATCACGTGGTGAAGGGCAGGAGCGGCGAGGTGCTGCCGGCGCTGTTCGGCGTCTGACCCGCTCAGCCCAGCAGCCGCCGCGCCCCCGCGGCCGCGCGCTCCATCGGGCCCTTCGCCTCTTTGGGGCCCACCGCCACCGTCACCAGCCCCTCGGCCGAGAGGTAGCGCTGCGCGACGCGCCGAAGCTCGGGCAGCTTGACCCGCCGCGCCTGGGCCTTCTTCTCGTCGAAGCTCTCGGACGCGCGGAACAGCTCGGTGCCGGCGAACCACCCGCAGAGATCGCCCGGCGCGTCCTGGAGGAAGTCGATGTGCATCTCGAAGCGGCGCTGCGCGCGGCGCAGCTCGTCGGGGGTGATCTTCCCCCGGCGCAGGGTCGACAACGTCGTGAGCACCTCGCGCACCACCGCGCCGGCCTGCTCGGGCGCGCAGGCGCCGTCCACCTCGAAGCTGCCGGTGTCGTGGAAGGACTCGATGGACGCGGCGATGGAGTACGCCAGCCCGCGCTTCTCGACGATGTTGTGCGGCAGCCGCGACGAGAGCCCGTCGTCGAGCACCCGGCGCAGCAATGACAGCGCCATGGCGTCGGGGTGATCGTCAGCCACCGAGGGGAAGGTGAGGCGGAACTCGACCTGCGACTCCTCGAGGCGCACGAAGTGGAAGGCCGGCGTGGCGCGGGGCGTGGGCGGCAGCTCTTCGATGCGCGGCCCCCGGGGCAGCTTCGCGAAGGCCC
Organism: Myxococcus sp.; assembly: GCA_014879945.1. Lineage (GTDB taxonomy): Bacteria > Myxococcota > Myxococcia > Myxococcales > Myxococcaceae > Xiheimicrobium. The sequence goes on from JACSRE010000205.1 coordinate 7,796, forward strand.
GCTGCACGCGCCGCGCGACCTCGTCGTGCTTCACCGGGCCGGCGACCCCCACCACCATGTTCCCGGTGACGTAGTGCGTGGCGAAGTGCCTGCGCACGTCGGCCATGGTGAGCTTCTTCACCGTCTCGGGCGTGCCGGCGATCTTGAACGCCAGCGGGTGCCCCCCGTACAGCTGCATCTTGGTGAGGTTGTCCACGTCGACGTCGCGGCCCCGCTCGTCGACCTCGTCCAGCATCTCTTCGAGGATGATGCGCTTCTCGGTCTCGAGGTGGACCAGGCGCGGCTGCGTCAGCATGTCACCGAGGATCGCCAGCGACACCCCCAGCCCGTCGGGGTGGGTGGGCGTGTAGTAGTAGCTGGAGTCACGCATGGTGACGCCGTTGAGGTTGCCCCCGACCGCCTCGACCGCCGCGTTCATGCCCACCGAGTTCGGGTAGCGCCTGCTGCCCCGGAAGAAGAGGTGCTCGAGCAGGTGGCTGATGCCGTTGGTCGTCGCGGACTCGTGGCGCGACCCCACCCGCACGTAGACCGAGCAGACCGCGCTGTGCAGGTGCTTCGCTTCGACGGTGACGCAGGTCAACCCCGAGGGCAGCACCTCTCTGAAGACTTTGAAGCTCACGAGATCGGGAACCTCATCACGAAGGCGGTCCCGTGCTGCACGCTTTCGTCCACGCCGATGCTCCCGCCGTGCGCTTCGACGATCTGCCGGGACAGCGACAGCCCGATGCCCGAGCCCCGCGCCTTGGTCGAGAAGAAGGGCTCGAACAGCCGCGCCCGCGCCTCGGGGGCAATTCCGGGGCCGGTGTCCGAAACGCGCACGATCGCCTCGCGAGCGGTCTGCTGCACCTCGACCGTGAGCGCGCCGCCGCCCGTCATCGCCTCGCGCGCGTTGCGAAAGAGGTTCAAGAAGACCTGCCGCAGCTGCCCCTCGTCGGCCTGCACGTACACCGGCGAGGCGGGCAGGGTGGTCGTGACCGTCACCCCGGAGCGCTCGAGCTCTTCGCGCGAGAAGCCGAGCACGCTGCTCACCACGTCGACCAGATCTTCGCGGCGCATGGTGGGCGCCGGCAGCCGCGCGGCCTTCAGGTACTCTTCGGTGATCTCGGTGATGCGATCGACCTCGCGGGTGACGGCCGCCAGCAGGTGCCGGGCCTCCGAGGCGTCTTTGGGGTCTTCGAAGACGGCGGCGTCGAGCTGATCGCCCAGCATCTCGACGTTGAGCCCGATGCTCGAGAGCGGGTTGCGCACCTCGTGGGCCACCTGCGCCGAGACCCGGCCCGCCGCGGCCAGCCGCTCGGCGCGCAGCAGCGCCTCTTGCTTCTGGGCCAGCTGCTGCTCGCGCTCGGCCAGCGATCTCGCCATCGCGTCGAACTCGCGCGCCAGCACGGCGATCTCGTCTTCTCCGGTGATGCCCAGCTTGGCGGAGTAGTCGCCGCGAGAGATGCGCGAGACGCCGTCGATCAGCGTGCGCACTGGGCGCAGGGAGCGCGCCGCGAAGCCGGTGGCGAGCAGGCCGACGGCGATGGCCAGCACCGAGAGGCCGATGATGGCGACGCCGGTGCGCCGCTCCCGCTCCTGGGTGAGGGCCACGCGCTGTCGGGTGCGCGCCTCGAGCGAGCTGTGGAGCAGCTTGATGGTCGCCCCCAGCGCCGTCTCGGCGTCCTGGAGCCGGTCGAGCCGGAGCCCGGCCACCGTCAGATCGGGGCTGGCCTGCTCCAGCACCAGGTAGGCCGCGTCGGCCACGTCACGGTACTCGGCGTACTTCGCCTTCAGCTCGCCCAGGCGCCGGCGCACGTCGTTGATGAAGGCCATCTCGTCTGCCGGCGCGAAGTCCTCGAGGCGGCGCGTGAGCGAGACGGCCTCTTCGAGCTGCCGGTCCATCTGCTCGAAGAAGTAGCGCCGGGCGAGCTGAATCATCATGCGCCGCACCGCCACGTCGCCCTGCTCGCGCAGCCGCGCGGTGTCGTTGGCCTGGTTCTTCTGAAAGGACTCGAGCGTCGCGGCGGTCTGGCTCAAGGCCAGGTAGCCCTCGCTGAGCAGCCGAATCTCGACCTGCCCGCGGTGGAGCTCGCTCACGCTGAAGAGCGACACCGCGCCGAAGGTGACCAGCACCACGGCGTAGCCGAGGAAGATCCTGGTCGCGAGCGAGAGCCGCATCAGTCGACTCCTACATTGACCGCTCCTGTCGGAGAAGCCTACGTTGCCGACGGTCGCCCGCTCATTTTTCGAAGGAGCCGATCACCTCGTCTCCCGCGCACCTCCAGGCTTCAATTCGTATGCCCCGAACCTTCGCTCTCCTGTTCCTCTCGTTCGCGGCGGTCGCTGCCGCCGACAAGCCGCGCCTGGTGATCGTGCCGTTCTCGACCGGCGAAGGCGCGACCGACAAGGCCGCCGGGCGCTTCGGCGCGCTGGTCGCTGACGAGCTCAAGTCCCGCGCCGACGCCGTCGAGGTGGTGGCGCCGCCGGTGACGAAGCCCGCGCCCGAGAAGGGCGGGGCGAAGAAGGGGCCCAGCGCCGAGACGATGGCCGCCCTCGAGGCCGGCCGCAAAGCCTTCGACGATCTGCGCTTCGACGAGGCGATCCCCGCGCTCAAGAAGGGCGTGGAGCTGATGCTGGCCGAGCCGGCCACCGCCGACTTCGAGCTGGTTCAAGACGCGCTGGTGAAGATCGCCGCGGCCAACTTCCGCAACGGAGAAGAGAAGGACGCCAAGGTCGCGCTGACCGATCTCGCGCGGCTCGCGCCCGGCTACGCGCTCCCCACGGGGTACCCGCCGGTGTTTCAGCGCGAGTACGAGAAGGCCCAGAAGCGCCTCGACAAGCTCCCGCGGGGGCAGGTGGTGATCGAGGGGCCCTCGGGCGCCACCGCGTTCCTCGACGGGCGCGATCTCGGCATGGTGCCGGCGACGGAAGAGAACGTGCCCAGCGGCACCCACTACGTGCGCGTCGACGGCGCCCGGGGCGAGAAGTTCGGCCAGGTGATCGAGGTGAAGAGCAACAGCGCGCGGGTCAAGGCAGCCTTTGGCGCGCCGCCCGGTCGCGCGCCCGTCAACATGGTGCCCAACCCCAACGTGACCGCCACCGTCGACGAGGGCATGGCGCAGCGCCTGGCCGCCTACTGCACCGCCGCGGGGGCCGACTTCGCGCTCATCGGCATCGTCTATCGTGTCAGCGACACCCAGCTCTCGTCGGGCACCGCCCTGTTCCACGCGCGCCGCGCGGCCTTCGCGCCGCTGGGCACCGTCACCTTCGACGTCGACGTGCTGACCGCGAACACCGAGTCGTTCAAGCTCGCCGACGAGGTGCTCAAGCGCACCGCGTCGCTGGGCGCCACTGCCACCGCGCCGTTCGGCCTGGTGACGAAGAAGACCCAGACGGTGGCCGTGGTGAAGCCCGACGTGGTGAAGGTCGACCCCAACGGAGACGATCTCTCGGTGGCCGGCCCCGAGCGGAAGACCAAGGTGGTGATCGAGCCCCGCACCCGCGTGCTCGACAAGCCCGCCAACGTGGTCGACGTAGAGGATCCTCCCATCGGTGAGCCGCCTGACCCCGTGGTGGCGAAGCCCGGCGTACCGGTCTGGGTGATCGTGGTGGTGAGCGGCGCGCTCGTCGCGGGCGCGGGCGTGGGCGGCTACTTCGGCATTCGCGAGGCCACCCGGCCCGTGACGGGAACGGTGACGGCGTCGTGGTGAGAGCGCAGCTGAAGCCCTGGTTGGCCGTGTCAGTGCTGGCGGTGCTCGCGACCGGCTGCCAGCCGAAAGAGATCGCCTACTCGTTGTCGATCGTGACGACGGGGTGCGCCGGGTCGAACCCCTTCCAGGGCGTGCAGTTCATTCGCGTTCGGGTCACCGGCGACGGCATCGACCCGCCGATCGAGGTGCTGACGCCGGCGTCGACCAAGTCCGCCTCGCTGCCCGAGATCCCCGCCGGGGCGAACCGGGTGATCGAGGTGCGCGCCTACAACGCCGATCCGGCCTCGGGCGGGCAGGTCGTCTCGCTCGGCCGCACCCTGCCGTTCGTGGTGCCCGACGTGGTGCCCGACGTGATGGCCGAGGCGGAGCTGCAGAAGCGCGTCTTCCTGCGGCAGGTGAACACCTGGGCGGCGCCGGTCTCGGCCACCGACGCCTCGAGCTGCCAGACGATGAAGGTGGCCCGCGCCGCGCACACCGCGACGCTGCTGCCCAACGGGAAGATCTTCATCGCCGGCGGCTTCAACTACCCGGCCGGCAACCCGAACCGGGTAGCGCTGATGGCGGCCGAGCTCTTCGACCCGTCCACCGGCACCTTCAGCCCGGCCGAAGATCTGTCGTTCCGTACCCGCGACCAGGTCGTCAACAAGATCGCCAAGGCCTTCCACACCGCGACGCTGCTCAAGAACGGCCAGGTGCTGATCTGGGGGGGCGAGCGCTACCAGCTGCTCAGCGGCGTCAACGTGGTGGCGCCGGGCACCGAGGTGCTCGTCTACGAGCCGGAGCGGAACCAGTACGGCGCGACCCAGCGCACCAACCCCCAGCCGATCCCCCGCACGCAGCACCAGGCGGTGATCGACAAGGACGGCCGGGTGCTGATCGTCGGCGGCCTGCGCTTCAACACCACCGGCTCCGGGCCGCGCCTGGTGCCCGTGAACGAGATCGAGTGGTTCGACTCGGCCTCGCCCACGCCCCAGGTGGTCGACGGCCTCACCGTCAAGCGCGTCGACGCCTCGGCCGCGGCGGTGAAGGGCGGCGAGTTCATCGCCGTCGCGGGAGGCACCGACGGCACGGCGCTGCGCGACGACGTCGTCTTCTTCACCTGGAACGGCACGGCCTTCGCGCAGGTGCCGCAGATGGCGCCGCCACGCCTGGCTGCGCCGGGGCGCCGCAGCGCCGCCGCCGTCACCTTCCGCGACGGCAGCGACATGTTGATGCTCGGGGGCTACACCGACGTCGCCAACGTCAGGCCCGTCGCCTCGAGCGAGATCGTCCAGGCCGGCGTCGCGACGGTGGCCCGGGGCGCCGACATCGGCAACCGCGGCGAGCTGTGCGCGGTGACGCTCAAAGACGGCTCGGTGCTGACCATCGGCGGACGCACGGCCGACGTGAACGGCATGATGGTGCGCTCCGACAACACGGCGATCCTCGTTCGTCCCGACGGGCGCGGCGGCACCATGGCGCTCGGCGCGCCCAGCCTCTCGCTCGGCCGGTACCTGCACACCTGCACGCTGATGGCCGACGGCTCGGTGTTCGTCACCGGCGGCCTCAACGAGACCATGGCGAACCCCAACGGCGACGTGCTGGGCGACGCGTGGATCTACACGCCCGCGCCCACCGACTGAGTCACCGGGGCTCCAGGCCCAGCTCGAACACCACCGCCGCGGGAACGCGGTGCCCCTCGAGCTGAAACCACGCCTCGTCCACGCGCTCGAGCCTGGCGTGGCGCAGATCGAAGATGAAGTCGCCCAGCCGCAGCCAGTCGCCGTGCCGTTCGCGCACCGAGCCGCCGGCACGGATCGCCCACACCACCAGCCCCAGGCTCATCACCCCCGCCGCGGCGAGGCGGCCGATCAGCAACCCCAGGAGGATCGCCAGCACCGCGAAGAAGACCGGCAGCAGCGCCCGGTTCGCCGAGCGCGGAACGTGGATGACCCGCTGCACCAGCAGGGCGTCGAGCCACCACGCCAGGCGGCTCGCGGTGGCCTCGTCGGCGGGCCTCGCGGTCAGCGCCGCCACGCGCGCGATGGCGGTCTTCACGCCCGACGGGTCGCCCGAGAGCGCCTCGAGCCCGGGCAGGCTGCGCCGCAGCGCCTCGACCCGGTCCATGCGGGGGCCTTCGAGCGCGGTGTTCAGCTCATCCAGCCACGCCACCTCACGGCTCCGAGTGATCGTGGCGCAGCACGGCGCGCAGCATGGCGTCGAGCTCGTCGGCGGTGGGCTCGTGCGGCGCGGCCGGCTTGACGGGTGCCCGCTTCTGGAGCGGCTGCCCCGGCTGGAGCGGGAACTGGTCGTAGGCGCCGCTGCCGTCGGCGTCGATGAGGATGGCGTTGGTGAAGGCCTCGGGCCGGTTGTCTGAGGCGCGGCAGACGCCGTTGGTGCAGCGCACCCCCGTCCAGGCCAGCGGCGAGAGCACCCGCACCGCGCTGCTGGAGCGCACCATCACCACGAACCAGGTGTCGGCGGCCGGCGTCACCGTGAAGGTCTCGGTCAGCGTCACCCGGCGCGCCGAGAACCCATTGAGGCCCGGCACCGCCTCGAGCGGCAGCGTGCCCACCGGGTAGCGCCTCTGTTGCAGCACCCGGCTCTGCGGCCACTCGTTGTTCGATACGCCGTTGATCGACTCGCGGCCAGCGGCGTGCGAGTAGAGTTCGAGGGCGTCGAACTGCATCCACTCCGGCGCCTGAACGGTGACGGTGAGCTCGACCGGAGTGTTGGCTGCGACCGAGAGCGTCTCGCCGATCGCCGCCGTCCGGCCCTGCCCATCGGCGCGCTTCGCCGACATCGTCACGAACGGCCCCGAGGAGCCGATGGCGCGCCGCTGCTTCATGGCGGTGACGAACGCGCCTGGCGAGAAGCGTGCAGGCGTCGCGTCGTCGCCCAGGTAGAGCCAGGTGCGCCCATAGCCGCCGGTCGTGGAGTGCCGGGAGTGGGTGTCGGAGACGCCGGTGGCCGTCTTCACCCAGCCGCGCGAGAGGAACGTCATCCAGTCGTTGGCGACGGCCAGGCTGGCTGAGGTGCCGTTCATCAGCTCGATGGCGTCGAAGTCGAGCGAGAAGAGCCCGGTGTCGTTCGCGGTCGCGGCCGGGCTCGGGTCCATGCGGAAGGTGGCCGGGTTGGCCGCCGAGGTGCCGCGCGCGGTGTCGACCTTCAGCTGGGTGAGCGACGAGCCCTGGCCGCCGCGGGGGTGGTTCATCTGCAGCACCACACCGGGGTAGGCCTCGCGCAGGCCGCCATAGAGCTGGTCCAGGCGCAGCGAGGCGCCGTCGCCGCCCGCCCAGTCGAACGCGCCGCCGCCCGGGCCCTCGCGCACCGTGACGGGGAAGGCCTGCTGGTGCCCGTAGTCGAAGGGCGTCACCTCGCAGCCGATCAGCGTCGCCATCGTCGAGGAGAGGCCGAGGTCGCGCACCACCGGCCCGAAGTCGGTGACGAAGTCGTGGTCGGTCGACACCATCACGTCGACGCCCTCTGCCGCGAACGACGCGACGCGCGCTGCGTTGGGTACGTCACTGTCGGGGCTGCCGACCGCGTGCACGTGCAGATCGGCGCTGATCCACCCCGTGGTGTCGACGACCTGCGCCAGCGTGGCGGTCAGCGCTCCATCCGACGTGGTGAGATCGACCGCCTGGCCGCGGGTGGGGAAGGTGTCGGGGAACGCCGAGTACTCGGGCCCACGGGTGACGAACACCTCGTAGGTCCCGGGCGGGAGCGAGAGCTGCAGGGTGCCCGAGGCCGGCACGAACTCCACCGCCTGCAGCTCGCTGGGCATCGCGTCGACGTCGAAGAAGGGCCTGAGCTTCGAGAGCTCGTTCGGGCAGATGCCCGAGGGGCACTTCACGATCACCTTCGCCGTCAGCGGCTGCATGAACGGATCTCGGACGGTGACGGTGAGGGTGCGGCTGGCTCCCTGACGCACGGTGACCTGCGCTTCACCGGTCGAGGGCGCCGAGACGTCGGTGGGGTTCTCGAGCGCGGTGCCGTAGGCGCCGGTCGAGACGCGGTAGTTGCCCACGGGCACGTCGAAGCGCGCCTTGCCCTGCGCGTCAGCGATGGCCAGCGCGACCGGGCGGCTCGACTCGGCGCCCACCACCGCGATGCGGCCCGCGGGCACCGGCTGCCCTGCGGCGTCGAGCACCGTCACGTCGAGGCGCGACTTCGCGGCGCCGTCGAGGGTCAACAGGGTGGCCTGAACGCGCGCGAGGTCGGGCTCGATGAAGAAGTCGCGGAGGAACAGGCGCGGCTCGGCCGGGAGGATTCCGAAGGCGCCGACCGGCTCACGGCTGGTCGACGTCCACGAGAGCAGGCCGTCGCGATCGCGGCCGTCGGCCATCACCGCGGCGACGCCGGCGACGTTGAGCATCGCGTTGGTGGTCACCGTCTTGCGGTCGCGGAAGGCGTAGGCCCGGTAGCCGTAGGCGACGTCGCGCGCCTGGTAGCCGAACCAGGTCATCGGGTCGATCAGGCAGCCGGGCACGCCGACGCCGTTGGCGCAGCCCTGCGGGTTGAAGATCTCGGTCTCGCCGCCCGACTCGAGGAGGTCGCCCGTCATGGTGGTGATCGGCGTGCGGCCCTGGTTGCAGTAGGCCGACAGCACCCGCACCCGCGTCTCGCCCGGCGAGAGCACGTAGTAGGTCGTCACCAGCAGCGGCAGCGCGGCGTTCGGGTCGGAGCGCAGCTGCACCTCACCCAGGTACTCCGTCAGCACGTTGGTGACGTTGATGTAGTCGTTCACCGCGTCTTCGCCCGTCGCGGCCACGATCGCGTACCCGCCCTTCGAGCCGTCTTCGAGGATCTCGACCTTGCGCACCGCTGGCGTGCGGCCGAAGGCGTAGATGGGCGACATCTTCCCGAACTCGTCGCGGCCGGGCTGCCCCTCGGGGCGCACCAGGTCGGCGTCGATGATGGCGCCGCCGTAGGGCGTGGGCGAGATGGTGCGGGTGGGCTGCTGAATCACCACGCGCACCTTGTCGTTGGCCAGCAGCACGTCGCCGGGGCGCGCTTGCGCGAAGCCACCTCCGATGAGGTCGGCGCTCGACTCGATCGGTCTCGCCCGCGCCCCCGAGCCCAGCTTCGAGAAGAGCTGGAGCTCGTCGAGCTTCACCTCACACCGGGTGGGCGCGTCGGGTGGAGGCGGCGGCTTCGGCGGAGGGCACGCGAAGAAGAGGAGCAGGCAGGGCAGGGCGAGGCGCTTCACGCGCGGCAGCGTAGCGCAGGCACACCTGAGATCGGCCGCCCGTGCCCCGGTTCGGTTAGGGTGACGGTCGATGTCGCAACGCACCGATGAAGAGCGGGTCTCGGCGGTCGAGTCGATGTTCCGCGTGCGCGCGCTCGAGTCGCCCCCTGACGAGAAGGGCCTGCGCACCATCTGGCACCGCGGCCTCAAGGGCGCCGAGCTGGTGAGCGAGGTCGACCCGGGCGGCCACGTCACCCGGCAGGAGCTCTCGCTCTTCGATGACGTGGTGGTGTGGGGAGAAGGCGGCCTGAAGACGGGCGCGGCGGCCGCTCCCCCCAGCCGTCGAGTGGAGCCCGCTGACGGCCTGCGCTGGGACACCGACGGCGGCGCCGAGCGCCTGGAGCGCATCGTCCGGGCGCTCGGGCGCTACCGCGGCAGCGATCGCTACATCCAGCACGTACGCGACGTGCTCGGCGTGGCGGACGACGCCCCGGTGCCCGGCGACGCGCCCATCAGGCGGACCAGGCGCGTGGTGCGCGAAGAGGCCGCGTTGGAGGAGGCCGGCCGGCTCGAGCGCGATCGCGCGGCGGCGCGGCGGAGCCGGCTGGGGTTGTTCGGCGTCGTCATCGGCGCGCTGCTGGCGCTCGCTGGCGTCGCGATGCTGTGGCGCTCGATGGGTTCATGAGAGACACCCCGCGCATGAGCCCCGAGAGCGCCCGCGTCGCCCCCTTCGGCACCACCATCTTCACCGAGATCTCCCGCCTCGCCGTGCGCCTGGGGGCGGTCAACCTGGGCCAGGGCTTCCCCGACTTCGACGGCCCCGACGCGGTGAAGCAGGCCGCCATCGACGCCATTCGCGGCGGGCTGAACCAGTACGGGCCCACCACGGGGAGCCAGGCGCTGCGCCAGGCGGTGGCCGAGCACGCCCAGCGCTTCTACGGGCAGACGATCGACCCCGAGACGCAGGTGACGGTCACCAGCGGCGCCACCGAGGGCATCTTCGACGCGGTGATGGGCCTGGTGAACCCGGGCGACGAGGTGGTGCTCTTCGAGCCCTTCTACGACTCGTACCTCGCCAGCGTGACGATGGCGGGCGGCGTGCCGCGCTTCGTGCAGCTCCGCGCGCCCGTGGAGCCGAGCGGGGCGTGGTGGTTCGACGAGGCGGAGCTCCGCGCCGCCTTCTCCGACAAGACGAAGCTGTGCATCGTCAACACCCCGCACAACCCGACCGGCAAGCTCTTCACCCGAGCGGAGCTCGAGCTCCTTCACGCCCTGGTGCGGGAGCGCGGCGCGGTGCTCCTCAGCGACGAGGTCTATGAGCACCTGGTGTACGGCCCCGGCGTGCACCTGCGCCCGGCGACCCTCGCGCCCGAGCAGACGCTGACGCTCTCGAGCGGCGGCAAGAGCTTCTCGTTCACCGGGTGGAAGATCGGGTGGGCGCTGGGGCCTGCGCCGCTGGTGCGCGCCATCCAGAAGGCGCACCAGTGGGTGACCTTCGCGGTGGCCCACCCGTTTCAGGTGGCGATCGCCGCCGCGCTGCGGCTGCCAGACGCGTACTTCACCCAGTACGTCGCCGAGTACCGCCGCAAGCGCGACCTGCTCGCTGACGGGCTGCGGCAGGCCGGGTTCGAGCCGCTCATCCCCCACGGCAGCTACTTCGTGATGGCCCGCACCGACCGCCACCGCCGGCCCGATGAAGACGACGTGGCGTTCTGCCGGCGGCTGATCGAGCAGGCGGGCGTGGCCGCGATTCCGCCGTCGGTCTTCTTCCGGCCCGAGACCGCCCCGTCCATGCACGGCCTGGCGCGGTTCGCGTTCTGCAAGACCGACCCGGTGCTCGACGAGGGCGTCTCTCGCCTGTCGCGCTGGGCCGCCCGCTGACCGCCACCTCGTGACGCGGCGGCTCATCACCTCGTCTGGCCGCTGTGGCACCCCGATGCTATTGGGCGCCCATGGCCAAGAGCGCGAAGAAGGTCACCCTCTCGAAGGTGAAGGCGAAGAAGCCGGCGGCGAAGAAGGCGGTGAGCAAGAAGGCGGTGAGCAAGAAGGCTCCGCCGGCGCTCACCTACGACGCCGCCACCGTCAAGCGCCTCACCGCCGAGGTCGCGCGCTGGCGCAAGTCGACGCTGTCGAGGTCGCTCGAGAAGATGCCGACGCGGCGGGCGCAGTTCGTCAACGACTCCGGCATCCCGCTCCCTGACGTCTTCACCCAGGCCGACCGCAAGGGTGAGCGCCTCGAGGACCTCGGCCTGCCGGGCGAGTTCCCCTTCACCCGCGGCACCCAGCCGACGATGTACCGCAGCCGCCTGTGGACGATGCGCCAGTTCGCCGGCTTCGGCGGCCCCGCCGACACCAACAAGCGGTTCAAGTACCTCATCGCGCAGGGCATGACGGGCCTCTCGACCGCCTTCGATATGCCCGCGCTCATGGGCTACGACGCCGATCACCCGATGTCGCGGGGTGAGGTGGGCAAAGAGGGCGTCGCCATCTCGACCCTGAAGGACTTCGAGATCCTCTTCGAGGGCATCAAGCTCGACGAGGTCACCACCTCGATGACGATCAACGCCTCGGCCATCATCGCCCTGTGCATGTACATCGCGGTCGCCGAGCAGCAGGGCGTGCCCATGAGCAGGCTGGGCGGCACCATTCAGAACGACATGCTCAAGGAGTTCATCGCCCAGAAGGAGTGGATCGTCGGCCCACGCCCGGCGGTGCGCATCGTCACCGACATGATCGAGTTTTGCGCGAAGCACATGCCGAAGTGGAACCCGGTGTCGATCAGCGGGTACCACATTCGTGAAGCTGGAGCGACGGCGGTGCAGGAGCTCGCCTTCACCATCGCCGACGGCATCGGCTACGTGGAAGAGGGCGTCAAGCGCGGCATGAACGTCGACGACTTCGCGCCGCGGCTCTCGTTCTTCTGGGACGTGCACAACGACTTCTTCGAAGAGGTCGCCAAGTTCCGCGCCGCGCGGCGCATGTGGGCGAAGATCATGCGCGATCGCTTCGGCGCGCGCGATCCCCGCTCGCTGATGCTGCGCACCCACGCCCAGACCGCCGGCGTCTCGCTGACCGCGCAGCAGCCGTACAACAACGTCGCCCGGGTGGCCCTGCAGGCCTTCGCGGCCACCCTCGGCGGCACCCAGTCGCTGCACACCAACTCGCTCGACGAGACCTACGCGTTGCCGTCGGAGGACGCGGTCACCATCGCGCTGCGCACCCAGCAGATCATCGCGCACGAGTCGGGCGCCGACCGCGTGGTCGACCCGCTCGCCGGCAGCTACTACGTCGAGCACCTCACCGACGAGATGGAGGCGCGGGCCTTCGACTACCTCCGCCGCATCGACGAGATGGGCGGCATCATTCGCGCCGTCGAAGAGGGCTTCCCCCAGAAGGAGATCGGCGAGTCGGCCTACCGCTACCAGCGCGAGGTGGAGGAGGGCGATCGGCTGATCGTGGGCGTCAACGCGTTCAAGTCGGCCACCGATCGCAGCAACATCGAGCTGCTGAAGATCGACGAGCAGGTCGCCCGGGAACAGGTCGAGCGGCTCCAGGCCGTCAAGGCGTCGCGTGATCAGGGGCAGGTCTCGGCCGCGCTCGCGAAGGTCGAGGCGGCCTGCCGCGACGAACGGGTGAACCTGATGCCGCCGGTGCTCGAGGCCGTGAAGGCCTACGCCACCCTCGGCGAGGTGTCCGACGTCTTCCGCAAGGTCTGGGGCCAGTACCGCGAGGGCGGCATCTTCTAACGGGAGCGCGGGCGCCGGCTCGACGCGGTTCTCTCGCGTTTCGGCCGAGACGAGGTACAGTTTGGGCGCCTTGCCGACGCTCCGCTGCTGCTTCGTGATCTACACCGACGGAGGCGCGCCGACCGATGCGTTCGCTCCGCCCGACCACGGCTCGACCCGGGTGCTGTTGACCGAGCTGGCGCCGCTGGTGGTGCCGACGCGGTCTGACGAGCTGTTCGGGCCCCACGCCCAGGCCTTCTCGCGCTTCGTTCCCAGGCGGGCCTTCCTGCTGTCGCTGTCGAGGCCCGTCAACGGCGCCGCCGGGCCGTTCTTCGGCGAGGCCAGGCGGGTGCTGCTCGAGGCCTGCGCCGGCCTCAAGGGCTACGGCTTCGACGTGCTGCGCCTGTGGCCCTTTCCGCTCCAGACGGCCGCCGAGACGCTCCCCGAAGAGCCCCTGGCTGAAGATCTGTTCTCGGTCGGCTTCACCGAGATGGGCGAGCACGGCTTTCGTGCCGAGACGGTGGGCCTCTCGAAGCTCGATCAACGCGAGATCAGCTTCGAGTTCAAAGGGCGCGAGCTGCTCGAAGACGCCGCGCTGATGTGCGGGCACCTGGCGGACTGGGCCATGGAGCAGGGCCACCGCGTGCAGCACGGCCAGTCGATGGCCTACGGCTTCGATCGGCTGACGTTCTTCGCCACCGAGGGCGAGGCGGGCGGCCCGTTTCGCGGGTGGCACCCGCCGCTCATCCAGAAGCTGCTCCCGCCCGAGGTCTTCCCGGGCGTCGGCGTGCTCGAGGTGCAGTCGGTGGCTGACGGCACCGATGGCGAGCGCTCGCCGCTCACCCTGGCCCTCACCCGCGCCCTCGAGCAACGGCTGGTGCTCGAGGAGTACGATCTGACCGGCGACTCCCCCTTCCACTCGGCCACCGCGAAGGTGCGCGGCTTCGTGCACGGCCTGCGGGCCCTGACGGCGATTCGAGACGAACCCAACGCCTCGAAGGACTCTGGCTGGCGCTTCGTCAGCCGCACCACCCACGACGGGCCGGAAGAGGGGCTGATGACGCTCGCCGAGCTCGCCAACCGGGTGCCCGAGATCATCCGCTACCTGGCGCTCCCGCCGGGGGTCCGCCTCGAGTGGGACACCGAGGGGCGGCTGAGCGTCGACACCTCGAAGGCGCAGGCGGAGCTCGACGAAGACGACGCCGATGACGACCTCGACTGAGGGCCCGCGCGGCTTCTTCGGCGAGCTGTACCTGCGCTCGACCCGGCCGTTCCTCTCAGACACCGTCTCTGACGCCGAGGCCTCGTTCCTCGAGGCGCGCCTGCGTGAAGGCGAGGCGTCGGGGTTGGTGCTCGACTTCGGCTGTGGCCACGGGCGCCACGCCAGCCGGCTGGCCTGGCGCCTGCCGGGCCGGGTGGTGGGCATCGACTTCGACCCGCTCTCGCTCGCCGAGGCCCGAAGCAGCGCGCCCGTCACCCGCGGCGACTTCTTCCGGCTGCCGTTTCGCGACGACGCCTTCGGCGCCGCCTACTGCTGGTACAACACGCTCGGAACCTTCGCCGACGACGCCGTGCCGGTCGCCCTGGCCGAGCTGGCGCGCTGCGTCAGGCCCGGGGGCTGGTTCATGGTGCACGGCACGCCGCCGCACGCCGCCACCTGGCAGCCCGAGGCGAGCTACGACGCCGTCTTGCCCGATGGCTCGAGGCTGGTGGAGCAGGTGCGCTACGAGCCGCACACCCACCGCGACACCCTCACGCGGCAGCTGCACCTGCCCGACGGTCGCTTCATGGCTGCATCATTCTTCATTCGTTACTATGGCGTGCCCGAGTGGGAGGCCCTGCTGGACGCGGCGGGCTTCTCGGTGCGGTGGGTGCACGGCGCGGTCGATGGCAGCGCGTTGAACGAGGCGTCGGTGGATCAGATCGTGGGAGCTCAGAAACGTGGCTGACCGAAAACTCCGCATCCTCGTCGCGAAGCCCGGGCTCGATGGGCACGATCGTGGCGCCAAGATCATCGCGCGGGCGCTCCGCGACGCCGGCATGGAGGTCATCTACACGGGCCTCCACCAGACGCCCGAGATGATCGTGAGCGCCGCGGTGCAGGAAGACGTCGACGCCATCGGGCTGTCGATCATGTCGGGCGCGCACATGACGCTCTTCCCCGCGGTGATCGAGCTGCTGGGCGGCCAGAAGGCCGACGACATCAAGGTGTTCGGCGGGGGCATCATTCCCGACGACGACATTCCCCGGCTCAAGGCCCAGGGCGTCTCCGAGATCTTCACGCCGGGCTCCAGCACCCAGGACATCGTGAAGTGGATTCAGGAGCACATTCCGGCGCGGGCATGAGCGTGCTCGGTGCCCTGCCGAAGCGGGTCGACGTCTACGAGGTCGGCCCCCGCGACGGCCTGCAGAACGAGCTGCGCACCCTCGCCACCGCCGACAAGGCCCGGCTGATCGAGGCGTTGATCGCCGCGGGCGAGAGGCGCATCGAGGTGTCGTCCTTCGTCTCTCCCAGGTGGATCCCCCAACTGGCCGACGCCGACAAGCTGCTGGCGATGCTCCCCCGGCGCCCCGACGTGTCGTTCACGGCCCTGGTGCCCAACGTCAAGGGGCTCGAGCGCGCGCGGGCGGCGGGCCTCACCGAGGCCGCCGTCTTCCTCTCGGTCACCGAGGCGCACTCGAAGAAGAACATCAACAAGACGGTGGCCGAGGCGGTGTCGGCGGCGCGCGAGGTGGCCCAGGGCGCGCGCGAGGCCGGCATGCGGGTGCGCTGCTACCTCTCGACCGTCTGGGGCTGCCCCTACGAGGGCCGGGTGCCGGTGGCGCGCGTCGTCGAGGTGGTGAAGCAGATCGCCGACATCGGGCTCTACCAACTGTCGCTGGGTGACACGATCGGCATCGGCACGCCCAACCAGACGGCCGAGATCGTCGAGGCGGTCTCGAAGCTCCTGCCGATGGAGCAGCTCGCCCTGCACCTGCACGACACCCGCGGCACGGCGCTGGCGAACGCGCTGGTGGGCCTGCAGCTGGGCGTCACCACCTTCGACTCGAGCATCGGCGGGCTGGGCGGGTGCCCCTACGCGCCCGGCGCCGCCGGCAACCTCGCCACCGAAGATCTCGTCTTCATGCTGCACGGCATGGGCGTCGAGACGGGCATCGATCTGAACCGCCTCGTCGAGGCCGGCGAGCTGGCGCAGGAGCTGATCGGCCGCAAGCTCGCGGGCAAGTACCTGCAGGCCGCGCTGGGCGAGCGCGAGAAGCAGGCGGCCCGCGCGCGCGCCGCCGCCGACTGAGGTCAGACCTCTTTGAGCAGCTCGGCCTTCTTGGCCTGAAACTCCTGCTCGGTGATCACGCCCTGGTCGCGCAGGGCGCCCAGCTTCGCCAGGCGCTCGAACACATCGCCGGCGTCTTCTTTGGCGCTGGCCTCTTTGGCCACCGCCTTACCGTGCTCGTACTCGCTGGCGTACTTGCGGCGCGCGGCCTCGACGTCGAGGCCGCGCG
>JACSRE010000277.1 GCA_014879945.1 Myxococcus sp.
GGGCCCGCCTTCGCGGCGCCCGAGCCGAAGCCCGTCTCGCGCCCGCTCCCCAGACCGCCCGAGCCGATCGACGAGAAGGAGCTCGAGAAGGCCGTGCGCGGCGGTGGCTTCAAGTGGGTGGTGCTGATCATCGGCGGGCTCTTGCTGGGAGGCGGCGCCGGCTACTACTTCGGCTTCTACGAGCCCGAGCAGCAGGCGAAGGCCGAGGCCGAGCGGCTCGCGGCCCAGCGCGTGGCCGACGAGGCCCGCCTCAAGGCCGAGCAAGACGCGACGGCGGCGCGGTTGAAGGCCGAGGCCGAGGCGAAGCAGCGGGAGCTCGACGCGCTGGCCGACGCAGGCGCCGCCGACGCGGGCGCCGCCGACGCCGGGGTGGACGCAGGCGCGCCGGTGGACGCGGGCGCGCCCGTCGTCGAGGAGCCCATCGACGCAGGGGTGGCGAAGGCCCCTTCCACGCCTGCGGGTCCACCGCCGGGCAAGTCGTACGACTTCTACATGGAGCGCGGCGACGCGCTCCGCGACGCCGAGAAGTGGGCGGCGGCGCTCAACTACTACGGCCGCGCGGCCGACCTGAAACCCGACCGGGTGGAGCCCGTGGTGGGCCGCGGCTTCGCGCTCTTCGATCTCGGCCAGATGCTGCCGGCCGAGGCGTCGTTCGAGCAGGCCCTGCGCATCAACGCACGGTACGGCCCGGCCATCATGGGCATGGCCGAGGTGCTCAAGGCGCAGGGGAAGAAGGCGAAGGCCATCGAGTACTACCAGCGCTACCTCGATGAGCACCCCACCGGCTCCGAGGCGAACGTGGCGAAGAACGCGATCGAGCGGCTGAAGTAGCCCTACGTCGGGGTCGGCGCGATCACGAGAGAGAGCTTCCGAGCGAGCGCCTCTTGCGCTTTCAGACGCAGTCCCTTGTCCTTGATCTTGTAGTTCGGTGAGCCGGGCTGATCGGTGGGCCGAACTCGGACTTCGGCGTGAGCGGCATTGTCGTCTTCGGGGTGGTCGACGACGTAGAACTCCAGCGGCACCAGCGTCACCGTCTCGGGCGGCTTTGGCGGCCTTGGGACCGGGCCCGGTAGGTCGCCAGCCAGGAGTTGGACGACGCCGTTGTCAGCAGGTCTCGACGCCACGAAGACGCTTTGAGGCTCGGGTGCGTACTTCGCTCGATTGAACGAACATCGCGGAACCTCAACGGCGGTCGCGAGAATCTGACCCTCGGCGACGTGGTCCACGGAGATGCTGCGAAACAGCCGCTCGTCGGCTTCGAAGTGAGGGTCGAGGTCTCTCGCCAAGCGGTCAGCGCTCCAGGAACGCCTGGACTCTCTGGAGGATTGCGTGGCCCTCGTGACCGATGACTTCGGCTTCTGGCTCGTCCTCAGACTCGCGATCGCTCAACAGGAGAGTGAGTTCACCATCTGCATCTGCGGTCAGCACCGCGTGCTTCAGCCCGCGCGTGAAGGTCAACGTCAGCTCGCCGAGGCTGTTCACGGTCGTGCGCGGGTTCCATCGCCTCAGCCCGTCGCGGAGCTGCGGGAAGAGTTCTGCTGCCATGAGGGCGTACGGGGCCACGACATCGCCTCGGAGCGACCGGCCGAGAATCGTCGAAAGGTCGGGCTTCACTTCGCGCGACTGCACGCCCTGGTTGTTGGCAGTCAGATCGAGTCTGCGTGGCGCTGAGACGGTCTGGACAGTTGCGGGGCCTGCTTTCACGGTCAGTTCCTCCCCAATGTGGTGGCCAGCGACGGCGACAAGAGATCATCAAAGCCGCGAACAATCCACTCGTGCGCGAGCTTGAACCAGCGGTCGCGGTCGTCGAGAAATCCTCGCGCCGTCAGCTCGAGGACGACGACCCGTTCCTTCGTCTGGAGAATCTCTGCGGTCTGGGCGCGAACACGCAGCCGACCTGCCTTGTCGGGCATCGCGAACGTGAATGACGTCTCCACTGCCTCGGGCGGGACAAGCCATCGCGGCGTGGTGCGCCACGATGCATCTGGCAGCAGCAGCCCGAGCTCGGCGGCGGCGTTGAGTGGAATGTGGTTCACGTACACCAGCTCGTAGTGACGAGGCGTGAGCTGAGCGCTCAGCTCCTCCGCGAGGAACAGCTCGAACGCTGCGGTCTGGGTCTGGAAGAAGCTGTAGAGGGCATCAAAGCGGGGGTACTCGTTGCTGGGTGCGTGTCGGCGCCAGTTGCAGAGGAATCGGTCGCGCTGGACCTGAACAACCTGTGTGCCCTCGGCGTTCTCGAGGAGATATCGGGACCCCGGCAGCGCTTCGTTCACCAGAACCGAGCCCGCGGGGGGGACTCGTCCCCCCGGCAACTCGAAGAGCTCGAACAGGCTGCCGATCGGCTCGAGCTCGGTTGGCCGCTTCGGAAAAGCCTTCCGCTGACTGTGCCAGTACTGGCCAACCGCGGTCCCGTTCAGTTCGGCGAGTGGGTCGAAGACCACCCCCGAGACAACCTCGATGAGCGGCGGTGATTTGAAGCTTGGGAGTGTCTGTTCAGGCACACAGTCCTCGGTGCGCAGCGCGGGCCCTCAATGCGGCGCTTCTCACTCGTAACGCGAGGTGGATGCAACAGCTCATCCACCTCGCTGGCCAGACGGACGGTCTCAGGCTGGCGGAGCGGCCTTCTTCTTGGCCTTGGGGCTGGCCGGAAGGGCCGCCTCGAAGACCCGCGCGTCCTCCGCCGGGAGCGCCAGGCGCGCGATCGACGCTAGCAGCGACAGGTTGCCCGACAACCGCTCCACGGCGGCCTTGAGCTGCGCGGTCGCCTGCTTCGAGGTCTGCTTCTTCGCCTCCTGGTCGGCGTCGATCGACGAGATCGACGCGACGTACGTCTGCATGCGCGTGACGTCAGCCGCGAGAACGCCGAGCGCCTGAGTCTGGCTCGGGAAGTTGTTCGCAGCGGCGATGATTCCCTTCAGCGCGCTCGAGACGGTGCCGACCGACGGGGTGAAGCGCGAGCCCACGCCGAACGCCTTCCACAGCTGCTTGTCCTTCGGGGCGCCGCGACGAACGAGCTCACGGATCGTCGAGACGAGCGCGGCGCCCTCAGCGACCGCCTGGTCCTGAGAGACGGTGGCTGCCTTCCTGGTGCTGCGGCTCGCGGCGACGTCGCCGCGCGTGCGGGTGATCGCGGCGTCGGTCTTGAGGCTGTCGAAGAACCCCGCGGGCAACCGGCCCTCGAGCTTCGCCACGTGCGGCTTCGCCAACTCGAGCATCTGCTCCGCAACGCGCGCTGCGGTCTCTGCATCCCACCTGTTCGGCATTGTGTTCCCCCAGTCGTGAAAACAGCGGGCGCAAGATACCGAAGCGCTTGAGCTTCCGGGAGGTCTCCGGAGTGTCCCCAGGTAGTCACGGGTGAGATGTTTCCGGGCGCGGGACAAGCCACGGCGCCTGCAGGCCTCGCTGAGGCGGCAACGGACCTTCCAGAGGCGGCCGCGGAGGCCGACCAGGCGGGCGCGGGCGACTACCAGGTGTTTGCAGGGGTGGTCGAGGCGAGTCCGCGTCACTCGGAGGCGACCGCGGAGACTTTGGAGGCGGCTGCAGCCCACCCGCTGCCGAGCCCGTCGCAGGTCGGGGCGAACGCGGCCCTCACCCGGGCGAACGCGGGGCTCTGCTCACCCGACGCGGGAGGCCTCAGGGCGTTCGAAGTCGTGGAGAAGTCGCCTCATTCCGCCGAAGATTCGCGCGCTCGGCGCCGAACTGCGGCCGACAAGGGGAACCTGATGCCAGCGCGTAACGGAGGGACCACCAAGCGTGGTCGTCCTGAGAAGAAGACACCGAAGACCGAGAGCCCACCGCCGAGCGCGGCCAGCAAACCGGAGCAGTCCGACGCGGTCGTCGGGTTCGAGGCGAAGCTGTGGCTGATGGCGGACAAGCTCCGCAACAACATGGACGCGGCTGAGTACAAGCACGTCGTCCTCGGGCTCATCTTCCTCAAGTACATCTCCGACGCCTTCGAGGAGAAGCACGCCGCGCTCGAGGCCGACAAGAAGTCGGGCGCCGACCCGGAAGACCCCGACGAGTACCGCGCCGAGACCATCTTCTGGGTGCCGAAGGAGGCGCGCTGGTCGTTCCTGCAGGCGAGCGCGAAGCAGCCCAGCATCGGCAAGTTGCTCGACGACGCGATGGTGGCGATCGAGCGCGACAACGCGACGCTGAAGGGCGTGCTCCCGAAGGACTACGGGCGGCCCGCGCTCGACAAGACGCGGCTCGGAGAGCTCATCGATCTCGTCGGCACCATCGGCCTGGGCGACAAGAACAACCGCTCCCGTGACGTGTTGGGCCGGGTGTACGAGTACTTCCTCACGCAGTTCGCCGCGTCTGAAGGTCGGAACGGCGGTCAGTTCTACACACCGCGCGGCGTGGTGCGCGTGCTGGTCGAGATGCTGGCGCCGTACAAGGGCCGCGTGTTCGACCCGTGCTGCGGCTCAGGCGGCATGTTCGTGCAGAGCGAGAAGTTCGTCGAAGCGCACGGCGGCCGCATCGGCGAGCTGAGCGTCTTCGGTCAGGAGTCGAATCACACGACCTGGCGCCTCGCGAAGTTGAACCTGGCGATTCGCGGCATCGACGCGAACATCGCACACGGAGACACGTTTCACGCCGACGCGCACAAGGACCTGAAGGCCGACTACGTGCTGGCGAACCCGCCGTTCAATGACAGTGATTGGGGCGGGGAGCGGCTGCGCGAAGACGTGCGGTGGAAGTACGGCTTGCCGCCCGCGGGCAACGCGAACTTCGCGTGGGTGCAGCACTTCCTGCATCACCTATCGCCGACGGGCATCGCTGGGTTTGTGCTCGCGAACGGGAGCATGTCGTCGCAGCAGTCGGGCGAAGGCGACATTCGCAAGGCGCTCGTGGAGGGTGACCTGGTCGACTGCATGGTCTCGCTCCCGGGGCAGTTGTTCTATTCGACGCAGATCCCGGTGTGTCTGTGGTTCCTGGCGCGCGACAAGAAGAACGGGCTCGGCGGGCGCGGGAAGAAGATGCGCAACCGGCAGCGCGAGACGCTTTTCATCGACGCGCGAAAGCTTGGCTCACTGGTTGACCGCATCCATCGCGAGCTGAGTGACGACGACATCGGTCGAATCACAGATACCTACCATCGCTGGCGCGGCGACGGCTCCGGCAAGTACGAGGATGTGGCTGGGTTCTGCAAGAGCGTCAAGAACGACGAGATTGAGAAGCACCAGTTCGTACTCACGCCCGGCCGCTACTCACCCTTGCGCAACTTAGTGACGCTCAATCCGATCAATGATGCATGAACGTGACTGCCTACCGC
>JACSRE010000398.1 GCA_014879945.1 Myxococcus sp.
AAAAAAAAAAGCGCGCAGCGCCTCGGGCAGCGTCTGGTAGCCGAAGGCCTGAATCTCTTCGCGCGTCACCACGGTGATGCTGGCCGGCGCCTGGTCGACCGAGAGCAGCTGCTTGCTGGCGGCCGTCACCTTGGGCGGCGCGTAGCGCAGGTCGGCGGCCACGCGCAGCTCCCGGTCGGCCACCACCTCGACCGTCTGCACCAGCGGCGACACGTCGGCGCTCGTCACCTCGAGCTGGTGGCGGCCCTCGGTGAGGTTGAGCACCACCGGCGTGAAGCCCGAGTCCTTGCCGTCGACCCGCACCACCGCCGCGTCGCGGTTGGCGGTGACGATGACCTTGCCCGTCGGCTTCGGCTTCTCGGGCAGCGTCACCTTCGCCGTCACCACCGCGTCGGCCTTCACGTCGACGAGCACCTGCTGCGGCAGAAACCCCGGCGCCTGCACCAGGAACAGGCGCTGCCCGGGTGGCAGCGAGAGCGTCGCCGGCAGGCGGCCGAGCTCGGGGCCGTCGGCCGTCTCACGCACCACCGCGCCCGCGGGCGTTCCGGCCACCTCGACGGTGCCGACGATGCGGGTGAGCTCGAGCGAGACCTTCGCCTCGCGGCCCTTCACCGCCGTCACCTTCGCCTGCGCTGGCCTGAAGCCCTCGGCCTTGAGCAGCACGAGGTGCGGGCCTGGCTTGACGGCGACCGTCTGCGGCGTCTTGCCCCGGCCGCCGAGGTCTTCGCGGTCGATGAAGAGCTCGCCCTCGACGGGGCTCGCGGTGACGGTGAGGAGCGCGACCTGTGGGGCCAGCCTCGCGAGCGCGGCCTTCACGTCGCGTCGGTCGTCGGCCGGCAGGGTCGCGTCCACCGAGAGGTCGTGCCAGTAGCGGTAGGCCTCGTCCTGGCGGTTGAGGGCCTCGAAGCAGCGCGCGATGTTGAAGAGCACGTTGCGGTTGGGCACCAGCCGGTACGAGAGGAAGTAGTTCGACAGCGCGCCCTCGTAGTCGCGCTTCGTGTAGGCCGCGACGCCCCGTGAGAAGGCGATGTCGGCTTCGTCGGCGGTGTTGTCGGCGAGGGCGGCGCTGGCCACCACCAGCGCGAGGGAGAGCACGAGCAGGCGCACGGCGGCCACACTAGCCCCGTGGGCTTCGGCCTCAACTTCCAAAGGCGAAAACGGGTTTGCGCTCCTCGCGGCGGTGTGGGGTCATGCCGACGTGCGCGCGTCCGTTGGGTGGCTGCTCCTGGGCCTTTTGGCGTGTCGAGACGCCGCGCTCGTCGGCGCGGGCGGCGAGGTGACGATGGCGCCCTCAGGCGTGGAGTTCGCGCGCACCCTGGTCGGCGAGTCGGCGCGAGCCACCGTCGTCTTCACCAACGCGTCACGCGCGCCGCGGTCCGTGGAACTCGACGTGCAGGCGCCGTTCTCGGGGCCCACGTCCGTCGAGGTCGGCGGCGGCGAGTCGGCTTCGGTCGAGCTGCTGTTTCTCCCGACGGCCGTGGGCTCGTTCGCGCAACGCGCGACGGTGACCTCGGAGCAGCAGCGGCTGCCGCTCGAGCTCGAAGGCGTCGCCGCCGCGGCCGTCGACTGCCCCGCAGGCCCAGCGCCCTGCCGCGCGACGCGGGCCACCGCCGAGGGCACCTGCATCGAGGTGAACGCCGAAGACGGCCTCGCGTGCAGCACGCCGTGCGTCGAGGCCGGCGCCTGCCATCAGGGACGGTGCCTCGGGCAGCCGAGGCGCTGTGACGATTCAGACGCGTGCACCACCGACGCCTGCGCCGAGGCGACGGGCTGCGTGCACCTGGAGGTGGCGTGCCCCACGCCGATGAACCCCTGCGAGGTGGCGACGTGCGACGCGCGCGCCGGCTGCGGCGTGGTCGAGGTCGCCGACGGCACCTCGTGCGGCGAGAACACCTGCGTCACGGCGAAGGTGTGCCTCTCGGGCGTGTGCGGCGAGGTCTCGTCGCCAGAGGGCTCGAGCTGCGCGCCGCCCTCGACGTGCCAGGCGGCGGGGCGCTGTCAGCAGGGCCGCTGCGCGCAGCCGCCGCCGAGGCCGCTGACGCCCAGGTGGAGCTACCAGGCCGCCGCGGGCGCGACGCTCACCTTCCCCGGCGTCGGCGACCGCGCCGGCAACGTCTACTGGCTCGAGAGCACCGGCAGCACCACGCAGCTGGTGTCGGTCGCGCGAGACGGCGTGGAGCGCTTTCGGCGGCCCGTGGCCGGCGTGCCGAACCCCGGCTCGACGTACCCGGTCGAGACGAGCCCGCTCTTTCTCTCCTCCGACACGCAGCTGGTGCTGCTGATGCGCGAGCCCGGCGGCGCGAACACGGCGCAGCATCGGGTCGAGGCCCGCTCGGCCCTCGACGGCGCGCTCCAGTGGTCTCGTGGTCGCGCCGACCTTGCGATGCCGCTGGGGCTCAACCCCGGGGTGCCGCTGTGGATGATGTCGGGCGGCGCCGTGAGCTCGCCACCGCGCCTCTTCCTCAACCTGCGCATCAACGAGGGTGGCGCGGCGTGGACCTCGTGGATCGTCGCGCTCGAGCCCTCGACCGGCGCCTTCGTGTGGAAGCAGGCCTCGACGTACCTCGCGGTCACCCTCGCTGACGTCGACACCATCTACACCTACGAGGACCTGTGGCGGCACGAGCTCATCGCGCTCTCGGCGGCGACGGGCGCGCGGCGGTGGTCGCTCGACGTGACCGGGAGCGCGGCCATTCCCGTCGTCGCCTTCGCGGGGCGCCTCTACACCCTCTATCCCTCGGCCATTCGCGACGCGACCACCGGCGCGGCGAGCGCCACGCCCCCCATGACGTTCTGGTCGCCCCGCAACACGCTCGTGGCCGATGGGCGCGTCATCGCGACCGACTCCAACAGCCTGTGCTGGCGCTGGCTGACCTTCTTCGACCCCTCGGCCCCGGCCGCGGCGGCGCCGTCGTGGGAGAGCCCGCGCGTGCCCACGCTCAACCGCGGCGCGTGCCTGGCCCAGCCGCTGGTGACCTCGCGGCAGTCGGTGCTGGTGGCGACGAAGGAGGCGCCGACGCTGTACGAGCTCCGCTACGACGGGACGACGAGGTTCTCGTGCCCGCTGCCCATCGCGCCCGCGGGCGCGGCGGTGCTCGCGCAGGGCCGGTGGGTGACCTCGACCACCACCGGGCGTGTCGAGGCCTTCGACGTGCCCGCGCAGGAGGTGGCGGCGCAGGGCTGGGTCACCGCCGGCGGGAGCCTCGATCGGGCCAACCGGCCGGTGCGGTGAGGGGCCTGGAGCCGGCAGGTGCCTCGTGAGCGGCGAGCGCCTTCTCGAAGCGCGAACGCCATGCGCCTGAGCGTCACCGACAGAAGCGCTCCCACGCGGGAGGAATCGGCCCGCCCATCAACTTCTCGGCCGACGCCTTGTCCATCAGCACGAAGACGAAGTCGCCGGTGAAGCAGGCTTCTCCACCCTGACGAAGCACCACCGTCGACTTCACCACCCGCCGGTTCGCCGACAGCACCTTCGCGCGGGCCTCGGTCTCCACCCCAATTCGCACGGCCTTGTGGAGCCGCGCCGAGAACGACGAGGTGAAGCCGAACTTCCCCGTGCTGGCGATGACGGCCCACGCCGCGGTCTCGTCAGCCAGCGTCGAGACCAGCCCGCCATGCATGATGCCCACCGGCCCTTGATGGAGCGGGCCGGGCAGAAAGCGCGTCACCACCTCGTCGCCGTCGCGCGCGTACTTCAGGTGAAACCCGTGCGGGTGCGTCGGGCTGCAGCCGAAGCACGGCTGCCCTTCACCGAACAACGTGCCGTCCAGCACCTCGACGCGCTCGTCACTCACCCATCACCTTCACGATCACCCGCTTGCGGCGCTGCCCGTCGAACTCCGCGTAGAAGACCTGCTGCCAGGTGCCCAGGTCGAGCAGCCCTCTGGTGATCGGCACCATCACCTGGTGGTGAATCAGCAGCGACTTGAGGTGCGCGTCGGCGTTGTCCTCGCCCGTCTCGTGGTGCCGGTACTCGGGCTTCTCGGGCGCGAGCCCCTCGAGCCACGCCCAGATGTCGTCGAACAGGCCCGGCTCGTTGTCGTTGACGAACACGCCCGCGGTGATGTGCATCGCCGACACCAGCGCGAAGCCCTCTTTCACGCCCGACTTCTTCACCAACTGCGCGACGGTGTCGGTCAGCCGCACCAGCTCGCGCTTCTTCTGCGTCTCGAACCAGAGGTACTCGGTGAGCGTTTTCATGTCGAAACGACTGTACCTGCGGGCATGGTGCCGGCCATGGCCAAACACACCGCCGCGCCGCCTCCGTTCTCAGGGTTCCCGAAGGGTGGGGCCGACTTCTTCCGCACGCTCTCGGTGCGCCAGGACCGCGAGTGGTTTGCGGCGCACAAGGCCGACTACCAGCAGCTGTGGGAGACCCCGATGCACGCGCTGCTCGCTTTGGTGCACGCCAAGGTCGTCGCGACGTTCCCCACCGCGAAGAAGACCACGCGCAAGGTGTTCCGCATCTACCGCGACACCCGCTTCTCGAAGGACAAGTCGCCCTTCAAGACGTCGATCAGCGGCCTCATTCCCCTCTACCCCGGTGAGGCGATGGAGAGCCTCGGCCTCTACTTCGAGCTCGGCGCGACGCCCTTCATCGCGGCCGGCCGGTGGATGATGGAGGGCCCCACCCTCAAGCGCCATCGCAAGGCCGTCGCCGACGACGCCACCGGCGCGCCGTTCGCCGCCGCGGTCGAGAAGGCCGTGAAGAAGGGCTTCACCGTCACGACCCAACAGCAGCTGGTGCGCGTACCGAAGCCGTGGCCGAAGGATCACCCGCGCGCGGAGCTGCTCCGTCACAAGGGGTTCGCCTTCGCCTTCCCCGCGCCGCCGGCCTCGGTGCTGGCGTCGGCGAAGCTCGCCGACTGGACCGTCAGCCACCTGAAGACCATCGCGCCCCTCTTGAAGTGGGTCGAGGCGGCGGCGCGGGGCAAGAAGCCCCGCTTCAGCTGAACAGCCGGCCGAGCGCGCCCAGGGCGCCTTGAACCATCGCCCCCACCGCCTGGCCGACGAAGCCCACCGCGTTGCCCACGGCGCTGGCGATCATGCCCGCGCCGCGCACGAGCAACCCCGCGCCGCCCGCCATCACGCCGCCCAGCGCCGCCAGCCCACCTTCGGCCAGCCCGGCTCTCGCCACGTCGAGCAGCGCGTCGCCCGCGTGCTCAAGCAGCTGCCCGGGCCCCGCCAGCGCCGTGCCCGCCACCCCCAGCAGCG
>JACSRE010000206.1 GCA_014879945.1 Myxococcus sp.
GCCCGCCGCCGGTGTGCGGCGACGGCGTGCGCGCGGGCGGTGAGCTCTGCGACGACGGCAACATGGACGACACCGACGGCTGCACCCGGCTGTGCGCCTTCTCGCCGGCGACCGCGTACTGCGGCGACGGCATGATGAACGGCGCCGAGGCGTGCGACGACGGCAACCTCGTCTCGGGTGACGGCTGCGAAGTCGACTGCACCACGACGGTGACCGCGACGGCCTCGAACATCTGTGGCGACGGCGTGCGGCGCGGCGCCGAGCTCTGCGACGACGGCAACACCGTGGCCGCCGACGGCTGCGAGACCGACTGCACGCCGACGCAGGTGCTGACGGTGATGTGTCCCGCGGCGGCGCTCCCCGCGCCGACGGCCGCGTGCGTGGTCGCCCCCGGCTCGGCCACCCGGCTGATCGTCGGCACGGTGCTCCAGCCCGGCCGCGTGCTGCGCGGCGGCCAGGTGGTCGTCGACTCCACGGGCCTCATCACCTGCGTGGGCTGCGACTGCCAGGCCTCGGCCGGCGCGAACCCCACGGGCGTGCTCTGCGGTGACAACCTCGTCTCGCCGGGCCTCATCAACGGGCACGACCACCTCACCTTCCCCGGCGCGCCCTACGTGGCGACGGGCGTCGGCCCGAACGGCCTGCTCGCCGACGGCGGCGTGCCCGAGCGCTACGAGCACCGGAGCGACTGGCGCATCGGCGGCGCCGCGCACGACGGCCACACCCGCATCTCCAACGGCGGCGGCGGAATGAGCGCCCAGTACCAGTGGAACGAGCTGCGCCACCTGCTGGTGGGCACCACCTCCATCTCCGGCTCCAACGGCGGCGCGGGCCTGCTGCGCAACCTCGACATGAACGACACCGGCACCGGCGCGAGCCAGCTGGGCCTGGGCGCCAACACCAGCGGCGGCAACTACGCCACGTTCCCGCTCGGTGACAGCGCCGGCGACGAGCTGCTGGGCAGCTGCGCGTACCCGACCCGCCCGAACCCGGCCACGGTCATTCCGGCGAACGCCGTCTACCTGCCGCACATCGCCGAGGGCATCGAGGCCTCGGCGCGCAACGAGTTCCACTGCCTCTCGGGGCTGCAGGACGGCGGCGTCGACGTCATCGGCCCGCGCACGGCCATCATCCACGGCATCGGCCTCAAGCCGGCCGACATGCGGCTGACCGCCATTCGCGGCGCCAGCATCGTGTGGTCGCCGCGCAGCAACGTGGTGCTCTACGGCGAGACGGCGCAGACGCCGATCTACCACCGCATGGGCGTCAACCTGTCGCTGGGCACCGACTGGGTCCGCTCGGGCTCCACCACGCTGATGCGCGAGCTCGCCTGCGCCGACTACCTGAACCAGGGCTTCTACGGCCGGTTCTTCAGCCCGCTGACGCTGTGGAAGATGGTGACGGTCAACGCCGCCAACGCGCAGGTCGTCTCGTCGCGCATCGGCACGCTGCAGGCCGGCCGCGTCGCCGACATCAGCATCTACGTGCGCAAGAACCCCGACCCGTTCCGCTCGCTCATCACCTCGAGCCCCGAAGACGTGGTGCTGACGCTGCGCGGCGGCAAGCCCCTGTACGGCGACCCGCAGGTGGCCGGCGCGCTGGCCCAGGGCTGCGAGGCGCTCAACGTCTGCGGCACCATGCGCTCGGTGTGTCTGGCCGGTGAGGGCACCACCCTCGCCGCGCTCCAGGCGGCCAACGGCAGCACCTACCCGCTGGTGTTCTGCGGCGGCCCGCCGACCAACGAGCCGACCTGCACCCCGATGCGGGGCGCGCCGTGGCTCTTCTCGGGCAACGCGTACACCGGCGTCGCGTCGATGGCCGACCAGGACGGCGACGGCATCGCCGACGCGATGGACAACTGCCCCACCATGTTCAACCCGCGCCGCCCGATGGACCTTGGCGGCCAGGGTGACGCCGACGGCGACGGCGTGGGAGACCTCTGCGACCTCTGCCCGCTCGACGCGAACACCACCATGTGCAGCACCCCGTCGGCCACCGACGTCGACAACGACGGCGTGCCCAACGGGAGCGACAACTGCCCGGGCGACCCGAACCCCGGCTCTCCGCAGCTCGACGCCGACTCGGACGGCAAGGGCGACGTCTGCGACCCGTGCCCCATGCAGGCGAACTTCGGGGGGCAGGCCTGTCCTCCGCCGCCCGGCATTCCGGCCACCATCTACGCGGTGAAGGCGCTCAACTCGACGCTGCTCAACCAGCGCGTGCAGTTGACCGACGTGCTGGTGACGGGCACCAACGGCCTGGGGTTCTTCATTCAGGTGCACGAGAACGACCCCGGGTACATGGGCCGCGATTTCTCGGGCGCCTTCGTCTACTACCCGGGCGTCACGCCCCGCACCGACATCCTCCCCGGCGATCGCGTCACCATTCCTTCGGCGGCGGTGGCCGACTTCCAGGGCCAGGTGCAGCTCAACGCCATTCCGGCCGGCACCGTCGTCGTCAGCCCGACGCGCAACAACCCCCTGCCGGCGCCCACCGTCGTGATGATCGGCGAAGTGAACGCGGCCATGGCCACCCGGGCGCGCGCGCTCGAAGGGGTGCTCATCAGCCTGTCCGGGCCGGCGACCGTCGCCGACATCGCGCCCGCTCCCGGGGCCGGTGACACGCCCCCGACGAACGAGCTCACCATCGTCGAGATGACCGGCGGCATGGAGCTGCGGGTGAACGACTTCATGTACGCGCTCTCGCCGTTCCCCGCGCCGATGGACACGTTCGCCCAGGTGCGCGGCGTGCTCCAGTACCGCAACGGCAACTACAAGCTCGAGCCCCGAAACCCGTTCGACATCGTCCGTCCGGTGACGCTCGCGACCGCCGGCCCGTCGGGGCAGTTCCTCCGCCTGGGCCAGACCAACGCGCAGACCTTCCCCACGCCGTTCTCGGTGCGGCTGTCGTCGCCGGCGCTGGTGGACACCCTGGTCAGCGTCGAGTCGCTCAGCCCGCAGGTGCTGCAGATCGCCGATGGTGGCGGCCTGCTGTTCACCGTCGGGCAGATCGAGCGGCCGGTGCTCTTCGACGTCGTCTTCGACCCTGACGCCGGCCCGCCCCCGTTCGACGCCGGGCTCGACCCCGACGGCGGCCTCGACGACGCAGGCGCCCCCGCTCCCTTCGACGCCGGCTTCGGCGACGGGCGCGTCGGGCTGCTCGTCTCGTTCGGCAGCGTGACCCGCGACGCAGGCGTGCGGGTGCTGACGCCGGCAGACCTCCCCTCGCAGGTGACGTTGAGCCCTGCGGTCAGCTCGGTGGTCGCCAACAACACCACCCCGCTCACGGTGACCCTCGACGTGCCGGCGCCCATGGGCGGCACGGCCATCATGCTGGCGGCCAGCGGAACGGTGGGCGCCGTGCCCGCGGCCGTCACGGTGCCTGCAGGCCAGCTCTCGGCCACGTTCTCGTTCTCGGCGGCGTCGATGGGCATGGGCAGCTCCACCGTCACCGCGACGCTCGGGCCGTCGATGGCCACCGCGACGGTGAACGTGCTGGGCTCGGCAGGCGCGAACCACGTCGTCATCAGCGAGCTGCAGTCTCGCGGCGTGACGGCGGGTGACGAGTTCGTCGAGCTCTACAACCCCACCAACTCGCCGGTGAACATCGGCGGCTGGCGGGTGCAGTACAAGAGCGCCACCGGCGCCTCGTACGGCACCACCCTCACCGTTCCGGCGAACACCACCATCGCGCCCCGGTCGTTCTTCCTCATCACCTCGGTGCGTGGCGCCACGGGCTTCACGCCCATGCTCGCCTCGGACCTCGCCCACACCGCCAACCTCGGCTTCGCCGACAGCGGCCACGTGCGCGTCGGCCCTTCGACGCTGGGCACGGCGCCGGTCGACCCGCTGGCCGTCGACACGGTCGGCTACGGCACCGGCAACTCGCCCGAAGGCAGCGGGCCCGCGCCCGGCCCGTCGACGGCGGGCTCCAGCATCGAGCGCAAGGCGTTCTCGACCTCGACCGCCGCGTCGATGGCGCCGGGCGGCGGCGACGCCCTCGAGGGCAACGGACAAGACACCGACAACAACGTCGCCGACTTCATCTTGCGCACGGCCAGCGAGCCGCAGAACTCGATGAGCTCGCCCGAGCCTTAGCGCGGCCCTGGCTGCGAGAGCCTGTGGCCCGGCGTGACTTCGTGAATAGACTCACGATCACGTGACGCCGGGTCAAGAAGAGCACGAGGGTGATGAGCTCCCGGCCGGCGCGACGGTGGGCTCGTACGAGATCGTCGAGCGCATCGGCGCCGGTGGCATGGGCGACGTCTACCGCGCGCGCCACAAGGCCATCGGCCGCGCCGCGGCGGTGAAGGTGCTGCGCGCCGATCGCGCCCAGGACGCGCGGGCCCTCGACCTCTTCCTCAAAGAGGCCACCACCCTCGGCGCGCTCAGCCACCGCAACCTCGTCGAGGTGCTCGACTTCGGGCACCTCCCCAACGGCCAGCCGTTCCTCACCATGGCCTTCGTCGACGGCAAGACGCTGCACGACACCATCGCCGAGTCGTTGGCGGCCAGCGGCGCCGGCCTCAGCGTGGCGCTGGCGCTCACCGTGACGGAGCAGGTGCTCAACGCGCTGGGCGAGGCGCACAAGAAGGGCATCGTCCACCGCGACCTCAAGCCCGCGAACATCATGCTGCTGAAGGAGCACAGCGGCGAGACGCTGGTGAAGGTGCTCGACTTCGGGCTCGCGCGACCGGTGGAAGGGGCGGTGCTGCCCTGGGCGGGGCTGGCGTCGACCAAGCAGTCGTCGGCCGCCGGCACGCCCGCCTACGTCTCTCCGGAGCAGGTGCGCAACGAAGACCTCGACGGGCGCACCGACCTCTACTCCCTGGGCTGCACGCTCTACGAGATGCTCGCTGGCCAGGCCCCCTTCGTCTCGGAGTCGCCGCTCGCGCTGGTGAAGATGCAGCTCGACGCTTCGCCGCCGCCGCTCGCCCACCTGGTGCCGAACCTCCCCGAAGAGGTCGAGCGCCTGGTGCTCTGGCTCCTGCAGAAGAACCGGGCCGACCGCCCTGAGTCGGCCGACGTCGCGCGGCTCGAGGTGAGGCGGCTGCTGACGAAGCTCAGCCGTGAGTCCACGGTGGTGCGCGCGGCCTCGAGCCTGCCCTCGTTGCGGAAGCTGTCTCGCGACGACGTGCCCGCGGCGGCGGTCGACACCGCGCCCGAGGCGCTGGCGCCCTCGCCGAAGCGCTGGCCGTGGGTGCTGGTGGCCGCCGGCGTCGTGGTGGTGTCGTCGGCGGC
>JACSRE010000353.1 GCA_014879945.1 Myxococcus sp.
CCCGCCCGCCACGGTGACGCCGGTCGCTCCGGTGCGCGATGCCTTCGCCACCAGCACCGCGCCGCGCATCGAGACGGTGTTCACGCCCGGCACCCAGGCGCTCGAGATGGAGCTCAAGGAGTTCGACTCGATCATCGCCGCGCGCCGCGGCGACCCCCGCCAGTTCACCGCCGCCGAGAACCCGTACCGGGTCCAGTACGCCGTCTACAACCTGACGGACCCTCAGGTGATCGCCAGGCTCACCGAGGCCTCGCGCGCCGGCATTCACGTGCAGCTGCTGATCGACTCGCACCAGATCGACCCCAGCCGGCCGTGGAACACCTCGGTGAGCGAGCTGGTCGACGCGGGCTTCAGCCACGCGAGCTCGCAGAAGGGCCTCACCGAGGCGCAGCGCCGCGACACGCAGATCATCGAGATCGACATGGGCCGCGGGCTGTTCCACCTGAAGGCGCGCAGCTTCCGCTACCCCGACCCTGAGACCGGCGCGATCAAAGAGACCCTGCTGACCGGCTCCCACAACCCGCAGCAGTCGGCGCACAGCAACAACGAGAGCCTCCACCGGCTCACCGACCCGTGCCTGATCAAGAAGTACACGAACGCCATCGAGGCGCTGAAGGCCGGCACGCCCATCCAGAACACCTGGGACGCCAGCGCCGATCTCAACGTGCTCTTCACCTCGCCCACCGCGAAGGGGCCGCGGGTGGCGGATCAGCTCTTCTCCATGGTGCGCGACGAGAAGGAGCTGATCTTCATCTCGGTCTTCACCCTGCGGAACATCACCGACAGCCAGGGGCGCTCGAAGCTGGTGGACGAGCTGGCCGCCGCCAGGGCGCGGGGCGTGAAGGTCGTGGTGGTGACCGATCACAAGCAGGCCGACGGCGTCGATGCGAATGGCCAGCCGCGCCCCGACTCCGGGCCCGACGACACCGAGGACCTGCTGCGCGCCGCCGGAATCCCCACCTACGAGGTGACCAACCGCGCCGGCCCCTTCAACGCCATGCACCTGAAGTCCGCCGTGTTCGGCTTGACCGACATGAAGGTGGTCACCGACGCCGGCAACTGGACCTACGCCACCATGGGCAGCAAGGCGCAGAAGCCGAAGAACGCAGAGTCGGTGCTCTTCATCGACTCCGGCAAGGCCGACGAGAACAAGACGGGCATGCAGTACCTGGGCGAGTACGTGAGCATCCTCCGCCGCTACGCCGAGCAGAACCACGGCGGGCCCGAGGTGGAGTCGATGATCAAGGAGCTCCGGGCGATGCCTGGCTGGCCGAAGGTGAAGGTGAACTTCGACGTGGTGGCCCGCACCCACTGGGGCCAGGACGTGTACCTGGTGGGCAACACGCCGGAGCTCGGCCGTTGGGGCGCCACCGGCCCAGGCATCAAGCTCGACACCGACGCCGGCACGTACCCCAACTGGAAGGCCTCCGACGTCGAGCTGCCGCTGGGCACCACGCTCGAATACAAGGTGGTCAAGCGCAGCCCAGACGGCCGGGTGGAGTGGGAGCCCGGCGAGAACGCGGTGCTGGTGGTCGACAGCTCGCGCACGCAGCAGCCGAAGCGGCTCGACGTGAGCGACGACTTCAACGGCGATCGCCCCGGTCCATGACCCCGGTACGGATGCTGGTGGTGATCGCCCTCGCGGGGGCGATGGCTGGGTGTGATCAGACGGCCCAGCGGTGCGCTGCGACGACGTGCGCGAGCGGGTGTTGCTCCGCGGAAGGGCGCTGCGAGGCGGGGAGCTCCGCGCAAGCCTGTGGGAGCGCCGGCACGAGCTGCCGGGTCTGCGCTTCGTGTGTCGCCAATGTCTGCCAGTCGGCGGTGGGTGGTGCAGCCGGCGGCGGAACGGCGACTGGCGGCGGAACGGCGACTGGCGGCGGAACGGCGACTGGCGGCGGAACGGCGACCGGCGGCGGAACGGCAACCGGCGGAGGAACGGCAACCGGCGGAGGAACGGCAACCGGCGGCGGAACGGCAACCGGCGGCGGCAGTGCAACGGGCGGTGGCGGCGGAACGACCGGCGCGCGCCGTTGGGGCAACCTCCAGTGGCCGCACTGGGCGATGGCCGACGCCGGCGCGCCGACGACTTTCTACGGACAGGCCTGGGTGGAGGGCCGCACCGGCAGCGCTGGTCTCACCGCTGGCCTCACGGCGGAAGTGGGCTTCGGGCCCAACGGCACCCGACCAGACGACGCCGACGCGGGCTGGTCGTGGACCTCGGCGGCCTTCAACGCCGACGTCGGCAACAACGACGAGTTCCAGGGCGCCATCACGCCGTCCACGCCGGGCATCTGGGACGTCGCCTTCCGCTACGGCCTCCCGGCGGCGTTCTCCGGCACGCTCTTCGGCGATCGAAGCGATCGCGGCCGCGCCGGCAGCGACGACGGCTACCAGGTGGAGAACGCAGGTCGGCTGGTGGTGCCGTCGGCTTCCGGCCGGCTCAAGCTGGCCACGCTCAACCTCCAGTGCCTCACCGGCGACGTGCCCGCGCGGCTCGACGCGGCGGCGCAGCGCTTTTCGCAGCTCGGCACCGACTTCGTGGCGCTGCAGGAGGTGTGCGTCGACGCCACCTTCGACGCAGGCGCGGCCGACAGCGCGTCACGACTGGCGGCGATGCTCACCACGCGCACTGGCCGTCGGTTCGTGAGCGGCTTCGCCCAGACGCACCTGGCGAACAACGTCACCCCCGAGGGCATCGGCTTCGTGACCGCGTTGCCGGTGAGCCAGGTCGAGACAGTGGACCTCCCGCTGGGCGACTTCCAACGCAAGGTGATGATCGAGGTGGTGGCCACACCCATGGGCATGGTGGCCATCGGGGTGACCCACTTCTCCTTCCGCGCGCAGGACGCGCAGCTCCGCGTCGCTCAAGCAAACGCGGCGTCGGCGGCGCTCAACGCCGTCGCCCCGGCCACCTCTCGGCAGGTGCTCCTGGGCGACCTGAACGCCACGCCCGCCGAGGCGTCGCTCGACGCGCTGCGCACCGCGGGCTTCACCGACGCCTGGGCCGCCACCCAGCCGGGCCTGTCCGGCTTCACGCACACCAGCACGAACCCCACCCGGCGCATCGACTACGCGTGGCTCCGCGGCCCGCTCGAGCCCGTCTCCGCGGCGCTGGAGTTCACCAGCCCGTTCCGCGGCAGCGAGTACGTGTCCGACCACCTGGGCCTCTCGGTCGAGCTGTCCGGCCGATAGCGCCCTGGTTCGGCGCCGCGTCGGGTGAAGCTCGCGGGGCCTGTCCGTGCGCGGTGGCTCGCCAGCCGCGCGCTGGCCTGCTTCAGCGCACGGACCGTCGCGAGACGTGACGCCTGCTCGCGACCGTGCGCTACTCTCGGTCCATGCGCGTCGTCTTCGCGGTCGTCCTCGGTCTGTGCGCCTGCGGCCCCCAGCTCACGACGCCAGACGCAGGCCCTTCCCCTGCTGACGGCGGCGACCAGCACCTCGCCTTCACGGAGCTGCCGCCCGAGCGCCTCGCCTTCACCTGCCGCGAGCTGGTCGGCGGCGGCTTCACCTCGCTCGATCCCGCGGCCCCGGAGCACTGGCGCGCGCAGTCCGACGGGGTGATCCTCCGCAGCAGCGACGAGGGCCGCACGTGGACGCGGTCGCCCGTGCTGACGAGCTTCTCGGCCAACAACCTCTTCGTCGGCCCCGTGATGCTCGCGCAGGCCAACACCGACCCGCAGCTCCCCGACGCCGGGCTGCGCGTCAGCGTCGACCGCGGCCAGACGTGGAGCACGCCCCAGTTCACCGTCGTCGACGACGCCCGGCTCCCCCCTGCCACGGCCGTCGCCACCGTCGGCGCCACGAAGATCGCCTGGAGCCCCTCGGGCCTCGTGCGCGTCTCGACCGACGACGGGCGGACGTGGCGCTCCGAGCCCAACGCCATCGCCAACCGGGACTCGGAAGACCTGCGCGTGGCCCTCGGCGACCGCGAGTGGTTCCTCGACGCGAAGGAGCAGCAGCTCTTCCGCTCCCGCGACGGCAGCCGCACCTGGGAGCGCCTGCCCTTTCGCCGCTTCCGCTTCCTCGAGCTGCTCGGCGCGCGAGGCGTGGTCGCGGCCGACCAGCCCCGCACGGGCCTGTGGATCTCGCGGGACGACGGCGACACCTGGGTCAACCGGGGCGGCCTCACCTCCGCGTTCGCGGTCGGCCCTGCTGACGGAGAGCTCTGGGCGTTGACGGCGGCGGTGGGCGCCGAGACCGCGCGGCTGATGCACTCGACCGACTGGGGCGCCTCGTTCGCGCCGGTGACGATCTCCTACGGCGCCGCGGGCGAAGGGCCTGGCGTGGGAGGCGTGCAGGGCCGGGTGCACCGCACCGCCGATGGCCGCCGCGTGATGACGCCGCGAATCGAGCCGACGCCCCTCAACCCCGGCAGCAGCATGGTGTGCGTCGAGACGGCGGGCACCGGCGCGCTCGAGCAGGCCTCGCCCTCGAAGAACGACGGCGCGGGCACCGCCACCATGTGGGCCCGCTCCGGCTTCGGGAGCGTCGCCCTCGGCACCACCCAGCAGGTCGTTCCGCTGCGCGAGGTCGGCCGGGCCTTCGGAGTCTCGAGCCGCACCTTCCCCGACGCGGTGTCCGTCAACGGCGGCACCCGGCTGCCCAACGGCGACGTCGCGCTGCTCCTCCAGCCGAGGCCCGTCATCGACCCCAACGTCGGCCCGCCGATGCAGGTGCAGGTGCTCGACGGGGTGTCGCTCCAGAGCGTGCGGGTGGTGCGCTTCGACAACCTGCTGCGCAGCACGACCGGACGCGAGTCGAAGTACCTCGAGTCACGCTGGCTCCAGGCGCTCCCTGATGGGGGGCTGCGCACCGACACCGTCGAGGGCGACTACCCCGTCGGCGTCGACTCGGCCGTCTGGGCGGAGTGGCCGTCGAACGGGCGCTGGGGCCGCGGCGGCGAGGGCGCGCAGATGGTCACCTCGGAGCTGATCGGCGCCACCCGCTTCCTGCGCCTCACCAACAACCTCCTCGAGAAGGCGGACTTCTGCGTCGAGGCCGCGGGCGCGACCGACCGCTGCATCAGCACCAGCGGGAACGTCGCCGACTGGGGCGTGCGCGACGGCCGCCTCTACGTGCTCGACGCCTGGCGGGGCGAGGTGCTCGAGGGGAACTACGCGAGCCGCGACAACGTGCTGCGCCCCATCCTCACCGGGCTCGCGAAGCCGACCAGCCTCTATGTGCCCACCGATGGCGACCCGCTGGC
>JACSRE010000399.1 GCA_014879945.1 Myxococcus sp.
CCCAGCAGCGCCGCCACCTCGGCAGACGGCGCGGGCTTGGCCTGGGGCTTCTGCGCCAGCACGCGGATCTTGAGGGTGAACGGGCCGCAGGCGATCTCGTCCACCGCGCGCACCTCGCACGCGTTGACGCGGTGGCCGTTGACGAACACGGCGCCAGAGCCCGCGTCTTGAATCGCCGCGCGACCGTTCTGGAAGAAGAGGGTCGCGTGGTTCGGCGCCACCGCGGGGTCGTCGAGGCGCAGGTCCACCTGGTCGCTCGAGCCCAGGTTGTACTGGCCTGGCACGAACACCTCGGTGCCCACGAGCAGGCCGTCCCGCAAGATGACGACCTGGAGGACGGAGGGCTGTCCACTCACGAGAGACTCCTTCAAGAGAAAAGGGGAAGCGCTGCGCGGCTCACGGACTCACGTGTCGTAGAGCGAGCCCACGATCTCATCGCGGAAGTTGTCGCGCTTCTTGATCATCGATCGCACCTTCAGCTCCTTGCGATCGTACAGGTACACGGCGCCCGACTTGTTGCTCTGGCCCTGAATGAGCCGGTCGTCGAAGTCGATGCGGGTCGGGCCGCGAACGCCCGTGGGCCCGTCTGCGCCGGCAGCCGGCGCGGGCTCGGGTGACGGGCTGGCAGCAGGCGCCGCAGCCGCCGGCGCCGCCGGGGCGGGCCGGGCCTTCTTCTTGGGCGCAGCGTCCGCGACGTGAGCGGACAGGATCAGCAGGGAGCCTGCGAACAGGAAAGAGCGCATGAGGAGTTCCGGAGTTAAGCCAAGCGCGTACCGAGGGGTCAAGGAGTACACGATAGCCTCATTCCTTCTGCGCCGCGGCGACTTCCGCCTCAGCGAGGGGTGGCTGGTGCACCCATGTGGTACGTCCGCGCCAATGCAACGACATGTACTGCTCCTCGTGACGGCGTTGATCCTCGGCTGCCCGCGAGCCGACACCACCCGCGTCGCGCAGGTTCCCGACGCGGGCCAGACGGCCGCGGCCATCACCCTGCGAACGGTCGGGCCGCGCCTGGTGACGAACGCGACCAGCACGCCGCTGAGCATCACGGGCGTCGGGCTCTCGAAGGCGAAGGCGCTCCGCCTCGGCGCCCCCGCGAACCTCGAGCTGCCCCTCACCGCGCTTGATGATGGTCACGCCTTCACGCGGCTGCCCGCCGGCGTGGAGCTCGGCGTCTCCTCGGAGGCCGTCGTGGAGGTGACCCTCGAAGGCGGCGAAGGCCGCGCCGAGCTGCGCTTCATCAATGACACCCGCTTCCCCGACCTCGTCGCCATGGCCGCCACGGGCGATGGCAAGTGGCTGGCGGCGGTGAGCTCCACGGAGGACGTGGTGTACGTGATGGAGCTCGCCACCCGGAAGGTGACCCGCGTCGCGGTCGGCGACGGGCCTTCGGCGATCGCCGCGGTCGGCGGGGCCATGGTGGTGGTCGGGCACCTCTTCGCGCCCGAGCTGAAGGTGATCGACCTGAGCGCCAGCCCGCCAGTCGTCACCAGCGCGCCGGCGGTCAAGCAGGTCGCCGCGCTCCTGGCTGACGGCGACACGCTCTACCTGGCCGAGCACGCGCGTGACACCGTCAGCGCGCTCGACGCGAAGGCCGACTTCAAGGAGCGCTGGCGCAGCCCCGTGGCGCCCAACCCGCGCGCGATGGCGATGACCGCCGCGGGGCTGGCCGTGGGCTCGCTCCAGACCGGCGAGATCGAGCTGCTCGAGCCCACCTCGGGCCAGGTCGTCGCCACCACGCAGCCCGGGCCCGGCACTCCGATCGTCGGCGGCACCACCCAGAAGTACGGGCCGTACGTGATGAGCGGGAAAGCGGTGCGTGGGCTGGTGGCGTCGGCGAAGGCGGGCCGGCTCTTCGCCTCGAGCATCGGGCCCAACATTGGGCCCAACCCCGACAAGATGGAGGTGAGCATGAACGGCGGCGTCGGCGTGCTCGGCCTGCCGCTGAAAGGGCAGAAGGGGAGCGCGCTGGGCTGGCAGCGGCACCTGGGCTTCGGCGCGGGCGTGACCGAGGCGCTGGCGCTCGATGACGCCGCCGGCCTCCTCTACGCCACCGACGTCGGGCTCGGCCTGGTTCGGGTGCTCGACGTGAAGAAGCTGGCGAAGTCAGACGGCGACGCGGCGAA
This sequence comes from Myxococcus sp., assembly GCA_014879945.1. Lineage (GTDB taxonomy): Bacteria > Myxococcota > Myxococcia > Myxococcales > Myxococcaceae > Xiheimicrobium. The sequence continues at coordinate 2,127 of JACSRE010000399.1, forward strand.
GGCGCTGGTGCAGGAGATCGCGCTCCCGCCGCCCGAGCGGTTTCCCCACGTGCGCCCCGACGAGGACTTCAACGTTCGCGGCCGCGCCGGCCTGTCGCTCCACTCCGGCCCCAGGGCCCTGGCCCTCTCGCGCGACCGCAAGTCGCTCTTCGTGCTCAACCGCTTCACCGGCACCGTGGCCGCCATCGACGTCACGCAGGCCGCGAAGGGCAAGGCCAGCTGGTCGGGGCAGTGGCCGCTCGTCGACGTGCTCGCCCAGCGCACCCGTCGGCTCGGCCAGGTGCTCTACTTCGCCGACCTCGGCCGCACCGCGATGACCTGTGACGCCTGCCACCTCGAGGGGCACGGCGAAGGCGTGCTGTTCGAGAAGACGGTGCCGATGCGCATCTACCGCTCGACCACGGTGCGCGGCAGCCGCGAGACGCCGCCGTACTTCACGCCCGCGTCGACGCACTCGATGGGCGAGACGGCGAAGGTGGTGGGCACGCGCAACCGCTACCAGAACCCCGAGCTCACGCCCGAAGAGATCGAGGCCCTCACGGTGTTCTCGTCGCTCATTCCCACGCCGCCCAACCCCTTCGTCGACGAGCGCGGCGCCCCCGTCGAGGCCCTCGAGCTCCCTGACGGAAAGATCGGCTCGCCCCGCCGCGGCCTGGCGCTCTTCGAGGGCAAGGCCGGGTGCGCCAGCTGTCACCCCGCGCCCCAGTTCACCAGCGACCAGGACCTCGCGACGCGGGCGCGGTTCATCGACGTCGGCACGCCGCGCTTCATGCCCTTGCGGGCCGAGCTGCAGAACACCCGCTTCGAGGGCTTCGGCACCCCGGCGCTGGTCGGCGCGTGGGACGTCTTCCCGATGCTGACGACCGGCCTGGCGGGGCTCGGCGTCACCCCCGACGGGCGCGTGGTCGTGACCAACCGCTTCGCGTTGCGCGACGCCGTGGAGCAGTACGCCCCGAAGCACGGGCGCGCCGATCTGCTCTCGCCGCAGGAGCGCGACGACCTGCTCGCGTGGGTGTTGTCGCTGTAGGCGCAGGTCTGCCCGCTTTCGCGAGCCAAGTCGGGTACAGTGCGCGCCGCATGCGCGCTCTCTTCTCCGCCGTGGCGATGGTGTTCCTGGCCGGCTGCACCGACGTGGGGCTGTACGCCATCGGCGCCGGTGGAGCTGGCGGGCCCGATCGCGCCGAGTTCGAGGCGACGGTGTGTGCGCCCATCGCCTCGGGCGAGGCCTTCCCCGTCAAGGTGTTGTTCGCGGTCGAGGGCGGCGCCGGCGTCGACGTGCAGCTGCGCGAAGAGGTCGTCAAGGCGCTGACCGACACCACCACCCAGTTCGCGAACCCCGGCATCAGCTTCGGGCTCATCGCCCACCACGCCATCGCCAACGGCCTGCAGGGGAGCTTCACCGCCGACCCGACCACGCTGGCCACCGCCTTCTCGCGCTACAACGCCTTCAACGAGGCGGGGCCCATCTCGCACCGCGCGCCGCTGAAGCTGGCCCACAGCATCATCTCTGGCGACATGCAGACGGGGTGTCGCGGGCAGGTCGCGCGCACCCGCTACTACGTCGTGCTGGTGATGTTCGCGTCGGACGACAGCTGCAACAACCCCACCTTCAACGCCGGCATCAACCCGCAGTGCGACGCCTTCGCGCGCGCCGGTGACGTGCCCCGCTGCACCGAGTGCGAGCTCAGCAAGGTGACCGAAGAGCTGCGCCAGCTCGCCGTGCGCTTCAACGCAGGCGAGGTGACGGTGCAGCCGGTGCTGGTGCGCCGCGCTCAAGACGACCTCGCCCGCTTCCAGGCCAACGCCATCGCGCGCGCCGGCGGCACCGAGCTGCTCGAGACGAACATGGGCGCCATCGTGCAGCGCATCACCACCCTCAACTACGGGTCGCTCCAGCGCTCGCTGCGGCTCAAGCGCTTCATCGCGATGAACCGCAACGTGCGGGTGCGCAACACCCGGTCGCCTTCGCCCGGCCTCGTCGACAGCGACGGCGACGGGCTGCCCGACGAAGACGAGGCGAACCTCGGCACCGACCCGACCCTGATGGACACCGACGGCGACGGCATCGGTGACGGCGTCGAGGTGCGCATGGGCCTCAAGCCGCAGCCGGGGAACATCGACGTGGTGCGCGGCTGCAGCTTCGCCCTCGACACCGACGGCGATCGGCTCAACGACTGCGAGGAGCGCGTGCTCGGCACCGACGCGTGCATCAGCGACACCGACGGCGACTCGGCGCCAGACCTCGTCGAGTTCCTCGCCGGCACCAACCCGCTCATCGCCGAAGACCTCAACGACGATGACCGCGACGGCCTGCCCAACATCGGCGAGATCGAGGCGCACACCGACTCGACGTCGGCCGACATCGAGTTCCGTCAAGACCGCGGCTACGGCTACGCCATCAAAGAGATCGCCCCCACGCCCGATGGGCGCAGCTGCTACTCCATCAACGCGTACAACATCAGCGTGATGGAGACGCTCCAGCGGCCTTCGCCGAACGACAGCGGCCGCGTCATCCTCAAGGGCACCAACGACATCTATCTCTACTTCCAGGTGGGCAGAGAGAACGACCCCCGGGGAACGGGCGTGGGCCGCTTGAACGTGACGCAGGTGCGCTTCACGGCGCCCGCCACCCGTCGGCCCCGCGGCATCATCAAGCTGCCTGACGACCAGTTCGAGAACGGCCTGTAGGTCTTCGTCGTACGGGTGTTGAGTCGCCTCCCCACTTGAGGGCCTGCGCTCCCCACTTTTCGGCGCGCCCAGCTTCAACATGCTGGATTGCCTGCCCGCCCCGGGTCGAGCGCGTTGGATCGGCGTTTGGATAGAGAACCCGCGGATTCGTTCACCAAGGAGCCGTTCATGAATCGCAACCTCGCAATCCTCTCAGCTGCACTGGCGCTCTTCGCGCTGCCCGCCTCGGCGCAGCTGGCCAACGGCACCAACCCCGAGTGTCTCGACCCCGAGTGCGGCAAGCCCAAGGAGCAGGGCGGTGGCGGCTGCGGCTGTGGCTGTGGCTGCTCGGTGTGGGTGGCCTACACCGACGACGGCAAGACGCTGGCGTACACCGACGACGCCGACGGC
>JACSRE010000212.1 GCA_014879945.1 Myxococcus sp.
GCTGCCACCCGCGGCGCTGCCACCCGCGGCGCTGCCACCCGCGGCGCTGCCACCCGCGGCGCTGCCACCTGCGGCGCCTGCGTCACCCGGCGGATTGGGCACCGGCCCGCACCCGACCAACCACGCCACCACTGCGACCCCTGCTGCGCTCCGGATGTCCATGGAACCCCTTCAACCCGATACGGTGCCAGAAGTTGCGCATGCCACACGAGGGCGAGCCCGGGTCGCCTCATGTGCGACCGGGCGCATCCTCGGTACCAGAACCGGCGGCGGGCGTGAGGAGGCGCGCGATCGCCGTTCCGTCTACTCCGACGAGCAGTTGCTCACCTCGAGCGGTGAATGACCGTGACCGGGCTCGAGGCGATGGAAGCACTGACTCGACACCACCGAGGGGTTGCACCCGAGCGCCTGTGTCACGGCGTCGCCGTGGGGCCCTCAGGCGCAAACAAGACGCCGTGGCTGGTGACGACGGTCGTGTTGACGCAGCGGACCCGGAGCTCGACCTGCCGGTCATCGCGCGACCGCGGGAGCTTTGCCTCGAGGGCCGCGACGTCGCTCGCGCTCGGCACCGAAGGCGCGCGCGTCACCGCGCGCACGATCGACAGCCCGGGCGTCGACTCGTCGAAGCGCACCTCGACCAGGTGGGCCCCGGGCCACGCCGCGACTCCTTCGCGAATCACCCCGCGCGCCGCCGTCTCGAAGAGCTCCCGCCGAACGACCGTGCGCAGGTTCACCGCGAAGACCCCGGCCAGCACCAGGACCGCGACGATGCTCGGCGCGTCGCGGACGAGGAAGGACCGGAGCGTGCTCGAGAGGTGGGTGATGCCGCGGAAGCCGACGAGCCAGAACACCACCGACGACGCGAGCTGAATCGCCACGATGTTCGCCGCCGCGAGCAGGAACGCGTTGAACGCGAGGTGGAGCTCGCCGCGCGCGAGCAGGATCGCCGACGACGAGAGCGGAGGCACCAGCGCGGTGGCGATGGCCACGCCGATGAAGGCGCTGCTCAGGCTCGTCGAGACCGTCGCGTAGGCGCCCGCGGCCCCACCCGCGAGCGCGATCATCAGGTCGAAGAACCTCGGCTCGGTGCGCGAGAGGATCTCTTCGGTGAGGGGAATGTCGCGGTGGAGCAGGCCGATGAGCAGCGCGGTGACGACGACGCCGGTGAAGCCTCCGCTGAGCCCGATGAGCGAGGTCTTCACCAGCTGGTGGTCGCTCTCGGCGATGGCCATCGAGATGCCGAGGATCGGGTTCAGCAGCATCGCGACGATCATCGCGCCGATGACGACCGCCGGGCTGTTCGACAGCAGCCCGTACGACGCGATCACGGTCGCGAGCACGTTCATCGCAGTGTGAGGCGCGCTCAACGTCGCTGAGCGCTCGACCACGAGGCGAACGGCGGCGCGCTGGGCAGCGCCTTCGTGAAGGGCAGACATGCGCAGCGTTCTACCGCGAAGCGCTTCGACCCCTGACGCCCGCGAACCCTGCGGCGGTGGCCGCGCGCGGCGCCTCCCATGGCGCCATGTGGGTGCACACCTTCAACGAGCGACAAGGTAGGTAAACCTGCGCACTAATTCAGGCTATTCCTCCGACGGGTTTCCTGAGACGCTCCGCGGCCTGATCTCGGTCATGGGAGCCCGGATGCCGTTGCGGCTGTTGTTTTCCTGTCTGGTCGTCTTGTCGTCGATCGCCGCGCAGGCCCAGAGCGGGAAGCTCAACCTCAGCGCCGACCTCGGCGTCGGCGGGCCGCTCACTGGCCGCTACGGCACGGGCGTCGGCGACTTCTACTTCGCGCAGGGCCTGGGCCCGCAGCTCACCCTCGGCGTCGACTATCAGCTGTTCCGCCCGCTCGCGGTGGAGCTCCTCGCCGAGTTCGGCGTTCAGTTCATCCCGTCGTGGCTGTCGGTGCGCAACCTCGAGAAGGTGCCGGCCGCGGTGGTGTTGGCCGGCGCCGGCGTGGGGCCGCGGCTGCGGCTGCTCGACACCGAGAAGGGGAACCTCTGGGCGTCGGCCCACGTGGGCCTGCGCGCGTTCGACGGCGCGCAGCTGACCGTCGACGCGGCGCTCGGCTACCAGTTCGCGTTGTCCTCGAAGCTCGGGCTGGGGCCCTTCGTGCGCGGCGAGCTGCTCGCGCCGTCGCCGACCTCGAAGCGCGGCAGCACGGTGCTGGTGACGCTCGGCGTGGGGGGCTCGTTCGAGCTGTTGCCCTTCGTGGTCGCGCCGCCGCCGCCGCCTGACGACGACGGTGACGGGCTGACCAACGAGAGCGAGCTGCAGGTGCACCGCACCGACCCGAAGAAGGCCGACACCGATGACGACGGGCTCTCTGACAAGCTCGAGCTCCTCTTCGGCACCAACCCCCTCGACGCCGACACCGACCACGACGGCGTGCCCGACGGCGAAGAAGACAAGAACCGCAACGGCGTGGTGGACGCTGGCGAGACCGACCCGCGAAAGGCGCCGCCGCCCGTGGTGGTCGTCGCGCCAGCACCCAGGCCCGAGCCGAAGCCGGAGCCGCCGCCGCCGCCGCCAGACACCGATGGCGATGGGCTGCCCGACCCGTCAGACAACTGCCCCGCCGTGGCCGGGCCCGCGACCAACCAGGGCTGCCCGGTGGCCGAGAAGCAGCTGGTCGTCATCACCAAAGAGAAGCTCGAGATCCTCGAGACCGTCTACTTCAACACCCGAGACGCCTCGGTGCTGCCCAAGTCGTTCCCGCTCCTCAACCAGGTGGCCGCGATTCTCGAGAGCCACCCCGAGATCAAGCGCGTGCAGATCGAAGGCCACACCGACAACGTCGGCACGCCCGAGAACAACCTGCGCCTGAGCCAGAGCCGCGCGAACGCCGTGTTCAAGTACCTCTCGGCGAAGGTCGACCCGAAGCGGCTCGAGCCCATCGGCTACGGCTCGACGCGGCCCGCGGCCACCAACGACACCGAGGCGGGTCGCGACAAGAACCGGCGCGTGGAGTTCAAGATTGTCGCCGAGTGAGGCGAGTGCATTGACGTTGACGTCACGGCGCCGAGCGCGCCCAGGTGGAGGGTTCGTGAAGTCCTGGTCACCCATTCATGCAAGCGGGCTCGGGCCCAGGGCGCTCCTGCCGTTGGCCCTGGCGCTCTCGGTCGGTTGTCAGTGCGGCATCAAGCCGGTGCCCGACCAAGCGAGCTCGACGTTCGAGATGAGCCGCGACTCGTTGGCCTTTCCGAACTTCGTCACCGGGTACGAAGACTCGGTCGTCGACGCCGAGTCGCTGCAGCGCATGTTCGGCCCCGGGGTGTGCGCGCAGCCGTCGTCGCCGTGCCAGCTCTCGAGCGCCGCCAGGACGTTCCTCAAGCAGGCGAACGCGGCCATGGCGGGCGGGCGGTGCGAGGGCTTCGCGGTGCTCAGCGACCTGATGGCGGCCAGGAAGATCGACCCGCAGGCCTTCGGCGGCGCGAGCGGGCGCGAGCTCACCCTCGAAGAGAACCCGGCGCTCCAGAAGGAGCTGGCCTACTGGTTCGCGACCCAGCTGGTGCCCGGCGCGGTGGGCTCGAAGACGAAGGCGTACACGGCCCGCGAGGTGCTGCCCCTGCTCGCCGACTCGTTCGAAGAGGGGGCCGCCGAGCACTTCCGCATCGGCATCGTGCGCAAAGAGGGCAAGAGCCTCACCGGCGGGCACGCGCTCACGCCCATCGGGTTCTACCGGGACCAGACAGACAAGAGCGTGTATTGGGTTCGCGTCTACGACAACAACTTCCCCGATGTTGAGCGATTGATGAAGCTCGACACGAAGAACGACCGGTGGGAGTTCGAGGCCTCGACGAGCCCGATGAAGAAGTCGCGGCTGTATTACGGCGACAAGACAAACAACAACAAGCTGTACCTGGCGCCCATCTTCTCGCGGCAGGGCGTGCTCCCGTGCCCGTTCTGCAAGGGCGGCGGCGCGCAGGTCGCGACCACCGGCGGCACCCAGGCGACGGTCTCGACCCCCGGGGGCACCACCGGCGTCACCGAGGGCGACCTCACCGCGGCGCCCGGCAGCTCCATCACCCCGACCTTCTCGAACGAGAACGACAGCGAGGCCACGAGCTTCCTCATCTCGCTCGACGAGAGCGCGCTCAGCGGCATGGGCGGCACCGTCGTCGTCGACGTGACGATGCAGCCGGACCAGCAGAACCCCGAGGCCCGGCAGGGGCTCAGCGTGCAGCGCGACGACGTCTTCACCGCGGTGGAGCGGCTGCAGGTCACCGCCAACGACACCTTCACCGCGAACGGGCAGGGCGGCTCGTACACCAACAACTCACGCTCCCCGCTCGAGCTGTCGACGCGGCTGAACACCAGCATGGGCGAGGTGTCGGTGACGGCCATCGTCAACGGCGGCTCCGACCAGGTGCGCGCGTCCGTCGACCCCGCGACCGGTCAGCTCACCATCGGGCTGGCGGGCTCCATGGGCGTGCCGGTGAGCGTCGTCGTCGAGGGCACGACGCCTGACGGCATGAGCCGCGCCGCGCAGTTCACCTTCACCGCCATGGGCACGGCGACGCTGCAGGCCGACACCACCATGTGGATGCAGGGCAACCCGCTCGGCGGCACGCTGGACAACGGAGGCATGATGACCTCCATCTCGAACGCCTGCACAGACGGCGTGCGCAACGGCATGGAGAGCGACGTCGACTGCGGCGCCTCGTGCGGGGTGGGCTGTCTGCTGGGGCGCAGCTGCGCGGCCGACGCCGACTGCAGCTCCGGGATCTGCCACCCGACGCAGCGGGTCTGCATCGCCGACGCCTGCCAGGACTCGCGGCAGAGCCCCGGCGAGACCGACGTCGACTGCGGCGGCCCGTGCGCCCCGTGCGCCGTCGGGCTCGCGTGCCGGGTGAGCGCCGACTGTGCCCAGCCCCAGCTCAACGACTGCGTCGGCGCGACGTGCCAGCGCGTCTTCACCGTCAGCGCCCAGGTGACGATGGCGCCCGGCGTGGGCGGCGGCGGCGCAGACCTCATCCTCGAGAACGCGGGCGAGCGCCTCACCATCGGCGGCTCGGGCACCTCGGCCTTCCCGCGGCGCACGCCGGGGCCCTACGCCGTCTCCATCGTGCAGCAGCCTGCGCGCGGCGAGTGCACGGTGACGAGCCCCGGCGGCACCGCGACCGCCGACGTGACGGTGGCGGTGAGCTGCGTCAGGCGCTTCACGCTCGGCGGCCTCGTCGCGGGGCTCCCAGCAGGCGAGTCGGTCACCATCAGGAACAACGGCGCCAGCCCGCTGACGCTCATGGCCGACGGCTCCTTCGAGTTCCCGCTCCAGCCGCCCGGGCCGTACGCGGTGACCATCGCCACCCAGCCGATGACGGCCACCTGCCGTGTCGTCAACGGCGCCGGCCCGGACCCGAGCGCCGACGTCACCAACATCGAGGTGCAGTGCTCGACGGCGCCCGCTTACACCATCGGCGGCACGCTCTCGGGCCTCAACCCCGGTGAGACGGTGGTGCTCGACAACGGCGGCGACACGCTCCCGGTGATGGCGAACGGCCTCTTCACCTTCATGGTGCCAGTGGCGGGCGCGTACGCGGTCTCGGTCGCCGTTCAGCCGCTGGGCCAGGCGTGCACCGTCACCAACGGCGCCGGCACGGCCACGGCCAACGTCACCAACGTCACCGTCACCTGCGTCGACCTCTTCACCATCGGGGGCACGCTCTCGGGCCTCGGGGCCATGGCCACCCTCGTGCTGGACAACAACGGCGACCAGCTGCCGCTCATGGCTGACGGGCCCTTCACCTTCGGCCTCGGCACCGCGGGCCCCTACAACGTCACCATCTTCGCCCAGCCTCCCGGGCAGACCTGCTCGGTGCAGAACGGGAGCGGCACCGCCACCGCCAACGTCACCTCGGTGACGGTGACGTGTCTGGGGGCGAGCGGGCGAGACACCACCTTCGGCGCCGGCGGCTTCCTGCGGGTCGCCCAGAGCGCGGGGGTCGACCTGTGGCACGGGCTGGTCGTCAACCCTGACAGCTCGAGCGTGGTGGCCGGCTCGGTGGAGCTGGGGCCGAGCCAGTCGCAGTGGATCGTCTCGAAGGTGACCGCGGCGGGCGCCATCGACACCACCTTCGGCACCAACGGGCACACCCTCGTCACCGCCGGCGCCGGGCCCGACGAGGCGAAGGCCATCGTCCGCGACGCGATGGGCCGGTACCTCGTCGCGGGCTCCATCGAGGGCATGACCAACCTCGACCTCGGCGTCGCCCGGCTGACGGCCAACGGCGCGCTCGACCCGACCTTCGGCACCAACGGCGTCGCGCGCTTCGACCTCGGCGGCGTAGACCTCATCGAGGCCCTCACCCTCGACGCCACCGGGCGCGTGGTGGTGGCCGGCTCTCGCGACGGAAACGACATCGTCGTGGTGCGGCTCACCGCCGCAGGCGCGCTCGACGCCAGCTTCGGCACCGGCGGCACCTTCGCGCAGACCAGCGGCATGTTCAGCGGGCTCAACGGCGTCGTCACCGATGCGTCGAACGCCGTCATCGCCGTCGGCCTCCGCGGCAGCGACTCGATGGTGGTGAAGCTGACCAGCGCCGGCGCGCTCGACATGACCTTCGGCACCGCGGGCGTCGCCACCTTCGACCTGACGACGGGGCTGTACCAGGACCACCTGGCGGCCGTGGCGCTCGACGGCGCGCGCATCGTCGCGGCGGGCGGCGGCTTCGACTCGGGCGCCTCGAACTTCTACCTCGCCGCCTTCACCGCGACCGGGGCGCTCGACACCGGCTTCGGCTCGGGCGGCGTCACCGCCATCGGCACCTTCGCCGCCAACGAGCAGTTCCACGCGCTCACCCCGAGGCCGGGAGGCGGGTGGTACGCCGCGGGCTCGAGCGACCAGAGCGCCGCGGTGTTGGCCTTCTCGGCGACGGGGAGCCTGGACATGGGCTTCTCCACCGCCGGGCAGTTCATCGACGCCTACACAGGCGACGCCATCGCCTTCGCCGTCAAGACCGACGCGCTCGGTCGCATCGTCATCGCCGGAACCATGGCGGTCGCCATGGGCCCGCCCGACTTCGGAATCGCGAGGATCAACCCATGATGAAGCCCACTCGTGCCGCGTTGGCGGTGAGCCTGTCGCTGGCGGTGCTGGGCTGCGAGGCCGACCCGGTGACCGAGGAGCCGGCGCTGTTCTCGGCCTACGACCCGACGGTGAGCTGCCCGGCGGGAGAGGTGGGCTGGGACCTGTCAACCGGCGGCGGGCTCGACCCCCTGCAGCGGAACTCGGTCGGCGACGCCATCACCATCATCACCGCGAACCTGGGCGCGGCCTGCACAGCGACGGGCATGGACTTTCGGGGCGCGTGCGATGGCCAGGTGGAGTGCGAGCGGCCCGTCACCTGCGACGACGCCGCGGTGGACGTCACCTACGTGTGCGGCACCGAGACGGCGACCTACAAGGCCCGCGTCGAGGGCACGGGCAACAACCGACTGGTCCGGGTCTCGTGTGGCCAGCCGATGCGCGTGCTCCGGGCCATCTACGCGCCCACCTCGAGCACCCCTGCCGACATCTCGACCGCGCTCGCGGCGCGGTGCACTGGCAAGCGGCGGTGCGCGAACGGCGTCTCGGCGTACGAGCTCAACTCGTTCCGCGACCCCTCGCCGAACCAGCCGAAGACGGTGAAGGTGACCTACCTGTGCGGCGTGGAGCCCGTCGAGCGGGTCGCCGAGGTCGATGACTTCAAGCTCGACGTCTACTGCCCGGCGACCCCCCACAAGTTCCCGGTGCGCGAGACGATTCGCATCGTGTCGGTCGAGCCGCGGCTCGAGTCGTACTTCGCGGACGAGCGCGCGAGCAACCAGGCGTACGCGCTCCAGCTGCGCCAGCAGATCGAGCGCGAGTGTCACGGCAAGCCACAGTGCGACCTGACCTTCACCCTCCCGGCGCCAGGCTCGTGGAAGCGCAACCGCGACCACAACGCGCTCTGGAACTACCGGGGCGTGGACCGGATGGGGTGGCTCGACTCGAGCACGACCCAGTACGGCACGACCTCGGTCGGCGGGAACCTGCTGATCGTCGGCTACACCTGCGGCCCCGAGTCGTGGGTCAACTACCGGGCGCTCGACCCGGCTGCCCCGCTCCCGTGGAACAAGGCGAACCTGCGCTGCGGCGACTTCGTCACGGTGACGAGCGTGGCTTCCAAGGAGTACGGCCAGTCCACCTTCACGCCGAACCCCGTCTACACCGGCATTCTGAAAGACCGGTGTGACGGGAAGCGGGTCTGCACCCCGCCGGCGTTCCACGGCCAGTACCCTGGGACGGTGGTTCTCCCTGACGGTGGGACCAGGGGCATGCCTGAGAGCCTGCTGGTCCGCTTCACCTGCGGCGAGCTGGCCAACAGCGCCACCGTCGAGGTCAACGTCAACAACTACGAACCCGTCAATCGCTATCAGCTCGAGTGCCCGAGCCTCGCGAGCGACCTGGTCGCGACCGGGGTGCGTCTGGTCTCGGTGAGCCCCCCCGAGCGCACCCTCGAGGTGAGCCGGCTGTGCGGAGGGCAGACGAGCTGCCGGGCCCCGAGTGGCGTCACCGCCACCTATCGGTGCGCCGACGACCCGCAGCTGAAGACCTCGACCCCCGAGATGAAGTGCACCTCGCCGATCTTCATCTCCTCGGTCACCAGCAGCGGCTACGCGTGCTTCCAGCAGCCGCCTCGTGACTACTGTGGGCAGCAGACTGGTACCTGCAATTACTACCCGCGCTACGCCTCCGACTACGGGCGGCTCAGCTGCGGCAACGTCACCATCAACTACACCTGCGGCTGCGACCCGACGCCCCGCAACATCACGTATCCGCCCGAGCGTGACGGCCTCTCCACGATCCACAGTCGGCCCGCGGTGCTGACCTGTCCGCCCGTCTCGACCGCCTGCACGCGAAAGGCCTGCGTGCCCCTGCGCTGCACGGGCGCGACGCGGCGCAACGCCGACCTCGCGTGCGTGAGCGACACCACCGTCAAGCCCACGGTCTTCTACGCCGCGCCCATCGTGAACGGGTGGGTGCCGCTGCCCGACGGTGGCACGCACCCGGTGGGTCAACCGCTCCAGGCCGGCGCCGACAACGTGCTCGAGCTCAAGAGCGACTTCCCCTACCAGGTCTTCTCGACCATCAACTACCGCACCGATGACGGGCGCGCGCTCGACGAGAAGGCCTCGGCGGCGGTGTTCAGCATGGACCAGTTCGAGCCGAAGCCTGGCGCGAGGGCGCCCGACGGCGGCGTGCTCCCCGCGAAGGCGTATGGCCTGCGCTGCATCGTCGGTGAGGCGGCGCTGCGCGGCAGCGAGCTGCCCTCTCGCGTCGCCGGGTACCGGTGGGTGCTCCCCGGCGGCAAGGGCCAGACGCTGCCCTCGACCTGCTTCGACCAGGACGGCTTCAACGACCCCGAGACCTCGTTCTTCGACGCCGCGAAGTCGTCGGGGCTGCAGGAGTCGGCCTTCCGTGACCGCTATGCCCTCACCCGCACCTATTTGATCTCGGCGCTCGACCCGCACGGCGTGTCGGTGTCGCGCCGGCTCAACCCGCAGGCCGCCGCGGTGGCGCCCAACCCCATCGGGTTCTTCTACGACCCGACCCGCGACTACGTGTCGACGCTCAACTACTACGCCCAGCACGGGAACTTCGCGAACGCGCGGCAGGTGCGCTTCGTGCCCAGCAAGCAGATCGAGCTCGGCGCCGAGTTCGAGACCGTCTCGTACGGTGACCTGACCGTCGACGTCGAGAAGCCCGACCAGCTCCCGTCGTTCGACGTGAGCTTCAGCTGGTACCTGCGCGGCGACTCGGCGGCCAACCCCTACTCGGCGCGCTCGCGGGTGGCCAACAACCCGGCGGGCACCTCGCTGGCGTCGCGAAACCTGCGCATGACCATCGAGATGGCCCGCTCGGACACCCGCCTCGCGAACCCGTGGGAGGCGAGCAACTCGGTGCGCTTCCCGTCGATTCCACTCTCGGGAGGGAACAACTTCCTCCAGACGGACCACGGCCGGGCCGAGATCTCGCCCGCGATTCGCAAGCGGCTGCTCACCGTGCGCACGGGCGAGAGCGCGCTGGCCCCGGTGACGGCCCCCGACGGCTTCATGAGCGACACCCTCGACGACGACACCGCGTTCCTCGTGCGCACCTGCCTCGACTTCGACGGCATCGCCCGCAACCCCGCCGACACCGACGTCGACGACAAGACCCTGCCGGCGCTCAACGGCTTCAGCCTGAAGGTCGCCAGGCGCTGCTCGCCCGCGAGGACCATCATCTTCCGCCGGCAGCTCTTCGTGAGGCCCACCACGCCGGCGGTCAACGAAGAGGTCAAGAACGACAAGGGCGCGGTGCAGCCCACGGGCGACCGCGACGTCGGCGCGTCGAACGGCAACGGCTCCGAGGTGAGCTGCGTGCGGCAGTGCACCGTCAACTCGGACTGCGGCCTCAACGGCGTGTGCACGCCCGGCACCGGCGGCATGCTGGGCACCTGTCAGAAGACGCCCCAGAGCAGACAGTGCAAGGGGTCGACGCGCGCCGACGGCGCCATGGGCGGCCAGTTCCCCCTCACGATGTTCAACGCCAGAACCGACAGCACCTCAGAGGTCAACGTCAAGCGCGCCGGCGAACCCCAGACGACCAACTGCGCGACCAGCCGCGGCTCGCTGCTCCCGTTCGTGGTGATGGACCCGCCGCCGAAGTGTGAAGACCGGCTCGACGGCCCGACCGGCTACAAGATCGAGATGTCGATCAGCCCCGACCTCGGGCCGGTCATCGCGCTCTTCGAGAAGAAGAAGTACGGCGTCTTCAACACCGACGCCAAGAAGGTGCTGATGAAGCGCAAGAACGCGAGCGTCTCGCGGACCAAGGGGTCGCCGCTCTCGCCCAGCTCCAGCGGCATCGGCCTCACGGCTGGCCGCGAGTTCTTCATCACCATCGGCCCCGTGCCCATCGTGATCGAGATCGGCGCGAGCGCCGGCTTCGCCTTCAAGCTCGACCTCGTCTTCGAGGGCGAGACCGCGCGGGTCGGCCAGGCGAGCAGCTTCTACCCGTGCGTCAATGGCTCGAACACCACCTGTTATTCGATTGAGCCCAGGGGCCTGAGCTTCGACGACGCGCTCCAGGCGTGCCGAGAGAAGGGCGGGGTGCTCGCGCTGGCGACGACGCCGTCGATGCTCGCGTCGATGAACCAGGCGCTCGACGCCGCCGACGGAGGGTCACGGACCGGCGGCGGGCCGACCTACTGGCTCGGCGGACAGGCGGCCTACAACTACGGCTACCCGCCCTGCGCCACCAACGGCGGCGTCTTCGCGGACGGCGGGGTCGGGCCCAACGGCAGCTTCTCCACGCAGTGCAAGACGGCCTCGGCGACCAGCTATGAGTGGCTCCGCGGCGGCAGCATGGCGCAGCAGCGCGGCCTCGACGCCACCATCGTCGCGGGGTCGAACGTCAACAACGCCTTCCCCAGCTTGAGCTTCCCGGCGAGCCCCGTGCCCGACAAGGCCGGCGTCACCTACCAGCGCAACGGCGCGGTGAGCTGGGCGCGCACGGCCACGCTGCTCCCGTCGATCTGCAGCTACGACAGCGCCTCAGAGGTGAAGGCGAACTCCTTCACCGTGCAGTTCAACATCGAGTTCAGCATCGGGCTCGCCGGCGCCATCTGCCTTCCGAGCAACCGCCTCGGCGTGTGTCTGGCGGCCGACTTTCAGATCTTCACGGCGTCGTGGGCGTGGGGCCTGAAGCAGCTCGAGGCCAACGTCTTCCGCGGCGTCAGCACGGCGAGGTACCAACAGTCGCTGTTCGGGGCTTCCGAGAACTTCGGGAAGTGGGAGCGCAAGCTCCTCACTGGCTCCCTGAACGTCGACATCAGGGCCTTCTTCTTCACCAAGTCGTTCAAGGTCAAAGACTTCCAGCTCAGCGACCGCCTCACCTTCGACGGCGACCTCTACCCGACGACGTCGACGCCGTACTTCCGGAGGTTCCGCGAATGAAGCGCCCAGTCATCGTCGCCCTCGCCGCGTCGACCGTCATCGCCGGCGTCACGGCCTGGCTGCTGTTCTCGCCCAGACCAGGCGCCGAGGCGCTCGTGCCGCCGCCCACCACGCCCGCCTTCCCGGTGGCGCCGGCCGCGGTCGCGCCCTCGAGCGCCCAGGCGCCGTGCCGGTTCATCGCCGGGCACCGCCTCGCCTACGACGTCTCGTCGACCACCTCGTTGAGCCTCACCGAGGCGCTGTCGAAGTTCAGCGCCGGCCAGAGCGCGCAGCTGGGCCAGGCCACCGCGCGGCTCGAGCTCGAGGTGACCGAGGTCGAGACCTCGAGCGCCGTGCTGCTGGCGCGGCTCACCCAGCGCACCGGGGCCTTCGCGGCCGAGGGCAACGTCGCGCCTGACACCTTCCTGCTCCGCGTCAACGAGCGGTGCGAGGTCGCTGGGTTTGCCCGCCGCGCGAACACCACCAAGAAGGAGGGGCGGCCGCTGCAGGCGCTGGCGCACGAGCTCTGGTTCACGCTGCCTGATGGGCCGGCGCCCGTCGGCGTGGCCTTCGACACCTCGACGGGCCGCGCGTCGGGGCTCGTCTACGGGGCTGGCGGGGCGTCACCCCGCGACCTCGTGCGCACCATTCAACGCTACGAGCGGGCGTGGTCTGCCTCGATGAACGGCGTGGTGGTGGAGCGCTCCCGCGCCGAGGTCCAGCGGGGCGCGGGCGTGTGGTTCGACGCGCTCGAGGGCGTGGAGGAGTTCTCGGTGCCCGGCGTCGTCACCCGCGGTTCGGCCGCGTTGAAGGTCACCAGCGCTGCGCCCGCCCCTGCAGCGCTCGAGGGCGTCTCGCGAGACCAGGCCGACTACGTCTGGGAGAGCTGCTTCGGCGAGGTGCCCGACCAGAGGCTGCGCCCGTTCGTCGCGGGTGACTACCAGCGCCGCGTCGAGGCCATGCGTGACGTCAGCTACCCCGACGCGCTCGATCGCATGCTGGGCACGTTCGACGTCGCCACCGACATTCACCACCAGTCGCGCGACATGTCGGCCTTCCTCGACGCGCACCCCGAGGCGATTCCCGAGTTCGCCGGCGCGGTGCTCACCGAGTTCCTTCCCGAGTGGAAGGCCGCCGGGTTCCTCGCGCTCGCCAACACCCAGAACGCCGCCGCGCGCGAGGTGCTGCTCGACGTGTGGCGCGAGCGCGACGCGCCCTCGATGGACCGCGTTCGCGCGAGCCTGGGCCTGGCCAGCCGAAAAGACGTGGGGGCCCCGCTGGCCCGCGAGCTGCTCGCCGAGGCCCGGCGCCCCGGCACGCCCGCGCAGCGCGACGTCTCTCGCCAGGCGCTGCTGCACGTCGGCGTGCTCGGCGGCATGCAGCCCGAAGACGAGGAGCTGCGCGTCACGGTGCACACCGGCCTGGCCAGCGAGCTCTCGAGCCGGCAAGACGCGCTCGAGCGCTCGGCCGTCTACGCCGCCATCGGCAACACCGGCGACCTGTCGTTCCTCCCCGAGCTCGACCGCGCCTCACGCAACCCCGATCCCCAGTTCCGCGCCGTGGTGCCCATCGCCCTGCGGCGCATGCCGGTCGAGGCCGTGCACGACTTCACGCTCGACTGGCTGCGGCGCGAGACGAGCCCCGAGGTGATGCGCGAGCTCTTCGAGGTGATTCAGCACCAGTACCAGGACCTCGGCCGGCCGGTGGGCCGGGACCTCGCGACCGAGGCCGTGCAGTACCTGCGGCGGCAGCCCCGGTTGCTGACGCGGCAGTCGATTCTGCAGATCTTGAAGCCCTTCGCCGCGGACGACGAGGCCATTCGGGCGGCGTTCCGTGACCAGCTGAAGATCGAGTACGAGACCAACACCGGCCTGTTCGGGTTCATCGCCTCATGCCTGCCCGATGAAGACGTGCGGGCAGTGCTGGCGACGATTCCCTCGCTGGCCGACCAGCACCGGGGCGCCGACCATGCGCCGCTCCCGGTGACGCCGCGGCCGCCCCCAGAGCTGTCTCCGCTGCCCGGCATGCTCCCGAAGCTGCCGCCCGAGATCGCGGAGGGCGCGCGATGAGGGCTGGAGCGTTGTTCGTCGCGGCGCTCGCGCTGGCCGCGTGCCGTCAGCCGATGCCCGACCCCGAGCCGTTCGACGCGGGGCCCGAAGAGGCGGTCGTCTTCGACGGCCCCACCTCGAACACCGGCATTCCCCAGCTGCCCGAAGACTTCACCTTCGACGCGTCGATTCCGCTCATCGACTCGGGCGTCATCACCGTCGACGGCACCTGCTGCGTCACCGAGTTCAGCATCTCTGACCGGGAGCCGGCCGAGGGCGTCGTCGGGGCGCTGCACGTCAACCTGAGCACCTTCGACGGCGGCGTGCCGCTCACCCGCGGCGCGGGCCGGTGGACGGCCACGGCCTGCTTCCCCGTCAACCAGTCGGCGTCGTACCAGTACGAGTTCAACTACGACAGCGGCGTCGTCGACGGCGGCATCGCGGAGCTCGAAGACGGCGGCCTGGTGTACCGCGAGCGGCTCGACCTCCAGACGTGGCGCCGCGGGAGCGACGAAGAGCCCGGGTTCGAGCTCGCCGACGGCTCCCGCGCGAACTTCTTCCGCTCGGTCTTGAGCTGCGAGGGGCTCGACGGCTCGGTCCCGCGGTGAGGGCGGGCGATGGCCGCGCTGAAGGCCCTCACCGCGCGGCCACGTTGTACGCGATGTCGAGCACCTCGAGCTCGAGGTAGGCGAACTCACCTTCGGGCGCAGGCGCGTGGTACCGGGCCTCGCCGCGGGTGGCGATGCGGCGCGCGCCGAAGTCCCGATACGCGCTGATGGGCGTCGACCAGCGCTGGAGCGCAAAGCCCTCGCCGTCTTCAGAGGCCCGGTAGCGATCGTCGGAGACGAAGTCGACGAGCTGCCCCGCCTCGTCGAAGACGAGCTCGGCGCCCACCGTGTGTCTGCCGTTCGTGAAGCGCACGCGCGCGCGGGCGGCGTCGACGGGCTCCCATCGCAGCGCTGGGTCGACGAGCGCGGCGGGCGCGAAGATGCAGAGATCGTTGAGCAGCGTGACGGTCTCGGCCTGGTCCAGCTCGGGGCCGTGGGCCTCGACGAGCTGGAGCACCGACAGGAGCCGCACGCGCATCGTCGCCGACCGACCGACGTAGAGATGCAGCACGTCCACCGGCAGGTGCTTCATGGTGGCGTCGAGGAAGAAGAGCCGGCTGGGCTCGGGCCCCAGGCGGTTGAGCTGCTCGCTCGTGAACTCCATCCACGCGGCGCTCGCGCTCGCGCGGATGCGGCCGCGCATGGTCGCCCGGAAGTTGGAGACGCGCGGCTGGCCGACCGAGCCGGTGACGCGCACGTAGCGCGCGACCGGCTCGGGGAGGCGCGCCAGGTCGGCCTCGGTGACGAGGCCCTCGGTGGCTGGCCGCGCGAGCTCGGTGGCGACACGCGCGGCGTACTCGGCGCGCAAGCTCGTGGGGCCCTGCGAGAAGCCCCCGTAGACCGCGCCGACCAGCAGGAGCGCGTTCGCGAACGTGCCGAACCTGGCGTCGTCCCACGAGGCGACGATGGCGATCTGCGAGAGCACGAGCGCCGCCGCGCCGAGCACCCACCACCAGCGAGGCGCGAGCACCAGCATCGCGGCGGCGGTGAGCGTCGCGAGCCCACCGACGAGCCAGACCAGGCCCATGCCTCGACCGATGGGCGTGGTGAGCTGCGGCAGCTCCGCGAGGCGGAAGGCCTTGGCGAAGCCCATGACGTGGATGAGCCCGTGGACGACGAGCACCGCGAAGAAGAGCCAGCGCATGGACTGGCTCGTAGCGCCGACCGCTGCGAGCCGCCACCTGGCGCAGGTGCGCGCTCGGCCGCTCGCTGAACGCGAGGCGGTTCATGGCCAGGGGCCTCCCAGCGCGCGCCTCGTTGGCTCATGCGCGTGCAGCGAGGCCCGCGCGCCGACCGCTTCTCGATGTCCAGAGCCGGCAGCTCACTCGAAGCGCAGGCGGAACAGCTCGTCGCTGACCTTCCTCGTCTGGGCCAGGTCGAGTGGCTTGCCGGCGGCGTCGGTCGGCGTTCCACCAGCGGCCTTGAGCGAGGCCGCGGCGTTCTCGTAGGTCTTGGCCGTCTGGTACAGGTCGCGCAGGCGCGACGAGGTGCGAGCGCCCCGGCCTTCGCGCATGATGGTCGCGACCTCGGCCGCGATCTTCGCGTAGGCGGTCCTGGCCGTGTCGAAGTCGGCCTGGGCCCCCTTGAGGGTCTCGGCGGGGCTGAGGGGGACTGAGATCTTGAGGCCGCGCCTGGTCTGCAGGCCGTCGGTGTTGGCACCCGGGGCGCGGCGACCGACCTTCTCGGCCTTCGAGAAGTCACCGCCGTCTTCGTAGTACTGCCGCGCCGCCTGCGCCGCGCCGTAGATGGCCGGCGACGCCGCGCTGCCCGCGTCGGGCGAGAAGTTCTCGGTGCCGGCCAGCACCGCGTTGGGGAAGAGCTCGCGCCACTGCTGGAGCGCGCCGCCCTGGAAGCACGCGAGCAGGCCCACCTTCTCGGTCTTGTCGAACAGCTCCTTGTAGGGGAACTTGCCGCTGCCCGGCGGGTTCTCCATGTCGCGGAAGCGCTTGAGCTCGGCGCGGATGTCGAGGTTGGGGTCGTAGAGGTGGTCTGGCCGCTCGCGCAGCATGGCCGTGCCGTTGCTGTGGCCCGAGATGACCAGCCCCGTCATCGAGCCGCCGGTCTTCACCAGGTCGTCGAGGTAGCGCTGCATGCCGGCGCGGAACGCCTGCTGCGCTTCGGCGCGGCCCTTGTTGAACTCGGGCGTGATGTCGAGGCCGGTCAGCTGGGGCTTGTCGGGGTCCTTCGCCACCAGCGCGCTGAGCCCGTTCTTCTCGGCGTTCTGGTTGGTGCGGTTGGTGGTGTTGTTGTTCAGCTGCAGGTACAGCACGCTCGCGTTGGGCGCGCGCACGTCGACCGTCTTCCCGGCCGCCTTGCTGAAGAGCACGTTGAGCGCCTCGGTGAAGGTGTCGAACTTGCCGCCGCTCTGCAGCTGGCCGTTCTTGAGGAGGAAGCCCTTCACCTCGGTGAGCGAGAGGCTGCCCGACTTGTCCTTGTCGGCCGCCTTGAGCGCCGTGAGCTGAGCCGGCGACAGCTGCGAGAGCAGCCGGTGGGCCTCGGGGTCCTTCGCCTTGAGCTCGTCGGTGAGCGCGAGGGGGATCTTCCGGGTGGCGTCCTTCATGGCCGCCGACCAGTCCTGGTCGAGCTGGGTCGAACGTGGGGCGCCGCTGAGTCGGGTCGGAGAGAGGCTCATGAAAGACATGACTCCCGAGTGGGCCATGGTGGGACATCGCCCGGTGCGAGGCGCGCGGCTGAGCAGGCCGACGGTACCGGGCACCGCGTCAGGCCGCGGGAGGCGCGCGCGCCCAGGGCGCGTCAGCGGCTGGCCAGGCCGCCTCCCGACAGCTCGCTGTCGATGAGGCGCAGCAGGCTGTCGAGCTCGGTGGGCGACAGCTTGAGCTGCGCCCCGAGCAGCGCCCGCGTCTGGGCGGCGACCTGGGCGCGCGCCGAAGCCAGCCGCCGCGACGCGGTGGGCACCGACCAGCCATAGAGGCGGGCCACTTCGGCCAGGCCCAGCCCATCGAGGTAGTAGAGCCGCAAGACCGTGCGCGCCTCTTCGTCGAGCGCCCGCACTGCGCCGGTGAAGGCCTGCTTGAACTCGCCGCGGTAGGTCAGCTTCATCACCGCGAGCTCGGGGTCCTCGGCGGGCGCCGGCACGTCGAGGAGCGCCTCGTCGGACAGCTGCACCGCGCGCTCCGCCGGCGGCAACGCGTTGAGGGCGAGCCGGACTGCCACGGCCTTGACGTAGAGGTCGAGCGCGCCGCGCCCCCGGTAGTCGCCGATGCGGGGCGCGCGGCCGCCTTCAGCGACCAGCAGCCGTCGCCGGAGCTGCTGGCAGACCTCGTCGACGAAGGCCGAGTCGCCGAAGCGCGAGGCCGCCTGGCGCGCCCACGGCAGGAACTCGGCCTCGAACACCGCGAGCGCCCTCGGGTCGCCCCGGGCGCAGGCACAGGTGAGCGCGAGCTCGGCGCGCCGTGCTGCGTCGAGGCCGTGGGCATCGCGGGCGCTGAGCCACGCCTCGAGCTCCGAGGGGGGGAGGTCGAACGCCCAGCCAGAGGTGCCGGTCACCGGCTCACCCTCGCTTCGTCCGTCGCCTGGGGGTGCTGCGCCAGCCACGCCTCGAGCCGCCCGAGGTGGAAGTGGTCGTTCGCGCCGCGCCAGATGCCGCGGGCCTGCTCCGCCAGGGCGCGCCCCTCGGCGAGTCGGTGCCCTGACTCGAGCGACGCCTGGGCGGTGAGCCACGCCTCGTCGACGCGCCCGCTCAGCGGCGGCCGGGCCTGCGCCAGCAGCGCGAAGCACCGATCCAGGGCCTCGCGCCCTCGATGGGTGACGCCGGCGCGAAACGCGGCCGTCGCGAGCGGGGCGAGCAGCTGCACCAGGCCGACCTCGCTCAGCCCGACCATCGCCTCGGTCGTGCGCACCGCCGTCTCGAGCAGCGGGTACGCCGTCGCGGCGTCGCCGTCGGCGAGCGCGTTGAGGCCCTCCATCACCTCGAAGTTGGCCGCCCACTCCCGGTCGGGGAGCGTCTCGGCCAGCGCGCGGTAGCGCCTGAAGACGGCCTTCGCCGCCCCGACCTCGCCGGCCTCGCGCTCGAGGTTCGTCCGTCGCAGGAGCACCGGCAGCATGCGCGGGGCCCGCGCTCCGAACCTCGCGGTGGTGAGCGCCTCGACCTCCTGGGCCTCGCGGCGGGCCTGGTCGAACCGGCCCATGGTCTGGTGAATGAGGCTCAGCGTGATGAGCGCGCGCATGACGCGGGCGTCGCCGGGGCCGAAGGCCTGCAGCCCGAGCTCCAGCGCCGCGCGGGCGCTCTGCTCGGCGCGCGCGGTGTCGAGCGCCACGCGGTGGGCCTCGGCCAGCTGCACCAGGAACGGGAGCAGCGTGGGGTGCCCAGCCCCGCGACGCTCGGCGCGCAGGGCCAGGCCCGCTTCGGCCAGCGCGACGGCCCCCGGCCCGTCACCCCCCGCAGCGGCATGCAGGGACTTCGCGAGCAACAGCTCGTCACGGAACACGCCGGGCTCGGGCAGCCCCTCGAGGGTCGCCTCGGCGTGGGCGAGGGCGACGGCCCCGGCTTCGAAGTCGAGCAGCTGCAGCCCCTCGAGCTCCGCGAGGTCGACCCACGCGCGAAACCGCACGTCGGCCCGCTGGGCGCGTTCGCCGGCGAAGAGGGCCTCGCGCAGCGCCACCCGCGCCGGCTGATTCGCGCTGCGGTGGAGCAAGCTGCGCCCCAGGAGCAACGCGGCCTCTGCGCGCTCGCCCGGCGTCAGGCCCTCGGCGGCGGCGAGCGCCGCCCGGGCGGCCGTCTCGGCCTCGGCAAGACGGGCGGTCAGCAGCGACGCGCGGGCGCGGGCGAGGTCGGTGGCCGCGGGCTCCCGCGCGCCCCGAGGCAGGGGCGGTCGCCCCGCCTGCCCCACCACCTCGGCGTCGGCCGACGCGAAGATGTCGGCGAGGGCCGCCAGCTCTCGCTGGCGCGCGGTGAGACAGTCGGCGCGGGTGGCGTGCACCACCGGCGTCAGCAGCGCCACCCGGTCGGCCTCGCACAGCTGGCGGCGGGCCGAGGCGATGGCAGCGGCGTGGGCGTCGAGGGCCGCGGCGGTGCGCGCGAAGGCCGTCGCGGCGAACGGCGCGCCCACCGACTCGAAGGCCGCGCGCACGGTCGCGCGCTGCGCGGGGCCCCACACCTGCGCGACCTCGTCGGCCGTGGCTTCGCACGCTCGCTGCGGCGTCGCCAAGAGCCAGGTGCCCCCCACGGCGAGCGCCAGCGCGCCCGTCAGCGCCGCTGCGCGCCGGCGCCCGGACGAGGGTGCTGCGGCCAACGCGTCGAGCACCGGCTCGAGCGTCTCGAACCGGTCCGCCGGTCGCTCGCTCAGCGCGCGGGCCACCACCGGGGTGAGTCGTCGGGGCAGCCCGCCGCCGAGGGACTCGTTGAGCGCCAGGCAGAAGCTGTATTGGTCGGCCCTCGCGTCGGCGGCCTGGCCGGCCCGTTGCTCCGGCGCCATGTAGCGCGGCGTACCGAGCAGCGCGCCCGTGAGCCAGGCGCCGGTTGGTTGCGCGAGCCCGGCGCCGAGGTCGTCCGCGTCGCTCGAGGGCGTGGCATGGGCGAGCCCGAAGTCCAGCACGCGGACGCGGCCGTCCGCTCCCACCATCACGTTCTCGGGCTTGAAGTCGCGGTGCACCACGCCGGCGCGGTGCGCCGCGAGGAGGCCGGCCCCCGCGGCGGCATAGGCGGCCAGCACCTCGCGAGCGCTCCGAGGCGTCGTCAGCCAGGCCCTCAGCGTCTGGCCCACGACGAACTCCATCGTGAGGTAGACGCGGCCCGCCCAGGTGCCGGAGTCGTAGATGGGCACGAGGTTCGGGTGCGCGAGCCTCGCCATCGCGCGGGCCTCGTGGAGCAGCCGCTCGTTCGCGCGAGCGCCGGCTGAGTGGAGCATCTTCAACGCCACGCGGCGATCGAGCTCCGGGTCGTAGACGGCGTAGACGACGCCCATGCCGCCGCTGCCGACGGCGTCGAGCACCAGGTAGCGCCCGATGGCCGTCCCGCGGGTCAACCGAGCCCGCTGCGCGTGATGGCTGGGGAGGGTGTCGTGCCCGCGGGCCGCGTCCGCGAGCACGGTGCGACAGACGTCACAGGTCGCCACGTGGGTGTCTATGGCGGCCGCTTCGGGCGCGCCGAGCGCCTGCGCGGCCCGCGCAACCAGCCGTTCGTCATCGGGACAGTGGGCGTCTTCGGTCACGGGCGATGGCCTCGCGCTCCTCCCAAGCCGGAGGTGAAACGGAATTCAACGGTCAAATTCCCTGAAAGCCCCGACGGCGCGCCTTGTCATGGAGCTGAGAGGAGCTTGAACGCGAGCCCGGTACGACGTGTTGTGCGCGTAGTTCGCCCTCGCAGCCGTTCGCGACTCTGCCGGTGCCCTGCAGCATCTGCGGCCGCGCCAGCCGGTGAACGCCTTCGACATCTTCTTCGCGCGCAACGTGGCCAGCGGAACCAGCATCGACCTGCACGGCCCGTCAGGCGGGTGGGTGACGTTTCCCGTCGCGGGCGCCGGCCAAGGCGGCGGGGTCGAGCTCACCTTCGTGACCGACATCGAGCCCACCGTGCGTCAGTTGATGCTGAGCTCGAAGCTGGCTTCGTAGCCGAGGTCGGAGTCGACGATGATGAAGAAGGGCACGCCCGCGTTCAGGCTGAAGCTCCGCGCCGAGCTGCCCTGGTACACGAACGTGGCGGTGCTCGCCGGCACCGAGGTCGAGCACGGGGCCGCCGAGGTCACGTACCCGAGGAGGCTGGCGTTCGGGTCCGACGAGTCGAGGCGAAAGGAGTAGGACCTCGACGTCGCAGGCACGAAGACGAGGGTGACGTCGCCGCCGCGGTAGGCGGTGGAGCCGTAGTAGCTCGGGAAGTGCACGTCGGGCTGGCCGATGGTCGAGCCGCGGGTGACGCCGAGCTGCGCGACCCGGAAGCTCGAGTCGTTGACGCAGGCGCCCGCCCGGCAGGTGCCGCCGCGCCCGCCCGGCGCGCAGTAGGTGTCGGGCGCTCCGCACGCCACGCCCGAGCAGACGTCGGTGCACGTCGGGCAGCCGACCCCGGGGCTCAGCGTGAAGTTCAGCTCGGTGGTGGTGGCCGGCGTCACCGTCACCATGGCGGCGTTCGCCTGGAGCTGGCCCGCGTCGGGGCGCTCGTCCTTCGCGACGACCTCGTAGGTGCCCGCCGGAATCTGCCCGTTGAAGGTGTACACGCCGCCCGCCGCCGTGGTGGTGACGTACAGCCCGCGCTGCACCACGACGGTCGCGCCCGCGATGCCGGCGTCGTTGGGGCCGGTCACCTTGCCGGCGATGGTGCCCGCGTCAGGCGCCATGCCGATGGCCACCTCGTAGTGCGCGGCCGACCGCGTCGAGTAGCCCATGCTGTCGAGGGCGATCATGTGGAACCACCAGCGCCCGTCGTCGACGTTCTGCAGCAGCACCTGCGGCGGGTTCTTGTTGGTGGGCTCGAAGGTGCCCGTGGCCGCCGTGGGCCGCGTGGTGGGGTAGCGGTCGAACACCCGGTAGTAGCCGACCGAGGGGTTGCCGCCGTCCCACGCCATCACCACCGTGGGGTTGGGCGAGAACATGCCCTGCACCGGGTTGGTGGGCGACGCGAGCTGCGGCGGCGCGCCGACGATGTCGATGACGAACTCGTGCGGCACGGTGCCGATGGTGCCCGTGCTGTCGATGCTCACCACGTCGAGGAACGTCTTCCCTACCGGCGGCGTCTCGCGGCCGGCCAGCGCCTCGACGCCGAGGAACGAGCTGGTGGCCACCGGCGTCTGGGAGCCGTACCCGACGGTGTAGTAGTAGCCGGTGATGTTCGGGGCGGGCTTGCTCCACGTGTAGACGGGCGGCGGGCCGTCGTCGTTGTAGGTGCCCCCCTCGGGGTAGTTGCTGCTGGTGATGACCTCGGGCGGCATCAGGCTGCGCGTCGCGCCGGTCGCCGTCAGGCCGGGGGCCACGCCGCCCGCGCCGTACAGCAGCAGGGAGCGCGCGTTGCTCGTCACCGTGCCCGCGCCGTCGATGGTGCCCGCGCGAATCACCACGCCGTTCCTCGAACACGCCGAGCCAGACCAGGTGACCGAGCCGTCGATGGTGACCTGGTTGGCGATGAGGCGAATGCCCTGGAACACGTCGTCGGGCGGCGCCGCGCAGGTGCCGCCGCTCGTGCCGGTGCCGCTGATGAACGAGGAGATCTCGACGGTGATGACGGGGGCGTAGATGGTGAGCTTGCGGCCCGGCGTCACCTGAATGCGGCCGCCGTTCTTCACCGTCACGCGCTGCGAGTAGCGGTACTCGCCGTCCATCGTCACGGTGTTGCCGTTCACCTCGAGCACGTCGGTGAGGCAGGCGCCGGCCACGCAGCCCTGCGCGCACGCCATCATCGAGGTCCACGCGGTGCCGCCGGTGTTGCAGACCTGCAGGTCGTTGCCGTTGCAGCGGCGCGCGCTCGGCGTGCAGGGCGCGTCGCACAGGCCCATGGTGCAGGTGCCGGTGCAGTTCTGCGCGAAGAGCCACGCGCTGCCGTTGCTGTTGCACGTCTGAATCTGCGTGCCGTTGCAGCGCCTCGAGTTGGGCGTGCACGTCGAGGGGAGCGCGCAGGCGTTGTTGACGCAGCCGTAGGGGCACGCGGCCTGGTTCTCGCTGAAGACACACTGCGCGTTGATGCAGGTGCCGTTGGCCTGCGGCGTCACCAGGGTGTTCGCGTTGCTGCAGCGCGCGGGGGGAGGCGTCACGCAGCCGGTGGTGCAGCTGATGGGCGCGCCGCCGCCGCTGCCGCCGCTGGAGCCGCCGCCGCTGGAGCCGCCGCCGCTGGAGCCGCCGCCGCTGGAGCCGCCGCCGCT
>JACSRE010000289.1 GCA_014879945.1 Myxococcus sp.
TCCTCGCCCGTCGTGCAACTCGTCTCACTCCTCGTTCTCCTCGGCCAGCGCGTGCAGCACCGACTCGGCCTTACGCTGCCTCGAGCGGTGCACCACGTCGCAGCGCACGCGCCGCCGGGTGCGTGAGCGTGCTGCTGAAGGAGGCTCGCGGATAGAAGGCCCGTAGAGTCGACGAGTTGGCGATGCGCACCACGGGCTCTGCGCCACCGGCGCCTGAGACCCGCTACTCGGGCGGCGCCATCGCCAGCTCGCGCCCGCGCAGCGGCAGCTGCGGAATCTTGAGCGTCACCAGGAAGGCGAGCACCGCCAGCACCGCGGCGAGCCGGTAGACGAGCGAGATGGCGTCGGTGAAGCCCTCTTTGAAGGCCCGGCCCACGGCGTCGATGACGCCGAGCACCTTCGGGCGCTCGACCGAGAGGCGCAGCTCGACGCGGCTCTGCGCCTTCTGGAGCGCCATCGCGCCCAGCCGCTCCGCCTCGGCGTCGATGAGGGCCTTCACCGGCAGGAGCGCGAGCGCGGGGCCGGGGCCGTCTTTCAGCGCCGCGGGCGAGACCTGGAGCGCGGCCTTCTTCACCTCGGGCGCCAGCTCGTTCGCCTCGAGGAGCGCCGCCCACCGGCCCGGGTCCTGCGCGGCCTCTTGCACCCGCAGCCACGTCTTCTCGGCGCGCGCCATCGCCTGCCCCTTCGGCCCTCCCCCTTCGACCGCGGCCTTCAAGGCGTCGTCGGCCAGGGGGCTCGCCTGCACCGCGAGCGCGGCCAGGCGGTCTCCGTCGAGCGCCTTGAGCGCCACCCTGCGCGCGCCCTCGAGCGCGTCACCCGCCTTCTGCTTCTGAGCGTCCACGTTGAACGTCATGCCGCCGCCGCCTTCACCATCGGGGGCGCGCTGCCGTTGCGAGAAGCGCTGCACCATTTCGGGTGGCAGGCCCCCGGTGGCCTGCGCCAGCCGCGTCGAGACGCTCTCAGAGAACGTCGTCGCGAACAGCGAGCCCACGATGGCCACGCCCACCGTCGAGCCCATGGAGCGGAAGAACGTCGTCATCGAGGTCGCCACGCCCATCTGGTGCGGCGGCACCGCGTTCTGCACGGCCAGCGTGTAGAGCGGAATCGACGGGCCCAGGCCCAGCCCCAGCAGCACCATCTTGAGCGTCACCTCGGACTGCGTCGACGACGCGGTGAGGGTGAAGCCCATCACCAGGAAGCCCACCGTCAGCACCACCAGCGCCACCAGCATGAAGGGCTTGTAGCGGCCGAAGCGCGAGGCGAGCTGCCCCGACAGCACGTTGCCCGCGACGATGCCCATCACCAGCGGGCTGATGGTGAGGCCCGAGGCCGTCGCGGTGACGCCCACCACGTTCACCATGAAGAGCGGCAAGAAGACCATCGGCGTCAAGAAGGCCGCGCCGAGCACGAACATCGCCGCCACGCCCCACTTCACCGCCGGCACCTTGAAGAGCGAGAGGTCGACCAGCGGGTGCTTCACCTTGAGCTCCCACGCCACGAAGCCGAAAAGGCCCACCACCACCAGCAGGCCCATCGCCAGCATGGGCGGCGACGTCCACAGGTAGCCCACGTCGCCTTCGCGCAGCACCGCGCGGCCGAGCGACGCGCCCAGCAGCAGCGGCACCACCCCCACCGCCAGCAAGACCGCGCCCATCACGTCGACCGTCGGCCGCACCGCCAGCTGCGTCTTCAGCGGCGGCATGCGCAGCAGAATGAAGCCCAGCGCCACGGCGCCGATGGGCAGGTTGATGAAGAACACCCAGTGCCAGCCGAAGTGGTCGGTGATGAAGCCGCCCAGGAGCGGGCCCACCAGCGACGAGATGCCGAAGACGGCGCCGAACAGGCCCGTGTACTTGCCCCGCTCGGCGGGCGTGAAGAGGTCGGCCACCACCGCGAAGGCCGAGGTGAAGAGCGACGCGCTCCCCACGCCCTGGAGCGCCCGGAAGGCGATGAGCTGGGTGGCGTTCTGCGAGATGCCGCACAGGGCCGAGGCGCCCAGGAAGATGACGACGCCCACCACCAGAATGACCTTCCGCCCGAAGAGGTCAGACAGGCGCCCGTACACCGGCACCAGCACCGTCGATGACACCAGGTAGGCCGTGGTGATCCACGTGTAGAGGTCGGGCGCCAGGTGCAGCGAGCGCTGCATGTCGGGGCCCGCGGTGGCCACCACCGTCTGGTCGAGCGCCGCCAGGAACATCGCCAGCAGGGTGCCCGCCAGCGTGAAGACCTTCTGCTCTCGGGTCAGCTCGGCGGGCGGTGGCACGGCGGTCATGGCGGCTGCCTCCTCGCGCCCGCCGCGGCGGTTTGCCATCGAAAAGCACCGAAGCCCTTCAGGCCGAGGCGTCGATCGGCAGCTCGACGAAGAAGCAGTTGCCGCCCGAGGCGCCCGGCTCGACGGCCACGCGACCGCCGTGGGCCTCGACGGCCATGCGACAGAAGGTGAGGCCGAGGCCCACGTTGCGCATGCCGTGGCTGCCGTGGGGCCCGGCGCCCGACTCGAAGGGCGCGAAGACGGCGACCCTCGCCTCGGGCGAGAGCGGCTTGCCCTGGTCGCGCACCTCGAAGCGGACCGAGCCGTTGACCCGGCTGGCCGAGGCGACGATCTCGCCGCCCACCGGCCCGTGCTGCATCGCGTTCGTCAGCAGGTTCTCGATGACGCGGCCGAGGAGCTCCGGGTCGGCGTCGAGGTTGAGGTCTTCGGTGCTGGGCTCGACCCGAACGGTCTGCTTGCGCACCCGCGCGCGGGCCGCCACCCGCCTGGCGACGGCGGTGAGGAGGGGCCCGGCCACCAGCCGAACCCGGCGCAGCCGCAGCTGCCCGAGCCCGTAGAGGCAGATGTCGAGCACGTCGGTGAGCATGCGCTGCGACCGCTCGGCCTCGAGCACCAGGTCCTCAAGGTCCTGCTCCAGCGCGGGGCCCTCGGTGTGAAGCCCGCTGGCGATGAGGGTGATGGTGGTGAGGGGCCCGCGCAGGTCGTGCACCAGCATCGACGCCAACAGCTCGCGGCTCTGCTGCGTCGCGCGCTGCGTCTCGAGGGACTCTTCGAGCAGGACCAGCCGGCGACGCATCTCGAGGCCGGCCTCGACCTGCCGGGCCAGCGCCTCGAGCCCCCGTCGCTCCCGCTCCGAGATGGTGCGGGGCTTCTTGTCGATGAGGCAGAGCGTGCCCAGGTTGTGGCCCTCGGGCGTGCGCAAGGGCACCCCGCAGTAGAACCGGACGAAGGGCTCGTTGACGACGAGGGGGTTGTTCTTGAAGCGCGGGTCCTGGGTGGCGTCTGGCACCACCATCGTCTCGTTGGCGCGAATGGCGTGGTCGCAGAACGCCACCGAGCGCGGGGTCTCGCTCACCTCGAGGCCGACCTTCGACTTGAACCACTGGCGGTGCTCGTCGATCAGCGACACCAGCGCGATGGGCGTCTTGAAGATGGCGCTGGCCAGCTCGGTGATGCTGTCGAACACCTCCTCGGCGGCGGTGTCGAGCACCCGGTAGTCCTGCAGCGCCTTGATGCGCCGCGCCTCGTCCGTCTCCATGCGTAACCCCCAGCGCGAATGTAGACGCAGGCCCGCCCGGGAGCCACCGCTGCCTCACCCTCGCCGCTGTTGCGTTGAGCGCCCAGCCCGCCTTCAGTGGCCCCATGACGCTCGCCCCACTGAGCCGCCGGGTGCTGGCCGGACTCATCGACGGGTCAGCGCTGGTGCTGCTCTCGATGGTGACCTTCATCGTGCCGATGAAGCTCCTGGGCGTGGTGCTGCCGATGTGGGGCGTGCTGGCGGTGATGCTGGGCTGGTCGGTGGTGCCCCTGGCGTTCCTGCAGAAGACGGTCGGCATGCGGCTGATGGGCCTCGAGCTGGCCCGCGAAGACGGACACCCGGTCGACCTGGCGAACGTGCTCTTCCGCGAGCTGCTCGGGCGCGGGCTGTTCCCCGCGGCGTACCTGCTGACGGTGCTGGCCGGCGTCGTCTCGCAGCTCTTGGGAATGATGGCCTTCGTGGTGCCGACCGGGCTGGGCATGGTGATGCTCTTCGCGTCGGTGGTCGCCTTCGTCGGCGCGCTGGCCGGGAACCTGGTCGCGTTGACCCGACCTGATGGGCGTGGCCTGGCCGACCTGATGACGAGGTCGTTCGTGGTGGTGGCGCCCGCCCGAAGGCCGCCAGACGACCCCGACGAGCTGGCCGCCGCGGCCGCCCACCGCAAGACGGTGGTGGGGCGCATCATCGTGTTCGAGCTGGTGCTGGCCCTCGGGGTGGTGGCGACGCCGTGGGTGCTGACCCGCCGCACGGGCGAGACCGCCGCCCACCGCACCGCGCGCATCAAGCGGCAGGGCCTCGAGAAGAAGTTCGCCAGCGACCCCGCGAACGAGGCGCTCGCCGGTGAGCTCCTCGACGCGCTGGAGCGTGAGGGGCTGCTGGAAGAAGCGAAGAAGGTGCTCGACCGCCACCGTCGCGCGATGGCCAGCCGCGAGCTCGACCGCGAGAAGCTCTTGCGTGAGAAGCTCGCGAAGGCGCCCAACGAGGAGCGCACCGCCTCGCTGCTCATCGAGCTGCTCGAGGCCCAGGGCCGCCTCGACGAGGCCATCGCCGTCTACCGGGGGTGGTTGGGGCCCACGCCGACGCCCTCGCGGCGCGCTGGCTTCGGGCACTGGCTGGGCGTGCGCGGCCGGGAAGACGCGGCGGTCGTCGAGCTCCAGCGAGCGCTCCTCGAGGACCCGCTGGTGCCGATGGGGCACACCATGCTGGGCATCGTGCTCGCGCGGCAGGAGCGCCACGACGAGGCCCGCACCGAGCTGTTCTACGCGGTGACGCTCGACCCGGAAGACGAAGACGCGCGCGACGCGTGGGACGAGGTGCAGGAGAAGCTGGGCCCGCTGAGCGCCGAGCGCCAGGCGACCCTCGCGGCCCAGGTCGCGCGGTGGACGGCCGACGCCGGAGCCCGATAGCGCGGAAGAGTGTCCGCCTGCAGTGACGGGCCGCTGGAACGCCTTGCGGAAAGCGGCGCAGGGAGGCACAGCGGCTCCATGCGCACGTTCGTGGCGGTGGCCCTGGGTGGTCTGATGGTGGCGTGTGGGCCGCAGACCGCGCGAATCGGCGGCTCGTCGGATGCGGCGGCGGCCCTGCGGGCACT